>JANTGJ010000025.1 GCA_024762975.1 Candidatus Krumholzibacteriia bacterium
CATATCGCCAGGCAGAACTCTCGCGGAATTGTGAGATTGTGGGCGGCCAGGGCATATTGAGGGTGAAAATCAAATGATGGATATGGATGGCATCCGGTCCCCGAAGATCTCATGTACACTCGAGTTGGACTGAATGCCTGATTCAATCCTGGGGGCTCTGATCGCCTTCCAGGCGGGTCCCGTTGTGTCCCGCCACACCTCGACAGTGCCCGTCAGGAACGAAAAAAGGACCCCGCCGGAGCGAGGTCCCTTCATCGACTCGGGATCAGTACAGCTGTCTAGCGATACATCGCCTTGATGCTGTCGAAGGTCGCAGCGTCGGTGCCGACCGTGGGGTTGCAGGCGTAGTCGCCCACCGGGAACGGGGTGGCGGCAGTGGCATTGCTCGTCTCGTTGTCCAGGGCGTTCGGGCCGCTGAATAACCAGCTGCCGAGAACAAAAGTGTCACCATCCGGGCCGGTGCCCGTCACGCGCTTCATCCAGCCGTCGAGGTACTCCCACGGCTGACCGGTTCCATCGGTGTCGCGGTCGCCCGCAACATCGACCACGACCGGGTCGATCCCCGTCAACAGGAACAGCTCGATGGCGTCATCGCCGTTGGTCCCGGCAGCGTAGCCGCCGTCATAGTCGGCCGCGAAGCCGAAGAAGTCGGCAAATGCGGTCGGGTTGTTCGAGTTGGCACTCTCGACATAAATGAACGTGCCGGCAGCGACTGCGTCAGCCGGGAAAGTGTATTCGACACCATCGGTGCCGCCGCCATTGTTGGCGCAACCGAGCCCGTAGACCGACAGGTCGGCGATATCGTCACAGGCGAAAAGCTCGATCGCCTTCGGGGTACCGTAGGACAGGGGTCCGTCGACGACACCGGTGATCACGAGCTGCGCGTTGGCAGCGGGAACGATAGCCAGAATGGCCAGCAGAGTAAGCAGCTTTACCATCTTCATGAAGCGAAACCTCCGAAAGTGCAGGGATCTCTCCCTCCGTACCACAAAAATCCCCATAATGAGGGCGAACTCGAGGATCATCTTAGCACTTTTTATCGAAAATTCCAGCGATAAAGATATAATTTACAGAACATTCAAAATCGTCGACCGCGGTAAACAAAAGTGACTCTACATCAGGAGGTTAGGGGCCCCCATCAGGCACCGGTCAATGCGCAGGAGCCACCTCACGCGACACCCGGCCTGCAGAAGCATTTTGAAATACGCTGCGCAGGTCCTCCAGGCTCTCGGTCACGTGCTCGATCGCAACCTCCGCCATCGATTCGTGGATGCCCAGCTCGCTGAAAGCGGAATCCGAGGCGTGATACAACTCGGCGTCCACTCCCATGCCCCAGCCCACCCGGATGCAAAGCGAGTCCGCGACGTGGACCAGTCGGGCCAGGTCTCGATGTCCGGGATCGGAGGATTCGGGCGCGTGGTGCCAGCGGGCCGCCGAAACCACCGAATCCGGCAGATTCCAGCGACGCAGCAGTTCGCCGGCGACCTCCGCATGATCGATGCCCAGCACTTCGGCCTCGGCCTCGTTGAAGGCCAGGCCGCGCTCCTGCACCACGGCCTTGATCGGCTCGTCGTCGATTTCGATGAAAGTTCCCAGTACGATCTTCCCCAGATCGTGCAGCAGGCCGGAAGTGAAAGACTCGCCGGCCAGCGGCTGGCGAACCTGCAACGCCAGATACTCGGCGCAGATCGCCGTGGCGATCGAGTGCTCCCACAGCCCTTCCGAATCCGTGTCGTAACCGTGGATCGGTTTGCGCACCAGCGGCGCGACCGACATGCACAGCACCATCTGGAAGACCCGGTCGGTGCCCAGACGGGTGATGGCTTCGCGCACGGAGGTGATCGTGCGCGACCAGCCGAAGTAGGCCGAGTTGGCCAGTTGCAGGATATTCGCCGTCAGTCCCGGATCGTGCTGGATCACATGCGACAACTTGTCGAAGTTCACGTTCGGATCCTTCAGATACTGCCGCAACTGGATGACCACCGAAGGCAACGAGGGAACGTCTCCGATCGCCGCCAGGATTTTCTTCTTCGAGATCAAACCCATGCCTCGCTTCGAATAGCGTACGTCTCTTCCCGGGGTGTCCGGATCGTTCGCTGGGTGATCGCGTCACGCAACCGATAGAGCCCGCCGCCGAGGTCGGCGAAGTGTTCCGATCCGGCCACGGGCAGGTGTTCCTGGAATCCGGTGACCAACAATCCACCCGGCTCGAGTGTCCGTCGCAGTCGGTCCACGATCACCGCTCTTTCCGCCTCATGGTGGTGCATCAACAGATTCCGACAGAGAATCGCCGAGAAGGGGCTCTCTTTCGGCTCCGCATCGCACCGCAGATCGTGGTGTCGAAATCGCACCCGGCTCCGCATCCGGGCACGGATCGGTCGCCGGCCCCAGGCGTCGGCAGGACCCAGGCAGGCCGACCGAAACGCAGCGGGGATGTGTGCCGTTTCGGCGGCTTCGTACCGACCTGCCTTCGCGTAACGAAGCGCGGACTCGTCGACATCGGTGGCCAGAATCATCGGCGGCGTGCCGATCGAGCCGCTCTCTTCGCACAGCACCATGGCCAGCGAATAGGGCTCCTGCCCCCCGGCGCAACCGGCAGACCAGATCCAGGGAACCGACGCGCTCGTTCGCGCCCGGCTGCGCAGAGCATCCCGCACGGCCGCGAGGTTCTCCGCGTCCCGAAAGAATCCGGTCGTTCCGGGAATCCGGCTCGAACGGTCCATGCTAGGCCGGCACCGCGTCGATCAGATCCAACAGGTCGGTCTTGGCAACGACCGCGTCGATATCCAGCAGGATGACGATCCGGTCGTCCAGCTTGCCCATGCCCTTGACGAAGTCCGCTTCCTCGATGCCGCCACCGAACTGGGGGGCCAGATCAATCTGCTCGCGACCTACATTCAGTACTTCGCTGACCTCGTCGACGATCAGGCCCAACGTAATTTCCGTCTCTTCGTACTCGGCCTGGACCACGATGATACAGGTCTTCTCGGTGTCGACGGCGCGTTGCATGCGAAAATGCTCTCGCAGCGAAATGATCGGAATCACGCGTCCACGCAGGTTGATCACTCCGCGTACATACGACGGCGACTGCGGTACGGGCGTGACGTCCATCAAGCCATTGATCTCCTGTACTTTCAGGATCTCAATTCCGTACTCTTCCGTTCCCAGGACAAAGGCCAGGTACTTGCCCTCCTGGGCTACGCTGTTTGCCGATTGGACGGCCATCTTCCACCTCCGAAATGAACAACTGATCGGTTTCGATCCGGGCATCCCTGCCCGATTCTCGGTGTCGACTCCGGGAAGAAACTGGCCACACGCTTCAACCGCACAGTGCCCGCTTGCGCATCCGCTCAAGCGCGCGACACCGGCGCCATATCGCCAATCTGTTGAATGACAGCTGATTGCGGCTGCCGGCAACCTTCATCGCCCCCCCCCGCAGGGGCGGCTCCCAACCGAGTCGACACAGGGGGAAGGGCAAGAACCGCACCAGAGAGCGCGGCGTGGATCTAGGAAGCCAGAACCACCGAATTGAGGATGGCCACGAAGTGACAAGCGCTGCCGGCCAGGACCAGCACATGCCAGATCGCGTGGTGGTATTTGAAGTTACCCCAGGCGTACAGGAGGGATCCGCCCGTGTAAAAGATTCCGCCGGCCAGCAGCAGCCACAGACCGAGTGGATCCAGCGACTGCCACAGCGGCTTGACCGCGACCACGAGCAACCATCCCATGCCCAGATAGAAGAAGAGCGAAAGCAGCTTGTAGCGTCGTCGCGTGACCACTTCGATCACGGCGCCCGTGATGGCCAACCCCCAGGCAATACCAAAAAGCGACCACCCCCAGCCTCCGCGCAGCGTGACCAGGGTGAACGGCGTGTAAGTGCCGGCGATCAACACATAGATGGCGCTGTAGTCGACGAACTTGAAGACCTCCTTGGCCTTTCGGTTCGTCAGCGCATGGTAGATGGTCGAGGCGGCATAGAGCAGAATCAGCGAAGCACCAAAGATCGAGACGCCGGTCACGTGCCAGGCCGTGCCGCGCTGTGCGGCCAGGACGACGAGTACCGAGCAGGCAGCCACACTGAGCAGCAGGCCCAGGCCGTGGGTGATGGAGTTGGCGATTTCCTCGCCGAGCGTGTAACGCCCTCCGCCGATCTTGTCGCTCATGCGTCTGATCTCCCGCTGTTGCTTCAATTCAGGTTGACCCGGCCCGGAGCTTCAAAATCACCCCGATAATTCGGGGCCGCAAGGACACAAATTCATTCCATCAATCGATCACACCGGCCAACAACTCCAGCACGGCCGGTCCCGGGTTCTCCCCCTGATGACGCCCCACGATGTTCCCTGTGGCGTCGGCGACGACGACCACCGCATCCCGGGTGCTTCCTTCCGCCTCCAGGGCGTCCGTTGCTTCGCCTTTCCAATCGGGCAGCAGCACCACGAACTCGGCAGGATCGGCACCCTCGGGCAGTTTGCCGGCCGCCTTGCGGTAGGCCTTGTCCAACTCGGGTTTGACCATGCCGTGAAACATGCTGGGAAACTGACGCAAGTCGATGACACTGACGATGCACACCTGGCTTGCGTCGGGGTACTGCGCGCGCACGGCGTTGTTCACTTCGAAAGCTCCCTGGGCAGTGTCCTGCCCGTGGCAAACGATCACCAGAGGACATCCGATTTCATTCAGAGAGATCGTGCGGCCGCTGCCGGTCGCTTCCAGGGTCAGGCGGGGAAGTGGGGCCAAGGTGGGTCCTCCGGAGATGTCGGGTTTCGATCCAGCGCTGCACGTCAGGTCGCTGATGCGGTTCAAGATGCCCCGAGGGAGGTACGAAGACAAGGGGAAAGGAGCCGAAATCCAAGCGACAAAAAGCCCCGCTTCCCTCCAGAAGCGGGGCTCCATCTCGATTCAGGCAATGATAGAACGTTGAGTTCTACCAGCGACCGCCGCCGCCACCGCCGCCGCCGTATCCGCCACCACCGCCGCCACCGCGACGGGGACGATCCTGAGCCTCGTTCACACGCAGCGGGCGGCCACCCATCTCGTAGCCGTCCAGAGCATCGATGGCAGGCTGCAGCGCCTCGTCGTCGATCTCCACAAACCCGAAGCCGCGCGGACGTCCGGTCTCACGATCGTTGATCAGGGCCACCGAGTGGACGGTACCGTGCTGGCTGAACAGGGCGGTGACTTCGTCCTCGGTCGCGCTGAAGGGCAGGTTGCCCACGTAGATCTTCTTCATTCTCTTCATCTCCAAGTGCCGGATTTCCGGCTTCCCAAGCTGTCGGGAACGCCGGCTATTTCCGGCTGTCCTCTCAGCTCTACTCTGGCCCGGCGCACTGCCAGGCTCTATTTCCCGACGGTCGGGAAACTCCTACGTCCAATAGTCGAGGAACAATTGGACGACAATATCCGAGGAACCGGTATAGCGCAACCCGCAGACTGCGCGGTCCCAATCTGAAGGAAATCTACACCAGCGGTGAAAATACTTCAAATCTCTTTTTCTGTGGTGATGGGAGCCGATTCGGCTGCCGAATCCTGATCATCGACACCTTCCAGAATCACTTCCAGCGCCCGCCACGGCAACGTCGCACACTTCACCCGCGTCGGAAAATCTTTCACACCGCCGAAGACGGCCAGCTTCCCCAGTCCCTCGGGATCGGGGGTGGCCTCACCCTCCGTCAGCATCGTCAGATACTTTTCGGCGATCTCACGGATCTCGGCAACCGGCCGGCCCTTCAGGACCTCGGTCAGCATCGAGCTCGAGGCGGTGAAGATCGCGCACCCGTGCCCCTCGAAGCTGATGTCCTCGACGGTCTCGCCGTCGGACTTCACATAGAGGGTCAACTTATCGCCACAGAGCGGATTGTAACCGTCGGTGCAGCGGCACTGGGCACCGTGCTCGCCCTCGGGGTGGCCGTCGCAGTTCATCGGCCGCTTGTTGCGCGGGTTCTTGCCGTGATCCATGATCAGGGATTGGTACAAGCTGCGCAGGTCTCCGCTTTTTCCACTCATTTGCCGAAGAACTTTCTGAGGTTCTGGACGGCCTCGACCAGGGCGTCGAGGTCGGCCGTCGTGTTGTACAGGCCCAGCGAGGCGCGCGTGGTCGCCGGCAGACCCAGGCGGTCCATCAACGGCTGGGCGCAATGATGCCCGGCGCGGATGGCCACATTCGATTCCGAAAGGATGGTGCCCGCATCGTGCGGATGGATGCCGTCGATGACGAACGAGAACACCGGCACCTTGGGCTCAGCCGTGCCGATGATGCGCAGGTCCGGGATCTCCCCCAGAACGCGGGTGCCATACTCGACCAGTTCGCGACCGTGCTGCTCGATCGTTTCGAAACCGATCCCGCTGACATAGTCCAGAGCCGCCGCCAATCCGACCACACCGGCGATATTCGGCGTGCCGGCCTCGAAGCGGGTCGGTACCGGGGCGTAGGTCGTCTTTTCGAAGGTGACCGACTCGATCATATCGCCACCCCCCTGATAGGGCGGCATGGCCTCGAGATGTTCGCGCTTGCCGTACAGAGCGCCGATACCGGTCGGACCATAGATCTTGTGTCCGCTGAAAACGTAGAAGTCGCAGTCCAGGGCCTGCACATCCACGGCCAGGTGCGGAATGGCCTGGGCGCCGTCGACGATCACCGGCACGCCACAGTCATGTGCCAGCCGGATGATCTCCCGAAGCGGGTTGATCGTACCCAGCGCGTTGGAAACATGGGCCACCGACAGCAGTTTCACGCGCTCGGTCAACAACTCACCCATCGCCGTCAAATCCAGCGACCCGTTGTCGCCGATGGGGACGATCTTCAGCTGGGCGCCCGTGCGCTCGCACAGCAACTGCCAAGGCACGATATTCGAGTGATGCTCCAGCGTCGTGATCAGAATCTCATCGCCGGGACCGACGCGCTGCTGTCCAAAGGTCGCAGCCAGCAGGTTGATCGCCTCGGTGGTGCCGCGCGTAAAAACGATCTGCTCCGCGCTCCCGGCATTCAGAAAATTCGCCACGGTTGCGCGGCCACCCTCGTAGCGTCGCGTGGCCTCTTCGCTGAGCCGATACACACCCCGATGGATGTTCGCATAGGCCGTGGCATAGAAATCGGCTACGGCGTCCAGCACCACCTGTGGTTTCTGGGCGCTGGCGCCATTGTCCAGATAGACCAAACCGTTGTCGCGGCCCTCGGGATCACGAAAAATCGGGAAGTCCCCGCGCATGCGTGATGATACCGCCACCGGCTTCATCGGAAGACTCCCAGGCCGGCCAGGCGGGTGGCGATCTCGCGGTTCAGGATTTCCCGCAACCGGGAGGAGTTCACACCTTCGACAACCTCCGAACCGAAGGCTTGGGCGAGCATGACTCGGGCGTGATCGGCGGCAAAACCGCGAGAGCGCAGGAAGAACACCTGGTCGTCGTCCAGCTGGCCGGTCGTCGAACCGTGTGAACATTTCACGTCATCGGCATAGATCTCCAGCCGGGGAATACTCGAAACCCGGGAATCGTCCGAGAGCAGCAGGTTGCGGTTGGTCTGGAAGGCGGCCGTCTGCTGTGCGTCGCGGTGCACATGGATCAGGCCATCAAAGATACCGCGCGACTTGCCCGCGTAGATTCCCTTGTAGAGCTCGTCAGTGGTGCAGTTCGGAACGCGGTGGTCGATGCGCGTGCGGTTGTCCATACGCTCGTTACCGGCAGCCATGACCAGCGAATTCACATCGCAATGTGCGCCCTCGCCGGCCAGGTCGACGTGTACCTCGCGGCGAACGTTCGCGCCGCCGAAGGCGAACTCGCGCGATTCATAGCGGCTGTTCGCGGCCTGGCGCACATGGGTGCTGCCGTAGTGCCGTGTCGAAGTGTTCTCGCGCATCACCTTCCAGTGGTGCAGCACCGCATCGGCGGCGCAGTCGACCTCCGTGACCGGGGCCACCAGAGATGCCGCGTCGTCAGTGCCATCGTAGAATTCGATGACCGTCGCGGTGGCGCCCTCCTCCAGGCAAATCCAATGGCGCGGTGCGACCAGGCGTTCGGAGGCGGTCGCATCGACCCGCATATACAATTCGATCGGACGCGCGAGATGCACGCCAGCCGGTACGACCAGACGCATACCATCGGTCCAGGCAGCCGTGTTCAGGGCTGTCAGCGGGGCATCGACAGGGTCGGCGATGCTGCCCAGGTCCACGCCGCCGGCCTCGCCGGCAAGCGAGTGCAGCACCAATCCGCCGGGTAGATCGTCCATCGAGCTCAGTTCGGCATTCAGTACGCCGTTGATGAAAACCAGACGGATGGCCTCGTCATGGACCGAGGTGAACTCGTGCTTCACCCTCGATTCGGCGGCCGCGCCCACGCGGTACTTGCCGTTCACAACGGCCGTCAGGTCGGTGTACTTCCACTCCTCCCGGCCGCGCACATCGAATCCGCCGGTCTGCAGCGCAGACCAGGCACGCTCGCGCAGTTGCTGCACACCGGCGGGCTCGTCCGCGTGCCTGGCGAATGGGAATTCACCCGCTTCGGTCAGCGCACCGAGTGTAGGATCGGTCGCGAACTTCATCGCGTGGCCTCCTGGCTGGACAGATCCGCTTCCAGCCCCTCGATCCAGCCGTAGCCCTTGTCATCCAGCTCCAGCGCCAGTTCCTTGCCGCCGCTCTTGACGATGCGGCCACCGGCCAATACATGGACCTGATCGGGCACGATATAGTCCAACAGACGCTGGTAATGGGTGATGACCAGGAACGAGCGCTTCTCATCGCGCAGCGCGTTCACGCCGTCAGCAACAACGCGCAAGGCATCGATATCCAGGCCCGAATCGGTCTCGTCCAGAATCGCGAACTGCGGCTCCAGCATGGCCATCTGGAAGCACTCGTTGCGCTTCTTCTCCCCTCCGGAGAAACCCACGTTCAGCGGACGGGCCAGCAGATCGCTGTCCAGCTTCATCATCTTCATTTTTTCGCGCGCGAGCTGGGCGAAGTCGAAAGCGTCGAGAGGGGACTCGTCGCGTTCGGCTCGCGCGGCATTGACCGCAGCCTGCAGGAACTGCTCGTTACTGATTCCGGGGATCTCGACCGGGTACTGGAAAGCCAGGAAGATTCCGGCCAGCGCACGCTTCTCGACATCCAACTCCAGCAGGTCGCTCCCCTGGTAGGTGATCGAGCCGCTGGTCACCTCGAAGTTCTCGTTGCCGGCCAGCACCTGCGAGAGCGTGCTCTTGCCCGAGCCGTTCGGACCCATGATCGCGTGTACCTGACCCGGAGCGATCTCCAGACTGATCCCCTTGAGGATCTCCTTGCCGTCCACCGACGCGTGCAGGTTCTCAATCTTCAACATTTCCGCGTTCTCCTTCTAGCCCACACTGCCTTCGAGGGAAACGCTCAGCAGCGCTTCCGCCTCGACGGCGAATTCCAGGGGCAATTCACTGAAGACTTCCTTGCAGAAGCCGTTGACGATCATGGAAACGGCATCCTCGGTCTTGATGCCGCGCTGGTTGCACAGGAAGATCTGGTCGTCCCCGATGCGGGTCGTAGTCGCTTCGTGCTCGACCTGGGCCGAGGCGTTGGCCGACTCGATGTAGGGAAAGGTGTGAGCGCCGCACCGGTCGCCCAGCAGCATCGAGTCGCATTGCGTGAAGTTGCGTGCGCCGTGGGCTTTCTTGCCCATGGAGACCAGCCCGCGATAGGTCTGGTCCGCGCGCCCGGCGGAGATGCCCTTGCTGATGACAGTGCTCCTGGTGTTCTTGCCCAGGTGGATCATCTTGGTGCCGGTGTCGGCCTGCTGGTAGCGATTGGTCAGCGCGACGGAATAGAATTCGCCCACCGAATCATCGCCCTTCAATACGCACGACGGATACTTCCAGGTAATCGCCGAGCCGGTTTCGACCTGCGTCCAGGAGATCCGGGAGCGGTCACCCGCGCACATCCCGCGCTTGGTCACGAAGTTGTAGATGCCTCCGTTGCCTTCCTCGTCGCCCGGATACCAGTTCTGTACGGTCGAATACTTGATGGTCGCGTCGTTGTGCGCGTACAACTCGACGACCGCGGCATGCAACTGGTTCTCGTCCCGCTGCGGGGCGGTGCAGCCCTCGAGGTAGGTCACCGAGGCATCATCGTCGCAAACAATCAAGGTGCGCTCGAACTGGCCGGTGTTGGCCTCGTTGATACGGAAGTACGTCGACAGGTCCATCGGGCACTTCAGGCCCTTGGGAACATAGACGAAAGAGCCGTCCGTGAAGACCGCAGCGTTCAGCGCCGCGTAGAAGTTGTCGGTATACGGAACCACCTTGCCCAGGTACGCGCGCACCAGGTCGGGGTGCTTCTTCACGGCCTCGGAAATCGGCATGAAGATGACGCCCATTTCGGCCAGCTTTTCCTGGTGCGTGGTCGCGACCGAAACACTGTCGAAGACAGCATCGACGGCTACATTCTGCAGACGTTTCTGCTCGGTCAACGGGATGCCCAGCTTTTCGTACATCTCCAGAATCGTCGGGTCGACCTCGTCCAGGCTCTCCTTCCTGGTCGACTGGTCCTTCCTGGGCTCGGAGTAGTAGCTGATCGCCTGGTAGTCGATGGGCGGGAACTCCGGTTTTTGCCACTGCGGCGCCTCGAGCGTCTGCCAGTGGGCGAACGCCTTCAGCCGGAACTCGAGCATCCACTCCGGCTCGCCCTTCTTGGCCGAGATGAAGCGGATCACGTCTTCGTTCAGCCCGGGCGGTACCGTGTCGGACTCGACATCCGTCGTGAAGCCCCATTTGTATTCCTGCTGGGACAGGCCCTCCAGCATCTTGCGTTCTTCGCTCATGAGTACCTCACCCTCGCTGTGTGCGAGGCATTGCGGGTCCTAGGTCTCGGCTTCCAGGCTTTGCGACAGCGTATCGCGCGCCGCCTGCTTCTCGGCCAGGGATCCGGCCATCTGGGCCAGACTGAAATTCTTCAGCGTGTTCTTGAACTGCTCATTGATGAAGCTCCAGTTCTCCTTCATGCCACAGATTTCCTGCAGCGAGCAGTCACAGTCCCGGTCCGCGGAGCACTCGGTCATCGCCACTGGACCTTCCAGCGAGGTGACCATGTCCATCATCGAGATCTCCTCGGCCGTACGGGCCAGCTTGTAGCCGCCCGCAGCGCCGCGCGTGGACTCCAGCAGGTCGTCCCGGGCCAGTGTTTTCAGCAACTTGCGCACCGTCGGCAGCGGAATGCCCATGGCCTCGGAGAGATCCTGGGCCGTCAACTGGTTCCCTCCGTGCTCGTTCGCCAGGCGTGCCATCAGTGCGATGCCGTAGTCGGTCAACTTGGTGACTCGAACCATGTAAATTTCCTCACGTCGCAAAGAGTACCGTTTTAGTCTCTTTTGATACCCGTAAATTAGCCCGGTTTCGCACACGCGCAAGAGAAAACTGGTCGGATCGACTCGTTTTCTGGCGTTCGGGAGCTTCGATCCTCTATTTACCCGCCAACAACCCCGTGGCATGATCGGGGCCTTGGGCCATCCAATCTTTCCCTGAGCCATCCGGAGACTCCGTGCCGACCGATTCGCATCCCCGATTCAGCGACCGCCCCCTGCCTGCGTACCGGCATGTCCCGGGCCGAACTCCGCATCCGATTCGCGACCCGCGCGGACACTCGTACCGTCCCGCAGGCGAAGCCGAAGCGGACCTGCCCGACCTGAATCACACCGTCGCCCTGGATCTCGAGGAGTTCCGCTACGGAGTCGACCTTTTCAACGAAGGCTATTGGTGGGAATGCCACGAGGTCATGGAGCAGTTCTGGCACGCGTCGGGTATGGGAACTGCGGCGGGGCACACGCTGCAGGCGATCATCCAGTGTGCGGCGGCCCATCTGAAAGCGGCCACCGACCAGCCCGGCGGCGCGCGCAAATTGTTCATCATGGCCGAGAACCATGTGCATCAGGCCGAGGGAGTGAACCTCGGCCTGGATCTGATCGGAATGCTGGCCGACACCGGGGCCTTCATCTTCGGCGATACACAAATACCGGCACGCCTGGTTGCAGACTCCTACAGCGACACCGGCAAACCGTAGCGCTCCTTCATCACCGCCAGATGGTGCCGCTCGTGGCCGCAGATGATCCAGGGGATTGCTCGCACGCTGAGCGCCCTGCCGTCGACCGAGCCGACTCGCTCCCAGGCCTGCTCGCTGAAGCTGCGCAGCAAATAGATGTGATCCGTGCGACAAACGTGCTGCTCGCGCCGCAACTCGGCGAAGGTGCGCTGGCCGGCATTGGAATGCGACGCCCAGTGACCTTCGTCGATCCCCGGTTGATCGGTCGCAACACCACGCGCGATCCACAGCGCGCGAAAGGCGAAGGCGCGCTCCATGTCGATCAGGTGGCCGGTCAAATCATTCAGTGTCCACTTGCCGGTGGCGTAGGTGCGGGCGCCTTCTTCCTCGCCCAGACTGCGCATCAGGCCCAGCATGACCAGGCCCTGAGCCTTCAGGTGCGTCAGGATATCCGTTGTGCCGGGATCCACCAGATCGATGTAGCCGGCATAGAAATCGGAGTACTCTTCGGGAGCCGGACGCTCGTGCAGGAACATGACCCATCCTTCGCTGAGGTTGAGGATTCTTCGCTGACGTACCAAAATTAGTCCGCCACGGGGCGTGGGTCGAGTTCGAGTTGTCCCCGCCGGAAATTATTTCGTTCGAGTTCCCGGGAGCATTGACCATGGGCAAGAGGAATCGCGACCAGGGCGGGCGCGTCTACTCCACGGACGGCGGACGCATCTGCCCCCTGTGCGACCGGCCGCAGGACGACTGCGTCTGCGCCTCGGGCACCGCCCAACGGTCGAGCGGCAAGGTACGCGTAGCCCGGCAGACCTCCGGCCGCAAGGGAAAGGTCGTCGCGGTGATCACGGGATTGGGACTCGGGGCCTTGGAACTGGCCGATCTGGCCAGGAAACTGAAGCAACGCTGCGGTGCGGGCGGTACCGTGCGCGACGGGAACATCGAAATCCAGGGGGAGCACCGCGACACGCTGGTGGCCGAGCTGCAGAAGCTGGGTTACGACGCCAAAAAGGGGTAGTCGCCAGCCGTCAACCGCCCCACTCCGTACTGACACACTGCATGTACTCCGCGTATTCCCTGTCCGAGTTCTGGATGTGGTCGACCAGCCAGTCGCGCAAGACCTGCGACAGATTGTGACGGTGCAGATAGGCCCGATCCGAGATCATCTGCTCGACCTTGGCAATCAACGCCCGGTGCTCCGCAATGTGCTCGTCCGCCATGGGAAAGCCCACGCTGAGGAACAGCTTTTCCTCGAAATGGAAGTGGTGCGCCGTATAGTCCTTCAGCTCGGCCAGCACCTCGTGGGTCACTTCGCGTTCGCGTTCCGGACGTACATCCTTCAAGCGCCTGATCAGGTGGAGAATCTGCTGATGCTCCGCGTCGATCGACGGAATCCCCACACTCAGGGACTCCTCCAGCGCATCCATCGAGCAATTGTCCTGCTCGTCTTGCGGACTCGTGGCGCCCATCTCGGTCAGCAGGACGACTGCTTCGGATTCGGCCACTTCGGTGCTCCCGTCCGGGGCGTTGTGTCGATGCCCCTGACCATCGATATAGGCTACGGCATTCAGCGCGCCGGTCGTGGCCACGATCGCGGCGACGTCCATCGGTTCCCGGTTGAAGTTGCGATAGACCTGCAAATCGTAGCCCAACACGTCGGTCTCCCGACGGCCGGAATGATCAGGTATTTTCTGGCCCAATTCGCCGCCGATCAGGCGCGCGATCTGGCCGCCGCCCAGCTGCGCCGGGTAGACGACGCGATCCACACCGGCGCGCAGCATCCGGGTCTCGATGGTCTTGTCCTCACCGCGGGCAATGACGATCAAATCCTGGTTCAGATCGCGGGCCGCCAAAGCCACGAAGAGATTGTCCGCGTCGTTCGGCAACGCGGCAACCAGGATCTTCGCCCGCCTGATACCGGCGTTCAGCAGGACCATATCGCTGGTTGCCTCACCGGTTAGCACCGGGATATTCCGTACGGAGGCTCCATGCCCACGCTCTTCGTTTCGGTCCAGGACGACACACTGGACACCCATGCTCGTCAGATCCCGGCAGATGGCCTCGCCGATCCGCCCGTAGCCGCAGATGATCACATGGTCCTTCATCCTGCTCAGCTCCTTGTCCATGCGTCGTTTCCTCCAAACGGCAAAGATATTGCCTTCCATCATGAGTTGAGCCAGTTGGGTGAAAATCGTGGCAGCCGAACCCAAGCCGAAGATGATGATGCCGATGGTGAGTAGTCGGCCCATATCCGAAAGCTCGTGCACCTCGCTAAAACCGATCGTCGTCAGCGTGATCAAGGTCATATACAGACCATCGAAGAGCGTCCAACCCTCTTCGATCAGCGAATATCCGACGGTTCCGACCGCCAGGACGAGGAAGAGCAGCACGAGCAACTGCCGCATCAAGTGATTCTTGCCGAACATCCGACTCCCCAGTTGGAACGGGTTTCAGGTCACTGGTTTGGAAATCGGCAAAATAAAGGGATCCTCAAGTGGAATTTGAGGATCCCGGACAGGGGAACAGGTTGCGATGCCCGATCAGCGGATGCCGGGCAGGTCCAGATAGGTCTGGTCCAGCATCTCCGCGACACCATGCTCGGTCAGCAACTCGCGCAGCAGGTCAACCGGTTCGGTCAGCGGCGCACTGCCGGTCACATAGCCCTCGAGGGCCTGGATGAAGCGGCGCTGATCCTCGAGATCAAGGCGGCCCTGCAGGTGGCTGGTCAGATCCTGCAGAACTTCGAGGTGGCCGTGATGCGTCGCCGGCTGAGCAAACGCCGCGGCATGCATCTCGAGATACTGGGCCCGAAACGCATCGGGACGGTACTCCTCCACGCCGGCCACCAACCGGTCCAGACGGTGGCATCGTTCGGGGCTGTGGGCCATCAACAGAGCGCGTTCGCAGCGGTGGAAATCGCGAGCGGAGTCGGCGTCCCAGGTGCCACCAAAACGGCTATCGGCCCGATGCCGCGCGTGAACCTGCTCCAGAAAGGAGCTCAGCAACTCTGCATCCTCCAGGCGGTCTTCTTCGATCACCGGAACCAGGGGGTGGGCGCGCGTGAACGCGGCGGCGAAAAAGCCGCGGCCGATGTCGAGGCAGCGACCATCCGGCTGGATCACCGGCACTCCGGCCAAACCACAGCTCGGACTGCGCTTCTTGAACACGAAACCGCTCAGATTCTCCCGCGACAATTCGCGCGAACGGGTCTTGCACCATTCGGACATTTCGAGCGTCCAGTCCGTGCCGGACTCCGAGCCGATCAGCGCGGGATTGGCCGGATCGCCGACCAGGTCGATCGCTTCCCGCGGAACGGGCATGCCGATCTCGACTTCCGGACATACCGGGACCAGCTCGAAGCGGGTAGCCAGGATGTCGACCACGACGGGTTCACGCTTCGTCTGACCATCATAACGTGTGTTCTCACCTGCCAGACAGGCCGAGACTCCCAGGCGAACCGTACTCGGGTTGTCCTCACTCATGATGCGGAATCCTCCTGCGTCGACTCGAGGTCTAGACGGGCGGCCGGCTGCCCTCTCCGTATCCGGTCAATTCGATGAAGCCGCGCCCGGCGGCGCCGTTGTCGCCGGCGGAGCGTACGCGGACCGCACCCTCCCAATAGTGGATGCCGGTCTGCTCGGAGACGTTCTCCTGCTCCGGCACGATCGCCTCGAGCTCCAGATCGAGCCCGGCAGACGGAACGCGCAACCGCCAGTCGACCGGATACTCGGACCCGGTGCGCGGGCTGGTCCAGGTACGTCCCGGTTCCCAGCTCCACTCTTCGGCGGACAGGGTTCTCGTGCTGCCGTCGCGCTCGACCAGCGTACCCAGCGAAAAATCGTCACCGCCCTTGGTGCCGCGCAAGCGATAAAGCATCAGCTCGCGACCGTCGACCAACTGCAGCGCGGTCCAGTCCCAGCCCCTCTGGCCGGACGCCAGCGTGTCGGTGAAAATCTCCCGATCCAGCCACGCTTCGCCCGTGACCGGGACAACTTCCTGTCCACGCGCTACTTCGCCCTGTACCGGCAACCGCGTTTCACTGAAATAGAGACTCCCCGAGGTGCCGTCGGCGGTCTTCGGACTGAAGCCACCGGGGCCGTGAAAGACCCGCGGTTTGCCGGGGCCGCATCGCAGGTCGAAACGCAATCCGCGCCGGTCATCCCGTGCCCGCAGCCGGTACTGGCCCTCGTGAAAGTCGAGACTCCAGTCGGCATCCGTACCGGCAGGCGCCCGGCACCAGGCCAGGCGCTCATCACCGGGAGCGCCAAAACCGCCCAGGAAAGGTGTCGCGCGGCGAACCACTTCGCTGAAGACATGCCCGGTCGCCGGATCCAGGACCGCGGCGTGGGCCATCACCAGATCACCGGTCGCCCAGGCGGATTTCTCCTGCGCCGGTGGCTGCCGCGTCAGTCCCACGCGGAAGAACGTGATCTGGAAAGCCATCGCCTCACCGCCGTCCCCGGGATCGAGATGTCCGGTCAGGTACCACCACTCCGTCTTATAGTCGGGATGGGCAGCCAGGTCGCGCGGAAAGCTCCAGCGGTAGCCGGGAGCGGCCTTCAACCAATTCTCCGGGCCGGATTCGCCCGCGGCGGTCAACGCAGCCAGGACCAGCAGGAGTGTTCCCCATATTCGCATCACAGGTCATCCCTCGAGAGTTGCTCGGGGCCGGCCAGCCCCGCACGCAACGCCGGCACGATCGCTGCGGCCACGGTCGCTGCCAGCACCAGCGCCGCCTGCCAGGCCAGATCGGCGCCCGGCCAGTCGGGGCGAATCGTCCAGCCGAACCACTGGCGATTGACAACCAGGATCAGCAGGGCGGCCAACCCCAGGCCCCCGACCAACCCCAGCAGCAGTCCCAGCACGCCCATCGCCGCCCCTTCGCCCAGGAACAACCGGAAAATCTGCGCTCTTCGCGCACCCAGCGAACGCAGCAAGGCCAGCTCGCCCATCCGTTCGCGCGATTGTACCAGCAACGTCAGCGAGATGCCGCACAGCGCTGTCAGCAGGGCCAGCGTCTGCAGGGTGCGGGTCACGGCGAACGTCTGGTCGAAGATGGCCAACACCTCGGTGCGCAGGTCGCGGTTGCTCCGGAAAACCAGGGGCAAATCGCGGTACTCGGAGCGCAGGCGCGCGACGGTGCGCTCCACGTCGACACCGTCGCGCAGGAACAACGCCGCGTTGTTCGGCGGACTGGCCGGAAAATAGCGGTGGAGCGTTTCCATGGTCACGAAAGCGGTTCCACCCTCGCTGGTGTAATCGGTCGCCACGCCGGCAATGCGCAGGGCAATGGGCCCGGCGGGTCCGAGCATGCGCAACGTATCGCCGGCCGCCAGGAATCCCTTGCGCGCCAGGGGTTCGCCGATCATCACTTCGCCCTCGTCCAGTCGCCGGGCCACCTCGACCGGGTCGCCGTACAGCAGGGGCAGGCGGGTCGACAGCTCGGTGCCGGGAAGGCCCGCCGTCTTGATTCCACTCAACCAGATCCGGAATCGTTGGTCCGTTGTATCGATGCGGAGGCGCCGCTGCTGCTCCACGGCCTCGACGGCTTCGTTGGCACCGATCTCCCGCAACAGCTCGGGCTCCAGGAAAGCATCCTCCCCCGCGCCCACCCACGACTGCGTGGTCACATAGACATCGGCGCGAATCGTTACTTCCAGCCAGTCCGAGAGCGTCGCGCGGAAGCTGCCTACCAGGAGGGTGATTCCCACCAGCATACTGACGGTGATCGCCAGAGCCGCAACGGCGAAGCTCGTGGTCTGCAATCTTGCAACGAGATTGCGGGCGCTCAATCCCGGACCCAGCGAACGCGGACGAACCAGGGAGCCGATCGAACGCACCAACAGCGGCGTGATCAATGGCAGCGCGATCATCATCAGGGCGCCGTAGACGAAGCCGCCCCAGCGCGTACCGGTACCGAAAATGAAGAACCAGCCGCTGCTGCCGACCGCCAGTGCGGTCGCCGTCCACGCCCAACGGCCCGAGAGACGGCCCGCCCGCTCGTGCAACGTCAGGGGCGCCAACAATCGCAGCGTGTCGCGACGGCTCATCTCGCGCGCCGGCCAGATGGCTCCCAGCATCGCACCGAAGGTGCCGACGCCCAGACCCAGAATGATGACCTCGGGCGGAAGCACCAGGCGGTCGATCCCCTCGAGAACGTAGATGCTGGTCAGCGTCGCACTCACGGCGTCGAGATTCTGTCGCGCGATCCAGTAGCCGAGCGGAATCCCGATCGCCGTGCCCAGCAGCCCCAGGACGCCGGTTTCGGCGACGACGAGCGTGATCATCTGACGCGGTGTGGCACCCAGACAGCGCAAAAGACCGAATTCCCGGCGACGACGAGCCAATGAGGCCTGCACGCTGGTCAGTACCAGGAACAAACCGACGAAGACGCTGATCAGACTCAACGCGGTCAGATTCAGGCGGAAGGCCGAAAGCAGGCCGGCAGCGTCCTGGCTGCGCTGCTCTGGTGTCTGCACTTTCGCCGAGGGGGCCAGAACCGTATCCAGTCGCGCAGCGGCGCGTTCGGGGTCGGCTCCCTCGACCAGGCGCAGATCGATCTGGTGAATGAGCCCGCGGCGCCCCAGAAAGCCCTGCACCTGCGCGATATCCATCACCGCCAGGGTGCGCGGAGCCAGCGGTTCGAGGCTCTGGAAATCGACCAGGGCACCGACGTGCAGCGTCAGGCTGTGCGAACCGCTGCTGACGGTGAGCGTGTCCCCCACGGACCAGCCGTACTCGCTCGCCAGGTCGGGAGTGATTGCGACCCAGCCGGGCTCGAGCACGGCGCGGACGATCTCGTTACGGCCGCCCCGGTCGGCTTCATCGCTGTGCTCAACGGGAAACGGAACCGGCGCCAGCAGGTCGACACCCACCAGATCCAGTAGGAGGTCCGGTCTGCCACGGACGGCCGCATCGAGGCGGCACAGCGGCCAGGCGGACGCCACGTCCGGGTCAGCCAGCACATCGGCCAGCAGCTTCTCGTCGAACGCGGAGGTCACCCCCAGGACCGAGAGATCGGCCTGTCCGCTGATCGCCCGCACCGATCCGTCAAAGGCCAACAAGGCGCCGCGGTTCAGTGTCTGGATCGCCACGACCGAGGCCACGCCCAACGCCACGCCGATGACAGCGAGCACGAACAGGGTGCGCGACTGGGCGACCAACCGTTGCAACGAGCGGGCGAGGAAGCGGATCACTGCCTGGACTCCTGCGATATCGTCTCGAGCCGGCCGTCGTGCAACCGCCAGGTTTCTTCGGCACGGCGCGCCAACTCGCGGCTGTGCGTCACATACAACAGAGCGCCGTTTTCGGCGCGAACCAATTCGAGCAACAGATCCATCACTTCGCGACTGGACGCGTCATCGAGCGATCCGGTCGGCTCGTCGGCCAGGATCAGCCGCGGCGAACGCAGCAGGGCTCGGCAGATCGCCACACGTTGCATCTGGCCTCCCGACAGCTTGCCGACCGGATCGGAGGCGCGACTGGCCAGATCGACCCGCTCAAGCAGTTCGTCTGCCCTGCGCATCACCTCGCGGTGATCCAGTCCGGCAACCCAGCCGGGCAGTGCGATGTTCTCGGCCACGGACAGGTGCGGCAGCAGGTGGAAGAACTGGAACACGAGGCCGACGTGGCGGCCTCGCAGGCGAGTACGTTCGCGCTCGGGCGCAGCCCCCAGGTCGACGCCGTCCAACAGGACCTGGCCGGAACTGGGCAGTGCAATACCGGCGGCCAAATGCAACAGGGAGGATTTCCCGCTGCCGCTGCGACCGAGCAAGGCGATCGTACGACCCGCTTCGAGCTTCAGATCGATCGAGCGCAGGACGGTACGCCCCGCTCCCTCACCGCCAGAATAGGTTTTCGTCACGTTCCGGAATTCCAGGACCGGGTTTTCCATTCATCTCACCTGCCTGGTGGTCCACAAGTTCGGCCTCAGGCCCCCAACATAGCGTCATTTCCGAATCGGAAAAGGCTCGCGTTCGATCCCCGCATTTTTCCCGATTCAACCCTTGCCCGCCCCTTCCGCTTTTGCCATCCTGACACCCAACCCGAACCTTGGGAGACTTCCTTGGATTATCTGCTGATCGGATTTCTCGGCGGCCTGGTCGTCGCGCTGGTGGCGTGGGGCGTGTGGAAGATTGCGCGCCGGGGCCGCAAGAAAGAGAAGACGCCCTCGACCGAGGTCAACTACGAAAGCTTCATCACCAGTATGAAGGCCGTCGGTGAGCTGAATGTTTTTCGCATCATGACCAAGGAGGTGATCACCGCGAGTGATCACTGGTTCGGCTCGTTCGGCAAGAAATACCTGGAGTGGCTGCTGTCGAGCAAGCGCATCACGCTGGTCATCGAATTCGATGTGAACTTCCGCTACGACCTGACGGACCCGACCTTCCGCATCGACCGCGAGGGCGATGCTGCCTTCAAGATCACGATGCCCCCGTGCAAGCACGACGTGCTGATCCGCAACATGCGCATCCACAGCGAGGACAAGACCGAGTTGCTGCCGTGGCTGATGCCCGACCTGCTGGGCCGTTTTTTCACCGGCGGCTTCAGCGTTGAAGCCAAGAACAAGCTGATCGCCGAAACACGCGAACAGGCGATCCGCTTCGCCGGCGACCTGGTCGCCCAGGCCACGGGTGAGGCACAGCGTTCGGCCGGCAACACACTGTCGATGCTGGCTCAGGGATTGGGCGCGTGGCGCGTCGACTTCGACTTCGCCACCGGCGGCGAGTTCCACCCCCACGTGGACACTTCGCGTCTGGAGCGAACCCTGCCGGATCCGGAAGACATGAATGGGAATCGCCTCAACGGCTAGTCTCGCCCGGCACCAATTCGTACACCCGCTCGGGCCGTGTCCGTGCCCCCGTCACCGGCCAACCGACCGAGGTGTCGGCGTAGGCTGACCCTGCGAAGCGGTATCGTTTGGCCAACTCCTCTTCGAACATCGGCGCATCCAGGATGATCAGATCCCACCGGCCCTGCTCGATGGCGCCTTCCATACCGGCCTCCAGCCGGGCCGCGGGCTGGCCCGCTCCGCCGCGCAGAACATCCTGAAGAGCCATCGAGTGGGCCGTCGGTTCCTTGCCCGCGGCCAGGACCAGGCCGTTGTGATGGGGGATCCAGACCTCTCCCGGAGCCGCGGCGATGCGCGCGACCAGTTCGTCGTTCGCCGCACGGGTGGCGTCGCTCGGCAGATGATCGCGGGGATCGAACACCAGCAGCCCGAACTGCAGCAGGACCGCGGCCAGCACGACCAGTCTCGTCAGGGGCCCGGCCTTCCCGTAGGCACGCCCTGCGGTCACCGCCAACAGCGCCGCCAGCAGCGCATAGGCAGGCAGCAGCACGTTCTTCCATCCGCCGGCGTGCAGGCGCGAAATCCAGGCCGATCCTACGAATGCGAGGGCCCAAACCAGCCACCGCACGCGCTCGCTCCGCTCCCAGGGAGACGGCAGCAACAGCGCGAACAGGGCCAACGTTGCGATCGGCAAGGGAGCCAGCAGATCGAATCGCCAGAACTCGTGCAGCAGCGGCAGGGCGATCTCGTGGGCCGAGGTCAGTTTCAGGATGTAGTAGTACATGTGGGAGCCGAAGATCGCATCGGTGGCGAACCAGGCCAGTGGAATACCGATCAGGGCCGCCAACGGGAAGATCCAACGCAACCGACCCCGCCTCGTCAGCAGCACCCAGGTTGCGATGGGCGCCGCCACGACGAGCGCGCTCTGTTTGGTCATTCCGGCCAGAATGAACAACGCCGCGGAAAGCAGGTGCCCGCGCGCATCATCGCGCCGGTCGAGGGCGATCACGGCTCCCATCAACAGCGCCAGATACAGCGAGTCGACTCGTCCGACATCGAACCAGCCGCCGCCGATCTCGAAGCAGGCGGCATACATTCCGGCGCCGACCAGGCCCCACCACCACGGATCGGTGCGGCGGCGCACCAGGTCGAAGATCATCCAGAATACCGCGAGCGTGGACAGCAGGGAGACCAGCCGCAGGGGAACGTATCCCTCGCCCAACAGAAGCCCCAGCCCGGCGCACACCCAGTAGTACAGCGGCGGATAGATGAAGGGAGTCCAGGCCAGCGACGGCAGCGGATACAGCGGCTGCCCCTCGGTGACGCGATGCACCATGGCCAACGAACCGCTCTCCATCCATTCCAGTTCATAGGGGTATCCCATTCGCGCCACGGCGATGGCGAGCACGACCAGCAGGAACGCGCCTCCGGCAACGATCAGCAGCAAACGCAGCAGGCGGTGCCAGGCGGCAGCGGACAGGAACATGCGGAAACCTCAGCAAAAGGGACGGGCGACCGGACGGGCGAATCGTACGCGAGCTGCCCGTGGCGATCCACACCGATTTTCCGCGACGGGAAGGAAGACGGCAGGGCGATCCTGTCAGGAAAGGAAAGGTGGGCCAACCCTCAAATGGCGATCACAATAATCCCAGCGAGCGAAAACTCCCCAATACCGGTTGCGGACCCTCGTTCTCCGCATCATGTCGTTATCGGGTTGGCCCATCCTTATGAACATCGACCGGACCGGGATTAAAGAAAAAAAAACGATTCCGGAACTTTCGTTTCACTGCAGGGCACTAGGTTGACCTGGTAACGACCCGATCCGTATTGTAAAATCGAGATCGGAGTTGCAATAGAAACCAGGAATACAACGACATTTTTCTTCTGAATACTGCGGTATCAGCCGTTCAGGTGGTGTTCGTATCAACGAATTGCCTTTCGCGAAAGAGAGTCACTATGACACGCTTGGGAATCTTATTGGTGCTCACTGCAACGCTTTTTCTTACAGTCGGTTGCAGCACTGAATCCGGTACCGAGATCGAGAGTATTGCGGCGCCTGAGAAGGCCCCCATCGACCCCCCCGACATCGAAGTGAATTCGCTCGAAGACCTCGTCGGACCTTTTCACGACGCCATGGAACTGATCGAGTGGGAAGAAATCACATTTGTCTTTGATCCAGCCCAGGCTCCGGCCGGTGGCTACCTGGTGCAGAGCGTCACTCCAGGTGATACGCCAGTCGTTGCGCATGTATTGAATCCAACTTCGGTTACTTCGAAAGTCGTGCTGACCGTCTGGGTTCCGGCGAACCGCATGACTCTGGCTGACCAGGCGAGCGTCGGTATGCCGGTTCCGGCGTTTCTGTACAAGACCCATTGTGACGGAACCCTGGGCGACGTGAGGTTCTACCTGCCGGCCGAAAAGTACTATGAGCTGCCTGGTTTCGGCGATGATTTGCAGTCGTTCACCATGGAAAAGGTAGATAACACGATCGTTCCGTCGGAGGTCGCCGACGCGGCCCCCGACGCCTTGTGGCTGAAGACGCTACTTAGCATCGACATCGAAGACAGCGACGAAACCAAATCCCGCGGTATCTTCGACCCGCCGGGAGACGTGGTTCCCCCGGGCGATGAGTAGCGGATCTTCGCTTCGTCACTCGTAGAGCTGGAAGAATGACCAGTAGAACGGGTGAGCGAACTCCGGAATTTCGGATTGCATTTCCAGCTGGGCGGCCCGCAATGCGGCCGCCCGGCTTGTTCCTTCCAGCCAGTGGCGATAGAAGCGCTCGGCCAGTTCCCGACCTGCGGCATCCTCGACCAATCGCGTGGAGGCGAGCACCGACCCTGCGCCAGCCGCCAGAAACGCACCCGCGAAACTGCTCGTGCCGGCGGCTCCCTGCCGGGCCCCCTCACAGCTGGAGAGATACACAAGTTCGGCTGCCAAATCGAGCGAACCGACCTGCGCCAGGGTCCAGGGCTCGGCTCCGGCCTGCCCCGCCATCCGGATCGCAGAGAGACCGTCCCGCCCGCTACTGACCGTTGTGTGCGTAGCCAAGTGCAGTGCTCGATAGCCGGATAGGTCGCGATGGAGCAGATCGATTTTTCCGGCCTCCGTTCCTGTCAACAGATCAACGGGAGCGGGCGACCACAGCTCCGCGATTCGACGAGCTTCTGCTTCAGCTTCGCGCAACACCGGCCCGGTTTCCGTTTCCGATTCAATTCCGTCGAATCCGATGGCGAGCAGGCGATTCACGTTCGGCGAGTCGCGACGCCCCCTGGTTCCGCGATCGAACGGCGGCCGGATCACGAGGGGGCCGCGCTCAACCAGTGTCATGTCGTCCGCTACCGGCAGAGCCGCCCACGGCAAATTGAACAAATAGCCATCCGGCACGATCGTGAGCGTCTTGTGCGTGGGCAGATCGGCCACTGGCCCGAGTAGGCACTGCGCCAGATCCTGTATAGTCGAGTGATCGACTTCACGACCGGGATAGGACAAATCCGCGTAGGTCGCGCGGGCCAGCGAGTTGATTCGCTCGGCAGAAGCCAGTTTCCGCCAGCTCAATTCACCGTCCTCCGACCACCACGCATACGCGTTTTCGCGGCCCAGGAAATAGCGGATCTCGGGCCGATCGGCCACCCAGGGCACATGAGCGAGTCCGCGTCCCCAAGCTGCTACTTCGGAGGTCAGTTCAGCAGCATTCTCGCGTACGAGCCCCGCGTCGTCGGCCAACATTCCGATCATTGCTTCGGCGACTTCTGCCCGCAGGTTCTGATTGTAGGCGCGCACGGCTTCGTCAGCGACGAGATGGATCTCCCGCGGCAGATTCTCGTACACCGACTGATAGCCGGCAAAGGCCGTTTGCCGGTCGCCGAGCGCAGCGTTGGAACGACTACGCTCATAGATCAGGCGCCATCGGTACTCGTCCGGAACAAGCCCCTCCACCTGAGAGCGGGCTCCCTCGAATGCCAGGAGCGCCTCCCGGTGGCGCTCTTGACCGGCCAACGCCATTCCTGTCAACAACCAGGCATTCAGGCGAGTCCATTTCTGCGGCGCGTCCCGATTCTGTAGAGCAGCCTGCTCAGCCTCGACAAATCGCCCCGCATCCAACAGACACAGACCATAGAACACACGGCTACGTTTGATCAGATCCGCCAGCGAGTATTCTTGGGCGATGCGCAGGCATTCGGCATAGTGCTCAATTGCAGAAACCGGATCACCCGCGAGATCTGCCAGGTGAGCGCGGGTCCGAACGACCTGCCACCACTCAGCGGCACCCAGGAGTTCGCGCCGTTGTTCGGCCAGTTCCAGGTGTTTCTCGGCCAGCCGCAAATCCCCTTCCCGCGCCGCAACCCGCGCAGCAGCGACATCGAATTCCATCGGGGGGTCGAACTCCGGCGTACGCTGAAGTGCGGCCGGATTCAACTCTCGAGCGCGCTCGAGTGCCTGGTAGTACAGATGCGGTCGGCCTGTCTCCAATCCCTGTCGGATCAGGCTGATCTGAAGCTCGAACTCACGAAAGCGGTCAGCAATTGGGTCATAGTCACGAACCAGCATCGTTCGAATCGACTCAGCCTCGGCATAGCGGCCGATCTGATTCAGCAACATTGCGCGGTCCTGCTGAATTTGCGTACTCAAGTCGCGAACTCCCCATTGTTGATCCAGAGATTCCGCCTCGGCAAGTTCCAGGAAGGAAAGCTCGATCTGGTCGGTGCGGCGAGCCGCAGTGGCTGCGGCGATCAGGCTCTGAATCGCAATCAGGGTGTCGCCGGACACAAGGGATAGATCGGCTGCTTGCCGGTCGAGCCCGTGCTCGCGCAGAATATCACCCTGCTTGCCCGCAACGACGGCGAGTCGCCCGAGAGTATCGCGTTCGTAGCGCATCTGGCCTAGCTCCCGGGCCTCCCGCAGACAGGCTTCGAACGTATCTCGTGCCGCGAGATACTCGCGAGCCTCCTCGTGGATTCCGCCCAGAAATACGCGTTCGCGAAGAACCAGGATCGGGTTTTCGGTTTCCGTTGCACATTCGAGCGCAGATCGAGACGCCAAGAGGGCCTCAGTCAGCCGATCTCCACGCCGGAGAAGGTTTGCCGTTTCATGCCAGATGAGAAATGCCGCCGGACTGCCGCCAACGTCCCACGCGATTTCGACCTGCGTCGCAAGATCAGTGATCGCCTGATCGAGGTTCCCAGCGTCGGCATCCATGCGCGCCACGCGCATTTTCAGCCAGAGGCCCTGCAGGCCATCGAGCGAATCGGACTCCGCCAGAGCACGTCGAAATGCGTCCGGCGCATCCTCGGCGCGGCCCCAATTCATTCGTGCATAGACGAAGTCTTCGAAGACGGGCCCGAACTCGACCGCCCTCGCAAAGAGTTCCGAGCACTCGGCCCACCGATCTGCGAGATAGGAAGCTCGAATCCAGGCAGTTTCGATCCAGAGAAAGTTCGTCGGATCGTTCGACCACCGCGTCAATAGCGTCTCGGCGGCGGCAGCGCGAGTCGATGCATCCGAGAGTGCCGTACGCAACCAATTGTAGACTTCGATGTCGCGTCCTGCGGGCGGAATCGATCCCGCACGGGCCAGCATCTCTGGATGCGAATTCAGAGCCAGTCTCAATGCGGGATGTGCCGTTTCATATTCATACCCATCTGGCACTTCCCGGTCCGATCGATCCGCACAGGCGGCCAGCGCCAGGAGAATCAATAGAAGACCAGTCAGGGCGACGGACTTTCGATCGAACAACTTACTTTGCATTGTGTTGCTCCCAAACGGTTGGATCGCAGACATTGCCCCGGAGTAGACGGGACGCAGAGGATATCCTATCGTAAGTCAAGTCCAAGCAAGAAGAGACTAGGCTTTCCGGTCATTCTCCGGGTCAAACCCCAAGAGCGTTCAACCCTTGAGATCGAAATGCACCGATCCTCCGGACACATCAAACAGAGCGCCCTTGATGGCGATATCGAAGCATACCGCGACGGCGATGACGCGGCGGGCGATCGTCTGGCCACGGTGATTCGACCGGCAGTCCTATTGGACGTCTCCCGCTTTCTCGGCGCAGAGGATCCCGAGGTGGAGGATATAGTCCAGGATTCAATCGTCGCTTCCCTTCGTTATCTGCGCCGCAGGAAAAATTTCCAGGGCAAATTTGTGCGCCTCTGCGTGACCATCGCCCGCAACCGTTGCCGCGACCTGTACCGCTATCGCCGGATCCGCCCCCAAACGGAAATCGAATCGCACTCAGAATGGTTGGCTTCACCCGAGCGATCGGTACTGGACGAACTGGAAGAACGACAGATATTCGCCCTGCTCCAGGAAGGGTTGGACATGCTGCAGCCTCCATGCGACTGGCTACTACACTCTCTATATGTGCAGAGGCAGACGCTGGAACAGGTGAAATCGCGATTGGGCGTGGGTACAGTTCAGGGTGCGCTGTACAGACGGGAAGTGTGCCTCGGAAAACTGAAATTTTTCTTACTGGCGCGAATTCACGGCCGTTCAGAAGATACACAGGATACGAAACGACGATCACCTCGCCCCTCCGGAGTTGATACCCAATGAGCAACGAGCAGCGACCCGTGGCTACTCGACCGTTCGAACATGAATGTATCGAACCTGATCTGGGACGAGAATTGTGGCGCCTGGATGATCCGCAATGCGGACAGGAAATGCGTACGGACCTTGAGATTCACCTGGAGTTTTGTGCCGCCTGTCGCGTAACCCGCTCGCTGGCGGCCCGCACGGCCAATGGCCTGGCAGACGGTAGGCTCCACATCCATGTGGGCGGCCGCGGTGGGACTGCGACCGCGTGGCTGGGTGGGGGAAGCCTGTTGGCGTTAGTGGCCTCCCTTGCGCTCATTCTCCTACTGCCACCGGTGCCCGTGCACAAGGACATGACGCTGCGAGGAGAAGAGGAACCAGCCATTCTCCGCCCCGTGGCCGACGAGGTAGTCGTGGACGCAACACCGATTGTGCGTTGGAGCCCGGTCGAAGGTGCTGCCCGCTACCGAATCTCCGTCGAGAGTATCGACGCCAAATACCGTTGGGAGACCACGACAGAAGACACGGAGATCCGCATATCCGATCAGCAGCCCATTCCCGAGAACAATCGATTCCGCATCACGGTCGACGCCATCCCCGAGATATTTTCTCCGCCTGAAGGAATGAATTCAAGCTTCCGCCGGTCCGGTCGTGGCCCATGGTTCAAGTATCGGATCGGTAGTAGTTCCAATGCGGTTCGCCTGCTTGGTGCCGCCGGTCTGTTGGGAATGCTGATTTCGGCAACATCGCTATTTCTTCGCCGCCAATAGCCTGCTGACTGCACTCATTCGAACGAAGTGGGTACCTGTTCGGAACAGCCGTCGTCCGATGGTATAGGGGCGCTGCTCGCCTACCGTCCGAACGTCGGTTTCACCTGCAAGGGCGGCTTGGCGCAGGCCAGGTGCAAGCATGGGCTGTGACTAACGACTTTGTCTGGTACAAACTCTCGATAGGTGGCCTCCGATTCCCAAACTACCAAATGCCCGGAATAAGCCGTTTAGTCCGAGTCATGTACACTTCGTAGTCGTTGCCAAAATACTCCAACAGCAGCCGCTCTTCGGCACTTATCCGCAACGAGACAAGTACTGCCATTGCGATGCCGCAGGATGGCCCCGCGACCCAATTCGGGACTACAAACGCCTGGCCCAATGAATATACCAGAAACGCCAGGTACATTGGGTGTCGGATATGGCGGTAAATGCCCTGAGTGACCAGTTCGTGCCCCTCATTCACCTTGAGCGTGGCCGACCAGTTTGTACCAAGGGCCGCGTGCGACCGGGCGAAGAATAGTAGACCAAGTGCAAGAAAAAAAACACCGACCATGAATGGGACCAAACGGAGCGTGTAATTCGCGACTTCAAATGCCGAGCTCACCACCCAGAGGAGCGGAACAACAAATCCGATTGACGCAAGCGCCAAAAGAGCTACCTCCAGTCGCCCCATACGGCTCTCTACCACATAAACGTTCCGTCTCCTGAACCTATAAGTTGCCCGGATAGCAACTAAAACACAGTAGCCCAGCAAGATGCCAATTTTTGCAAACCATGGATTCATGGCTCCATTCTCCAGGGACACAGATCCTCTGTCCACCGAACGAGATTTCTGCTCCTATTCTCCTGATCCACTTTGGTCCCTCCGTTCAGTTGATGTCTGCGGGTGAGGTCGCATCACCCATCGCAATCACATTCAGCCGGAGGATTCGAACATGCATCGCCTATCCGTCATACTGCTACTTGTAGTTCTGCTGGCATGGCAGGCGCCACAAGGCGCACTCGCATCGTGCCAAGACTACGACATGAACTCTATCCTGACATTGGACCAGTTCGCTACAACGTCTACCACGTATGGAATCGCCTCGTCGGGCAATACCATGGTCGCGGCAACCGCCAACGGTATCGAAATCATCGACTATGAGAGCGGCTCCGGTTCTCTACTCTCAACACTGACGTTCACGGAACCGGCCTACGACGTCGCGATCAACGGCATCTACGCCTATGTGGCGACTGGAGCTTCAATCACCGTCGTCAACCTCCAGGACCCGGAGAATCCCATCACGATCGGATCGGTGTCCACCAACGAAATGGCCCTTGGTGTCGGTTTTTCTGGAGATAGCCTGTGGGCCCACACGAATAGTCGCGTATTTGCGTGGGACATCACCGTTCCCGCAGCTCCCCGATACCGAAGAATGTCAAACCCGTTCGGGAACGGACTCCGCAACCTAGTCGTTGCTTCTGGCGGGGCCTACCTGAGCCGAGAGACCAACTTGACCAGCGATACCGAGTTGCTCGTGTTCGACGTTGTTCCGGAGAACAATCTCGATCCTTCAGGGAATCTCGTTCCTCGCGCCGTGATGACCGAATTTCTCCCTGGCGCCGTTCAACCCGAGTCGATTCGTGGACTCGCCTGCGACGATTATCGGCTCTACGTCGCCTACATGCACCCGACCGAAGATCACGGAGTACTACCGCTGGACCTGACGGACCCGGTCAACCCGATACCGATGGAGCCGATCGCCGCGCTGAGTGCCGATTGGGAAGTGGATGAGATCCTCGTCGCCGGTCACTTCCTCTACGCCGTACACCCATATCTTTCGTCACCCGGTACGTTGTCTATCGTCGACCTGACCGATATCCAGAACCCCGAACTGACAGCCCGAATGGAGGCAACACACGCGAACGCCGAGTCCAGTCGCTTGCGAACAATTGCGGACCGTGTCGTGATCAATCGCCAAGACATCCTGTACTCGTTCGATCAGCAATGCGACACCCCCGTAGTCATTCCCGAGACCGTGCGGGCCTGGATGGAGCCCACCGAGAACGAATTTGTCAACAACTGGCACTTCGAGTGGACTACCGAACACTGGACCGACCCGGTTCAAGACGTGATTGTGGTACTCGACAACCCACGCTCCCAGCCAGTCTGTTCAGTAGGCTACGTGAGAAAGGACGGCGATGACTTTGGCGTGACGACTTCCGTGGAGTTCGTATCTGGGGAGGGATACCGTCACCACCTATGGTTCAACCACGGCGAATGCAACAGCGGTTGCTTTTACTACTGGTCCGGCGCAAGTACGCGAGCGGGCCAGAGCGGATACATCGCCCTGGGCGACCCTGCCACCTGGCCAACTCTGGACATCAAGTTCTGCCTACAATCCGGGGAAGGTCCAGTTCCGCCCAAATCAGCACAACTACCGACCATCCCCACGGTTGAATCCGTTTTCCCCAACCCGTTCAATCCGAGTACCACGATCCGTTTCTACGTGCCGACTGAAGCGGCCAACGTAGTACTAACCATCCACGATGTATCTGGGAAGCGGGTGCGCAATCTCGGAAGCGATTCGGGCAAAGGCTGGAACGAGGTGACCTGGTACGGTCGCGACGACTCCGGCCACTCGGTCGGTAGCGGTACCTATTTTGTACAGTTGCGTGCGAACGGTTCCGTGGTCAGTACCCAGAAAGTCACCATGCTGAAATGATACCACCAGGCGACTGGTTGAATACGGCCGCCGCGCTTTCAGGGCACGGCG
>JANTGJ010000026.1 GCA_024762975.1 Candidatus Krumholzibacteriia bacterium
CCTGTGCCGACCGTCGATCAATCGAAACGAGGGTCCCTCCCCCAAGGTTCCCATCGCACGGTCGGGATTTCATGTTCAGTTATCGCTCTCCCCGGTGGGGACTTTAGCAATTACCGATCTTGAGCCTCCCATAACTCAGTAAAAATCAAAGCTCTTATGGAGCGTCGTGGGTTCCGGGTGATCCGGACGAAATTCAGCGGGCAATTCAACTGACGAACCCGCGCAAAGCCAGCCGGATGTCAGATCCGGGGCACCGGCAACCCTCCCAGGCGAGTGGGTACCTTTAAACTATAGTGAATCGGTAGTGTCGCGCAACCCGTTTCGGTGCCTTCATGGCACAATTCCTGAAAATGCCGTGCAGGAGACTCTCTCCCGCCCGGCACTTCAACCTGCGCGATCACAGTCAGTTGACTCTACCTGGCCCCGGATTTCACGGCCTCGATGACCAGCGCGACATCCTCGTCCGTCAAATCGCCGTGCATGGGCAACGAGACGATCTTGTCGGCGATACCGCAGGCAACGGGAAAATCCTCGGCATGATATCCGAGATCGGCATAAGCCGGTGAGACCGGCAGCGCGACCGGATAATGGATACCGCAGGCAATGCCCTGCTCGGTCAGATGGGCCATCAGCTCGTCGCGATTGTTGACCTGGATCACGTACAGGTGAAAGACGTGGCGCACGTCCGTGCCGGTCTGCGGAACGACACAGACATCCTTCAGCCCCTCGTTGTACATCCGGGCCACCTCGATACGGCGGTCCGACCACTTGTCCAGATGGCGCAACTTGACCGACAACACCGCGCCCTGAATTCCATCGAGCCGGCTGTTGATGCCGACGAAATCGTGCTGGTACTTCACATTCGAACCGTGGTCGCCCAGCTTGCGGATTTCCGTGGCCAGGGCCTCGTCGTCCGTGGCAACCGCGCCGGCGTCGCCATACGCGCCCAGATTCTTGCCCGGGTAGAAGCTGAAGCAGGCCGCCTTGCCGAACGTGCCGGCCTTCTTGCCCCGGTAGGTGGCACCATGGGACTGGGCGCAGTCCTCGATGACCAGCAGGTCGTGCTTTTTCGCGATCTCCATGATCGGGTCCATATCCGCAGGCTGACCGTACAGGTGCACCGGGACGATGGCCTTGGTCTTGTCCGTAATGGCGGCTTCGATCCTGGCTGGATCGATATTGTAGGAGACCGGATCACAGTCCACGAATACGGGCGTCGCGCCGGTAAAGCTGATCGCTTCCGCTGTCGCGATGAAAGTGTTCGCCGCAGTAATGACTTCGTCACCGGGGCCCAGGCCCGAACATTTCATCGCCATCATCAGCGCAGCGGTGCCGTTGCCGACACCCACACAGTGCCGGGATCCGATATACTGGGCAAACTCGGCTTCGAAGGAACGGGAATTGACGAAGGCGCAGCTCTGAAGAATGCCGCCGATGGCTTCGTTCACTTCATCCTTGATGGACTGATACTGGGCCTTGAGGTCGACGAACTGGACTTTCATTTCCCGGCTCCTTGGCTCTGGGGTGGGCGATTTCCTCGTCAAATATGATCGTTTTCAGACCATTTTCAAATTCCGCATGCCGTTGATGTTGTTTTTTAACATTGGCAGAACGGACCGAAGGTGCCGGTGCAATTCGCCCGACACCGATCCATCGGCCTTCGGGCGGCTTGCATGAGAAAATATTTCAACACCGGAAGTTACAGCCGACGCGAAGGATACGCCACGGCACGGCGAGGAAGGATCGGGAACGCTCGCGCCCTGGATGGCCCCGTACGCAACGCCACCCCGAATCTGGCATCAGGAGTGCATCTACCGGTCCGTGACGAGCGACCGCCCCCCGGGCCATTCTGCCCGATGGAGTGCCACGACCGATGGTCCTGCGAACGCTTCCCGGGGGGCGGCGTCACTTTTTCGCAGCGTGCACTCCCCATCCTTCCCGCCGACAGATCGCGTCCTGGGGCGCGCACCGGGCCGAACGTGGTTCGGAACGTGTTTGAAACACGTAGTTGACCCACGGCGTCTCCTTATCTACGATTCAGCTTCCGGCCGCCAGGATGGCGCCGGTTCCGCCCCATGTCAGCAACCACGCTCCGCATCCTCGTAGTCACCGAGGCGAAACGGATTTCCCGGAAGGTCCGCCCATGGCCGCCACTCCCAGGCAACGCGTAGCCCGAGACGCAAAATCGATGGCGAAGAGCCAGCGAGAGATCTCGATCAGCGAATTCTTCACGAAGAACCGCCATCTGCTCGGATTCGATTCTCCCGCCAAGGCCTTGCTGACGACCATCAAGGAAGCCGTCGACAACAGCCTCGATGCCTGCGAGGAAGCGGGAATCGCACCCCGGCTCCTGGTGGAGATCCGGCCCGATCGCGTGACCAAGCTGGGTTTGGAGCTCGAAAGCCAGTCGAGCGGCGATACGCCGAAGAGCGGTAAGGGCAACGGGAAAACCAACGGCAAGGGCACCGGACCCGGCATCAAGTCCGAGGAACGTTTCAAGATCATCATCGAAGACAACGGCCCCGGCATCCTGGCCGCCCAGATTCCCAAGATTTTCGGAAAGCTGCTCTACGGCTCGAAATTCCATTCCCTGAAGCAGAGCCGAGGTCAGCAGGGCATCGGCATCTCCGCAGCCGGGATGTACGGCCAACTGACGACGGGGCAGCCGGTGACGGTCTACAGCCGGACCGGTACCACGGAGGCCGCCTACCGCTGCCAGGTCATACTCGACCTCAAGAAGAACGAGCCGACGGTTCTTTCGGGCGAGGAGACGATCTGGGAAAAGGACCACGGCACCCGCATCGAGATCACGCTGACCGGTTCGTACAAACGCGGCCAGCACTCGGTCGACAACTACCTCGAACAGACGGCGATCGCCAATCCGCACCTGCACCTGACCTACAAGGACCCCAAGGGTCAGACGAGGATCTACGCCAATTCCACCGATTCGCTGCCGGTGGAGGCCAAGGAGATCCGGCCGCATCCGTACGGGGTCGAGCTGGGCATCCTGGCGCGGATGCTGAAGGAAACAAAGAGCCGCAACCTGAATTCGTTCATGAAGGATGAGTTCTGCAAGGTGGGCGACAAGACGGCGGCCACCATCTTCGAGAACGCCGGCCTGCCACCACGGAAGAACCCGAAGCGGCTGGTCCGCGACGACATCCAGAAGCTGCTGGACGCGATCGCCGTGACGAAAATCACGTCGCCGCCGACCGACTGCCTCTCGCCCATCGGCGAGGAACTGGTCATGGCCGGCCTCCGAAGCGGAGTCGAAGCCGAGTTCTATACCTCGGTCACACGCCCGGCCGCCGTCTACCGCGGCAACCCCTTCCAGATCGAGGTCGGCATCGCGTATGGAGGAAAATTGCCCGGGGATGAGTTGGCCAAGGTAATGCGCTTCGCCAACCGGGTCCCCCTGCTCTACCAGGCCTCGGCCTGTGCGATCCACAAAGCGGTACTGAGCAGTTCCTGGCGCAACTACGGCGTGCAACAGAGCCGTGGCGCCCTGCCCACCGCCCCCATGGTGATCCTGATCCACATGGCGTCGGTGTGGGTTCCCTTCACTTCCGAAAGCAAGGAAGCGGTCGCCCACTATCCCGAAATCATCAAGGAGATGCGTCTGGCGCTGCAGGAGGCGGGGCGTCGGCTGCAGCGACACATCAAACGTCGGGCCCGTGAGAAGGATGCGCTGAAGAAGCAGAGCTACATCCAGAAGTACATTCCCCACATCGGCGAAGCGTTGCAGGAGATCCTGTCCTTCGACGACGGCGACAAGGATGAAGTGATCGCCGTACTGACCGACACGCTCGAGCGCAGCCGCAAGCTCTAGCGCTTCGAACCCGATTCGACCGCAGGAAAGGACCTGAACTTGTCACCCGCGAAGAAGAGACCGACCAAGAAGAGCACCCGGAAAAAGGTGACGAAGCAGGCCCCGGCCGATGCCGAACAGGGCGAGCTGAGTTTCGGCAAGGCCCTCGAGGCGGCCCGGACGAAGGTGGAGCAGGTGAAACCGTCGGCCGGCCCGGCGAAGTCCCCGGCCCGATCGAAGAACGTCTCGAGCGACGATGTGCCCCGGGTTTCACCGCAACGCGCGGTCCAGAAGACGTCCTACAGTCCGGTCTCGCGGCGGATCCGCACCGAATCCAGCATCATCCACCAGAAGATTCTGCTGGGCGAGAAGCCCTCCATGAAGTTTCCGCTGCGCTCGCTGTCCAACGTGAGCTACAACACCAGCACCGGCTACTTCAAGCTGAAGGGCAAAAAGAAGGAGCGGACGCTCACGGTCAACACCGTCAAGACCTTCGCCCAGACCCTGAAGATGATGGCGCTCTCCAAGGAACTGATCGAGACCGACGATATCGCCACCAAGCGAGAAGCGTACTACGTCAGCAAGAACTGGGCGGAGGCGCGCTTCAAGGAACAACCCGAGTCGGACACGGTGATGGAGGATGTCGAGGCCTTTTTCGGTGTCAACCGCGAGCAACTGGGCTTCGTGCCCGAGGAGAAGGGGGGTGACGTGGCCGGTCGCCTGATGGTCATCGACCACGATCGCGACACCGGCGAAGAGTTGAGGATCGACTGCACCCGGTTCGGCAGCGGCGCCTACTCGATCCCGATTTCGGTCGAGGAGCTGCAGTTCGAGACCGACGCCCAGTTCATCCTCTGCATCGAAACGGCGGGTATGTTCCAGCGTCTGGTGAAGCACAACTACTGGAAGCAGGCCAACTGTATCCTGATCTCGCTCGGTGGCGTGCCCACCCGCGCGTGCCGCCGTTTCGTGCGCCGGCTGGCCGATTCGCACGGCCTTCCGGTCTATGTCTTCGTCGATGGCGACCCCTATGGTTACACGAACATCTACCGTACCCTGAAGGTGGGCAGCGGCAGTGCCGCCCATCTGAACGAGTACTTTTGCGTACCGCAGGCCCACATGCTGGGAATCACGCCGCAGGACATCGTGGATTACAAGTTGCCCACGCATCCCCTGAAGGATGTCGACATCAAGCGTGCGAAGGATGCGCTGAAGAACGACCCGTTCATCCTGCATTACCGCGGCTGGCAAATGGCGCTCGAACAGATGGTCAAGATGGGGGTCCGTGCCGAACAGCAGGCCCTGGCCAAGCACGGCCTGAACTATGTCATTGAAGAGTATTTGCCGCAGAAACTGGCCAACGTCGGCCGCTTCCTGCCCTAACGAAGGATAGAAAATTGCGCAGTATCCTGGTCATCGAACGCAAGCACCTGTTTCCCGGACTCAGCCCGCAGGGGTTCCTGAGACCGGGCGACGTGGATCTCGATTCGCTCAACGACCGGCTTTTCTTTGCCGAGCGCGAGTACATGGAGATCAACTCGCACTACAAACAGGTCATCCCGTACCTGATGCTGATGCGCGGAACCGGCGAGGACGCGCGCGTACTATGCTACCAGCGCAAGGTCAAGCACACCGAGCAACGGCTGGGTGGTTTGTGGTCGGTCGGATTCGGCGGCCATATCGAACCGATCGATCGTACCGACGCGCTGGTTGCGACCCACGGCCTGCTGATCGCTTCGGCGATGCGCGAACTGGTCGAAGAAACCGGACTCGAGCCCGGCGCAGATGCGTTGCGGGCGTGCGGGTTCATCAACTCGGACGGCCAGGACGTATCGAGTGTGCACTTCGGGGTCGTCTATCGCATCGACCTGGATACGCTGGCGGGCTGCGATGAGGCGTTGCTGGAGAAAGTCAGTGCCCAATCCGAACCGCATCAGGCGCGATGGATTTCCTCTGCGGCTCTGCCTGGTATGGTCGCGCCCGAGGCCGCACCCGAAGGCGGATCGTTCGAGGACTGGTCCCGCATCGCGATCGCGGGCGTCCTGTAGCAAGCAACGTTGGAAATCGGACCGCCCGGACCAGGAGAGGTCCCGGCGGTCTTCAATCCCGGAAGGTAACCGTGCAGTAGGCTAGCCCTCGAAGTCGAGGTCCTCCATCCATCGATAGATCTCCGAGAAACGCTCGGCTCTCTCCTGCCGATCCGAATTCTTGATCAGCAACTCCTGAACGGCCGCGCTGTTCTCCGCACAGGTCCGACTGCAATCTGTCGTCTGCATTCTTGCGCAATGGTCGATGGGCGATGCGGCCGGTTGTTCCGTATCCGCCAAGACGATTCCGGCCTGGACCAAAACGGTGAGGATGGCGATGCTCGCGAAGGTCTTCATGACCTGTCCTTTCTCCGGTCCGCTGTCGTACTTCCGATCATCGGTCGAACGTCCGAGCGGATCATGTGCTCTGCCCGAACCACAGCAATTCCAATTCCAGCCTCGGAAACCGTTGTTTCACAGCGCACAATGGAGATTTCCACATCACCGCTACCTACAGTTCGTCGAATATTCTTCAATCCCGGTCCTTCAAACCGCAGAATAATCTCCAACGCCCGGCGGTCACCATCACGGCAAGCCGCCCGAACTCGCGAACGAGTCCGGGCGGCGGTGGGAGCGATCTGCGATCTACCCCTCGAAGTCGATATCAGCCAGCAACCGGTTGATCTCAGCCTGGATCTCGGCATAGCTCCGCCGGGCCGTCGGTGCAACCACCTCGTCGTTGCGCCCGGCCTCGAAGGAGGCCGCGGAGACGGAGGCTGATCCACAGGCTCCGGAGTGGACATCGCATCCACTGGCTTCAGTCTCGAAGCTCGTATTCGAAGCACCGGTTACCGCTTCGGCAACTCCTGCCTTGCAGGTCTCGCCGCAGGCACCGGAATGGTTGTCGCAGCCATCGACTTCGCCATTGGCATAGGTGTCGGGGGTCGCGGCGAAGGCCAGGCCGGCGGTCAGTGCGGTCGCGAGGGTCAGAGCGGTCAGGGTCAGCTTCTTCATGGTCGTTTCCTCTCTATCTTTGAACCGGTCGTGGGCACCGGGGAATTTCGTTGGACTCGATCTTCCCGATACGGGTGATTTCGTCGGGTCCTACCGTGCTCGTCGAGAGGTGTTACGGAGCGTCCGAAATAAATGTGACTGTTTTTTTCAAGTTATTTTAAAAGAAACCGGCGGCGTCCGATCTGCAATGAGGGTTGGAATTCTCGCCGACTGGTGATACCGTGCACGCCTGATCAACTGCAGTGTGCAGTCCGTTGAAACCTTGCAAGGAGACCCGAGTCATGATCAACAAAATCGGAATCGTCGGCGGCGGAAATATCGGTGGAGTACTGGTGTCCGAGATCGTCAACCGCCGGTTGGCCCGCAACGTCGCCCTGGTCGACGTCAAGCCCCCGGAGTTCGCCCAGGGCAAGTGCCTGGATATCGCCGAGGCCACCCCGGTCTACGGTGTGGACTGCAACATCCGGGGCAGCAAGGGCTACGAGGTCCTCGAAGGGGCCGACTTCGTGATCAACACGGCCGGCGTGCCGCGCGCGATGCGCCCCGACGGTACCTTCCCCTCTCGGGACGAACTGCTGGCGATCAATCTGAAGATCACCGACCTGGTCGCCGCCGGTATCAAGAAATACGCTCCGAACGCCTTCGTGATCTCGATCGCCAATCCGCTGGACGCGATCGTCTATCGCCTCTTCAAGAAGCTGAAGTTCAAGAAGAACAAGATCATGGGCATGGCCGGCGTGCTGGACTCGGCCCGCTACAAGTACTTCGTGGCCGAGGCCGCAGGGGTCTCGGTCGAGAACATCGAAGCCGTCGTCCTCGGTGGCCACGGCGACACGATGGTGCCGATCCGCTCGGCCTGCCGAATCTACGGTCTGCCTGTCGAGCAGTTCGTCTCGAAATCCAAGCTGGAAAAGATCGAGAAGCGCACCCGGGGCGCCGGTGGCGAGGTCGTCAGCCTGCTGGGTAGCGGCTCCGCCTTCGTCAGTCCGGCCGTCAGTGCGCTCGAGATGGTCGAAGCCATCGCCTGGGACAAGAAGAAGATCGTCCCAGTCGCCGCCTACCTCGAGGGCGAATACGGCGTCAAGGGTCTGTTCGTCGGCGTGCCGACCCTGCTGGGCAAGGACGGCATCGAGAAGATCATCAAGATCAAGCTGACGCCGGAAGAGAAAAAGGCCCTGGGCCGTTCCGTCAAAGCGGTCAAGAGTACCTGTGCCGAGGTGGACAAGACCAAGTAACCGGGTGGAATCCACGATTCGCATCGGGAGCCGTCGGCAGGTCCGGCGGCTCCCTTTTTCCAGCCAGCGCAACGATCACGTTATCGGGATTTTTATTGATTTGATGCTCTTCGGGGATTTTGGTAAACTGAAGTTTGGTTTACCAGTTAGCCAATTCCGTCCCGCCCCTTCTCCGGGAGTTCATCATGCCACGCACTGTGCCGGCCGCCCTGCTGATCGCCTTGACCATCGCCTTCGCTACGACCGCATTCGCCGCGGATCACCATTCCAGGGTGCGTGTGCATCTGGATTCCCCCGCAGCGCAGGAGTACCTGCAGCGCCACCAGGCACAACTCGACATCCTGCACGTCAAACCGGGGCTGATCGCCGAGATCGCTGTTCTTCCGGCTCAGTTGGCCGATCTGCGCGCCGCCGGCCTCTCGCTGGACGTGCTGGAATCGAATATGGAACTCGCGGCGCGAATCTCCGACAAAGCGGTCGGGTTTGGCGCCTTCCACACCTACTCCGAGAACACGGCTTTTGTCGACAGCCTACGCCAGCTGTACCCCGAGGTGATCAGCGCCAAATGGTCGCTGGGACAGTCGCACCTGGGGAACGACATCTGGTGCTTCCGGGTTTCGGACAATCCGGACCTGGACGAGAACGAGCCGGAGATCCTGATCGACGGCATGCATCACGCCCGTGAAATCATGGCCTCGGAGTTTCCGATCCTGTTCGCAGAGTACCTGGCCCAGAACTACGGCACCGATCCGGAGATCACCTGGCTGCTGGACCACCGCGAGCTCTACATCGTGCCGATCGTCAACCCGGACGGAGTGCTGTACAACGAGGCCACGAATCCCGGCGGGGGCGGAATGTGGCGCAAGAACCGGCGTGACAACGGCGACGGTTCGTTCGGTGTGGATCCGAATCGCAACTATCCCTATCAGTGGGCCTACGACAACAGCGGCAGCAGCCCGATCCCGTCGGACATCACCTACCGCGGCCCTTCGGCCGGCAGCGAGCCCGAGGTGCAGGCGCTGATGGGGCTGATCGCCTCGCACGATTTCGTTTCGGAGAACTCCGTTCACAGCTACAGCAACCTGACGCTCTATCCGTGGGGCTACGTGAATCTGGCCACCCCGGACGGCACGACCTTCGAAGCCATGGGCGCCGAGATGTGCAAGTACAACGGCTACTTCTGGGGCACTCCGGTCGAAGCCATCAACTATGCGGTCAACGGCGGCACGATCGATTGGTCCTACGGCCAACATGGCGTGCTGGCGTTCAGCAACGAGATCGGCGGATCGAACGACGGATTCTGGCCCAGTGAATCCCGGCGCATCCCGCTCTTTGTCGAGAACATCTGGCCAAACATCTTCCTGATGCGTTCGGCCGGCGCTTTCCTCGAGGCCCGTGATGCGGCCACCACTCCTGTGGCCAAGGCAATCGGCCCCGGGCAGGAGGGGTTCCTGGATTTCACGATCGAGAATCAGGGTGCTACGGTAACGGCTCCCGCGGCAACGATCACGCTGCGGTCGGACGATGCCTGGCTGCAGTTGCACGAGGCGCAACGAGCAATCTCGCCGCTCGGCCCGCTTTCCAGCGCCGACTTGTCCGGGCAACCGATTCCGTTCGCGGTCGAAACCGGCTGCCCGAATGGACACTACGCCCTCGTCGATGTCGAACTGCCCCTGCCCGAGGGATCCCTGCACTCACCCTTGAGCATCCTCGTCGGCAACCCCGCACCCCTGCTCGCGGAAGACTTCGAGGGCGGAGCCGACGATTGGACATTCACCGGCAATTGGGCCGTTTCGACCGAGGCAGCCTACAGCGGATCGTACGGGATCACCGACTCGCCCGGGGGCGAGTACGGGGACAACAGCGCCACGACCGCGACGCTGAATCCGGCCCTGAAGGCGACGCGGATCACATTCCGGCATAAGTATTCGATCGAGGATGGATGGGACTACGGCCGTGTCCAGGTTTCGGCTGACGGCGGCCCCTGGTCGACGATCTACAGTTGCACCGGTATCCATGGAGCGTGGGAACTGGTCAGCCTGGACCTCTCGCTGTACGCGGGCCAGGACCTGCAGTTCCGCTTCCTATTGGAAAGCGATGGCTGGGTCCGCGACGATGGCTGGTGGATCGACGATATCCAGATCGAGGGGTTCGACAGCAACAATCTTCCCCCGACAACCCCCGCGGTGGCCATTCCGTCCAGCCTGCCCACAGGCGGTGCGACACCGACCGTTGCGGTCCTGAACTCGACCGATCCTGAAGGTCAATCGCTGACCTATGGGTTCCGAGTCTATTCCGACGAGCTTTGCACACAGCCCCTGTTCCAGCAGGACGGGATCATCGAGGGCGCCTCTGCGACCGAGTACACGATCAGCGGCCTGGCCGACGGGGACTACTGGTGGCGTGCCTGGGCCTTTGATGGAGAGCAGCGCAGTCTACTGACGCCGCCGACGCCAGTCACCGTGAATGATACCAGCCCCGTGGGCGGTGGCATCGCGCTGACACCCGGCCTACGGGTACTCGGCAGCGTAACGGGTCGTCAAGCACGGCTGCAGATGAATCTGCCCCATGCAGCCGACGTGACGATCGACGTATTCGATGCCCGCGGCGCCCGTGTGCGCAACCTGCGATCCGGTTCGATGGAGGCCGGCACGCGAACGCTGGTCTGGGATGGAAGAGATTCCGCCGGGCGGGACGTTTCCAGCGGGGTTTACCTGGTACGGATGCTGTACGGACACGAAACCTTCACCGGCCGCGTCGTGATGGTTCGCTGACCCAGTCTTCCGCTGCGGTCACCGCATCGGGAAGAATCGGGGGTAGCCTGGGGCTACCCCTGATTCTTCCCAAAACGCCTCAGCCGGAGGCGCGCGCGCTGCGTCCGCGCGGTTCGGTCCAGTAGCGACGTACGATACGATGAGCCGCCAACCGGAAGGTGCCGAATCCTTCGCGGGGACCGCCCGGAAAATCCTGGACGACCGCGGCCAGACCGTCACCGTAGCGGCGTCGGTACTCAGGGAAGATTTTCGTCTTCACGTGATCGTACAATTCCACATCGCCGGCGTACATCTCTTCCAATTGCCGGCGGGTGCCGGGATCGGCCAGCAGATCTTCGGCCACGCGATTGTCGCTGGCGGTATTGCGCCGCTCGTAGCCCAGACGCAGATCCGGAGCCACGAGCCGCTGCATCAACAGCAGCGATTCGTCGAAGTGTTCCATCAGCCCCAGAAATACCTGGCGCTCCTCGATCGTCGCAACGGCCTCGGCCAGATCCACGCCCTGTGAAAACATTTTCAGCTGATGATTCTTGTGCACCTCCCACTCGACCCATTCGTCCCAGCTCAGGGGCTGCGGGTCATGACGCAGATGGTACTGGTAGTGCGACGCGCCCCGGCGAATCGGTTCGCGCAGAAAGGCAAAAAAACGGGTCGGCTGCACCGTCTCGATTCCGGACCACAGCGTCACGGCATGGCCGCCCACACAACGCATCCAGGGACAGAGGCGTTTCAGGCGCAGGAAATCCTCGCGGTCGTATTTCGGTACGACAAAGTCCCCTGCACGGTCGCCCGCCGGCATCAATTCGCGCCAGTGCTCGGCGTGGATATATCCGGCACCGAAGGAGTTGCCCAGGATCCGCTCCATCGTTGAACCGGCCGTCTTGGCCACGTGAATGAAAGCCAGCAGACTCATTCCTCCTCCGTACGCCGGGTGATACCGATCACGTTGGGCAGGACCGGCCCGCTGTTCCGGGGTACGACCGCGCCGGCCGCTCCGGCGGGATCGATCCAGATTCGAGCCTGGCTACGTCCCTCCAGATGTTGCGCCGCGACCAGTTCCAGAGGCAGCGCCAGCAGGACTTCATTGAATTCGTACATCGACAGGGGCGTGCTGCAATACAGGAAAAGGGGCCGCCCGCGATCATCCTCGCCCAGGGCCGCCTCGGCCCACTGGCTGCCCAGCGGCTGCCATCGGTTCTCACCGGAATGCTTGACCAGTCGCAAATTCTGCACCACGGTCCGAAAGCGCCTGCGCAACTCTCCCAGCGGGGTCTCATCCAGATCGAAAATCCCGAACGGCACGTCGGTCGGGTTGACCGCGTCGAAGGCCAGCGCGGACTGGTAGTCGTTGACGGCGGAGTTGGTGACCCTGCCACCGACCTGGCTGAAACCGACGTGGGTCAGTCGATCGGCCTGGTACATGCCGGCATTGATAGCCGCAACCAGCCCGAAGCGTTTGCCCCATTCAGGCAGCTTCAGGCCCTGGCCTTCGGTCGCGGATCCCGCCTGCAGACAGCGCAGCTCCCAGAAATCCGGATCGACTCTCAGCACGAGCAGATCACCCGCAGCGTCCACTTTTTTCGTCCGCGTGTCGAATCGTGCCAGCTCGAGTCCCGTCGCCAGCCGAGTCCACACCGCACGGTCGTCATTGCCGGCCGGAACCGCGGAGGGAATCAACAGCAGCACCAACAACAGGAACAGCGTATTTCGCATGACCGCTCAGCTTTCAACGGATGGGCGACGGGCCCACCCTACCATGGGTGCCAGCCCCAGCCAGGGTACCATCGATTGGCGATCATGTAGAAGAGAATCGAATCGATCATCAGGTGCAGGATGATGATATAGAAGAGCGACCTCGTACGGACATAGGTCAGTCCCTGCACCAGCGCGAAGGCATAGATCACCACCGGCCCCCAGCCCACGAAGGCCATCTCGTGTAGGAAGCTGGTAAAGAAAACGGCCTGCGCCAGGTTGGCCTCGACAAACCGGAAATGGCGCAACAGCAACACGAATACGAAGTTCACGAAGGCCAGTTCGTCCCAGACGCCAACGAAATTGCATCCCCAGAACAGTCGCCACAACGCGCCGGTCCGATCGCCTTCCAGCGGCAACGGCCAACTGTGGTGCAACAGGGGTGTCAGAACGTGGAAATACAGCCACATGAAGCCGTAGGCGATCGCGAAACCGGCCGGCAGCCACAACCACATCCGCCACGACCAGCGTCCCTGGAACCAGCTGTAGTCCAGCGGTTCACGTAGCCAGTACTTCGCCAGCAGAGCCGGGACCAGCAGGATGCCCAGGCCCAGCGCCAGAACCAATTCCAGCACATGCGAGGCGCCCGTGTCGCCGTCGATCCGCGTGAAGAAGAGCACGACCACCAGGTAGGCCAACAACACCGTGGTCCGGAACCAATTTCGCGCGGAGCTGCGCCTGCCCAGAAGGAGCGAGGCCGCAACCAGGGGCCAGCCCAGCCAATGCCAGTCCCCCCCCGCGATCGGTGCTTCATGCGATTTCAAGCCGATGATCAGCACCATCGCCGCAGTCATCAGCCACAGGCTGGCGCGGCGCGGCGCGTCCGGTCCGATCCGGGCGTCGGTGGTCAGGGACTCACTCATGGGGCGATTCTTCCTCGTGCGTTTCGTCGGAACCCAGGACATGGCTGTCGAACCAGGCGAGCAGCTGCTGTTGATAGAATACCTGATTGACCGGGTTGCGGATGCCGTGCCCCTCGTTCTCGAAGCGCAGGAACCTGGACGGTACGCCGAGGGATTGCAACGCCGAGAACCACGCCTCCCCGCCGGCAATCAGACAGCGATAGTCCCGCATACCCTGACTGACCAGCGTCGGCGTGGTGACCCGGTCCACGAAATTGATGGGCGAATTGCGGCGGTAGACATCGCGTGCATCTTCGTCCCAGGGCCGCCCCAGAAACTCCCATTCGGGAAACCATTTTTCGTCCGTTGTTCCCCAGAAACCGACCAGGTCGGGATGCATCCGATCCAGAGCCGCGGCCCGGAAGCGGTTCGACTGTGTCGTCAACGCGGCACCCAGATGTCCGCCATAACTGCCTCCCATGACGGCCAGGCGTTCGGAATCGGCCCATCCACTGTTGATCACATGGTCGAGGCAGGCCATCAATTCACGCGCCGGACGATCCACCCAGTCCCCCCGGACCCCGGACTGGAACTCGAAACCGTAGCCCACACTGCCGGTCGGATTGGCGATCAGCACACCGTAGCCGAAGCGCGGCAGGATATGGAACTCGGGCAGAAAGTAACCACCGTACATCCATTCCGGCCCGCCGTGGATACTCAGGACGACCGGTACGCGCTCTTGACGGTCCACACCCGATGGCCGGAAAAACCAGCCCTCGATGCTTCGACCGTCGACCTCGACCTCGAATCGCTCGGGTTCAATCAATGGCACGCGCCGGCTCCACTGGCGATTCGGATCGATCAGGATCCGCGGTTGGCGCGGCAAGGGCCGCTTTGCGGCGGTATCCATCAGGAATATCGCTCCGGGCAGAGTCTGTCCCGCACCCTGGAGTACGACCCGGGTGCCACGCACCAGCAGGGACCAGTAGTCGTATCCCCCCTCGGTGAGGAATTCGTGGTGGTTCTCGTCGATGAGCACCAGGTCCAGGCAGCCTCTGCGGGCCACCAGTGCAACAAAGTTTTCGCCCAGCGGTGCGAAGCGCCACAGGAGATCGTCCAGATCGGTGCCCAACAGTCGGGGGTCGTTCATGGCCTCGGGCTCGGGCCGCGCCACGGCGATCCGTCTCGGCGCACTTTCGCCCAACGGGTCGGTCGCCCGGGCCCAGGCGATCGAACCGTTCGCAAGCCAGACCGGATTCGAGTCCGCGCCGGGGTTGGTGGTCAAGGGCACCAGGTGCCCCCCGGTGCGATCGATACGCCACAGATCGGTATTGACCGTACGCCCCATCTCGGCTTTCGCCTTGGCTTCGAATACCAGCTGCGTGGCATCGGGAGACCAAGCCAGTGCACGCACATCCAACTCCGCGTCCAGCAATCGACGCGGCGTCCCGTCGGTTGGATTCATCACGTAGAGCTGGCGCAATCGACCTTCCCGATAGCCCTCGCCCAGATGCCGGTACGAGAGATCATCAGCCACGACAACCGCGTTCGCCACGCCATCGTAGTTTCCCACCCCGGCTGTCGCGATCCAGGCCAGCGCCGAGCCGTCCGGTGCCCAGTGCAGCTTTCCCCGCGGACCGGTGCCTTGATCGATCCGGTGCCGATCGCCTCCGTCGGCATCCATGAGCCAGATCTCGGTTCCCGCATCGCCGTGGCGGAGGTAGGCGATCGCCTCCCCATCCGGACGCCAGACCAGGTCGGAGGCCTGATCGGCGGACGTAAAAAGCAGCAGATCCTCTTCCGTCTGCAGATCGCGTCGATACCAAACGCTGCGACGTTGCTGCGACTCGGTATCCCACTCGCCCAGGCGGTACAACAGGTATCGCCCGTCCGGAGAAAGATCCGCCGGTTGAACGGTGCGGATATCAAAAATATCCTCGGGAACCATGGCCACGGCCGGACCGGGCGCAGTGCAGGCAAACCACACGGCACCCACGGCGATCTGGATCAGTATGCGTCGAATCATATCCCTGAAGTCCCTCCGGGTGGGAACGCGTCGCTGGGGTTACACTACATTGAAACGGACGCGTCCTCGACGCGCCAGTACCATTTGCGGGGACCCGCGCGCAACCATCCGGGAACCGGACACACTGCTAGTGCTGGCATCCTCGCCCGCGGCGCGGTACGGTGGGAGGGTCTGGGCCGCACGAACGAACCACGGGGGAATACGAGCTTGCAACTGCGACGACCTCGGCAAACCTTGCGACGAATCGGTGCCGGTACCGCGTGGGCCCTGGTTTGCCTGCTGGCCGGTGGTTGTCAGCCCCCCCACCCCGGTCCGGGTCCCGGCCCCACGCACTCCACTGCGGTCCTCTGGCCGGGTCAGGACAACGGGGCTGACGAGCGCGAATTCTGCGGCGTGTTGTCCGACAGCGCACGTCCCGGTGGACGCTTCGTTTTCGCGTTGACCGACAGCGTGGTACCGGCAAGGGCGCCGGTGCCGCACAATCCGTCCGAGCGCATCGTCTTCGCCCAACTCTACGAGACTCTCGTGAACATGGATTGCGACGGGAAATTGCGTCCGGGACTGGCACGGCAATGGACTTGCACCAACGACAGTACCGTTTGGGTATTCACACTGCGGGAGGATGCACGGTTCTGGGATGGCAGCCGCGTCAATGCCGGCGACGTCAAACGTGCCTGGTGCGACAACCAGACCTGCCCCGTCGGAGCTTCGGTCACCACTCCCTGGGCCTGGTTCAATGCCCGCGCAAACTCGATCTCAGTGTTGGATGCAGCTCGCATCTCCATTCGCCTGCCTGAACCGCAAGCTGATTTCCCGGCCCTGCTCACCCATCCGGCCACCGCGGTCGCTGTCCGTCGCGACGGCTGGTTGTGGCCCGTGGGCAGCGGTGCCGCACGATTGCGTGCCTCCACCCCGCCCCCTCTGCCGGAGATCCTGTGCCGGCCGAATCCACAACATCCGGACGCGCCGGTATGGAAGGAGTTGCAATTCGTGGTACGGCCCGGCCTGGATCCCCGCGATCTGGCTGCCGAAGGGTTCGATCTGGCACGAGTCGGAGATCTGGCCACCGTACGCTTCTACCGGGAATTGCCCGGATACGCACCGGCTCCATTGCCCTGGAATCGCCTCTATCTGCTGATCTGTCCACCGTCGGCCAACCGCAACGGAGCGGCACGATGGACCGGCCCCGCCGGGCAATTGAATCCGGCTGGCGAGTTGACCCGCGCGGCGGCTCGCGACTGGACCGGCATCGTGTTTCCGGCCGGAGCCAGCGGCGGCTGCCCCCAACTGGCCGGCCCGATCGCCGCCAGTTCCAGTGCCCGGCGGGACTGGGACCTGGAAGATCGGTTACCGGATCCGCAGGCTTTGGTCTTCGACCGTCACGATCCGGCCGCAGCCGAGTTGGCCGGGCGGTTGACCGCACTGGGTGATGGGAACCGGCACACGGTCGCAGTGGCAGCCGACGCCTTGCCTTTCGTGCTGCAATGGCAGATGGCAGGGGCCTGCCTGATTCCGCTGGACCTTCATTTCCCGACGCCGTGCCTGCAGCTGGCCACCCTGTTGGGTAAGGCCTCGTGGCTGCAGTTGGCCGCACTGGGCGAGATCGTCGACTCATCGACCCTGGATGGCGAAAGCCTGGCATCCGCCGAACGTGGGGCCCGACACCTCGAACAGATAGCACGCCTGGACCCCGCCGATCGATTGTATGAGATGAACCTGGTTCGTCCCGTGGCCCTGACCCATCCGTGGCTGATCACCCGCGGCGAATTGGGCGGCCTTCGTCTGTCCTTCGACGGCACCCCGCTCCTGTCGGGCCTTGGCAAGACAACACCCCGGGAGCCGACGCCGTGAATCTGCGGGGACAGATTCTCGTCGCCTCGCTGCTGCTGGCGGTTCTTCCGCTGGCACTGGCGATTCCCGTCATCCGCAGCAGCGTGCAGGATCGAATGACCGAAGTCGATGCCCGCCGTGTCGACGACCAGCTGAGTCTGGTGCGCGAGGACCTCGCCGAACGAGACCGCCGTCTCGATCGTGCGCTCGGCGCCATCACCCGCGCCATGGAAGCGGACAACCGCTTCCGCCTGTCGTTGCTCGGCGCCGGCGACGACCTGCAATCCTACCTGCGGGACTATGCCGGGCGGCAGATGTCGCTCGCGGATCTGGACATGTTGCAGATCGAGACCGCCGCCGGCCGCATTCTCAGTAGCGGTCACTACCGCGAAGCCTTCGGGGAAGGCGACGGCCGGCTGGCCCGCGTCCTGGCGACGGCGACCTCCGGACAGGCGTTGTTGGCAGTACGAACGGCCAACGGCGATGCCCTGGTGCTCGGCCGGATGGCCACCCTGACCGTGGGCGGAATCGAATTGAATGTCATCGGCGGCTTGCGCCTCGAACAGGACGCACTGACCTCGCTCAGCCGGGACGCCGACCTGTCCGTTGCCTTGGTCTGGCCCCACGGATTCATCGCTTCGAACGAGGAATTGGCGGAGCGGATCGACGTGCTGGACGACACGGATCGGCGCGCCGCCGAACTCGAGTACCGACTTCGCACCGCCGGCCGCGTCGTACGGGCCCAGACACTGATGCTGATCGATGACGGTCAGCGGTCGGAAGTCACGCTTCTGGCTGTCCATGACCGTGCGACCTTGCGCCGCCTGCTTCGCGATCTGGACTGGCGACTCGGGGCCAGCCTCTTGCTGGCCATCGCCGGTGCGGTGATTCTGGCCGTGCTGCTGGCCGCGCGAATCAGCCGCCCATTGCGCAGGCTGTCCGACCGCACCGAGAATCTGGACCTCGATCGCCTGGATGTGGAATTCCACTCCGATCGCCGCGATGAAGTCGGGCGCCTGACGCGCCTGCTCGGCGACATGACCCAACGTCTTCGCCGGGATGTCGCGCGCCTGCAGGCCGCCGAACACCGCGCCACTCTGGGCGAAGTCGCCCGCCAGGTGAATCACGACGTGCGCAACGGACTGACTCCCCTGCGCAACGTGCTGCGCCACCTCGAAGAGGTCGCCGAGCAGGAGCCCCAACGTTTGCAGGAGGTATTCCGCCAGCGCAAGGGCACCCTGGACGGCGGACTTGCCTACCTGGAAGAGTTGGCGGACCACTACTCGCGCCTCAGCCCCGGCCGCGAACCGCAATCCTGCCGACTGGACGCCGCGGTGGCCGAGGCCATGGCCGCTCCCGCGGTCTCCGAAGGGGTGCGGCTGATCAACGCGATCCCCACGACCTTGCCGCCGATCCTGGCGGACCCGATCAGCCTGCGCCGCATCTTCGACAACCTGATCCGCAACGCGATCGAGAGCCTGCGGGACCACCGCGGAACCGTCCGCGTCGATGCCCGTCTGGGTGAGGATGAGATCCTCGAGGAAATGCGCATTCTGGTCGAAGTGCAGGACGATGGTGTGGGTATTCCGCCCGAGAACCTGGACCGGATCTTCACCGACTTCTTCACCACTCGCGAACAGGGTACCGGCCTGGGCCTGAGCAACGTGCGCCGCCTGACCGCCGATTGCGGAGCCACCCTGCGCGTGAAAAGCGAACCCGAACAGGGCACGACTTTCACGATTTCGTTCCCCTTGACCCAACCCGTGGACAGCCAATCATGAGCACCGTTCTGATCATCGACGACGTGCCCGCCCTGCGCGAGCAATACGCCTACGACCTGGAGCGCCTCGGCGGCTTCACCACCCGCACGGCCGGCGGCGGCGCCGAGGGTTTGCAGATGCTGGCCGACGAAGCGGTCGACTGCGTCATCCTGGATCTCGAGATGCCCGGCGTGGACGGTTTCGAGGTCCTGGCCACGCTGAAGAAACACCGCAATCGGGTACCGGTCATCGTCTACACGGGCACCGGCAGCTACGACCGTTGCGTGCGTGCCGTGAAGCTGGGCGCCTACAGTTTCATCGCCAAGGATGAACCGCTCGAGCGTGTCGTGCGCGAGGTGGAGAACGCGCTTTCCTGGGCCGATCTGCAGATCGAACTGGGACGACTGCGCCGCCAGAGCGGGGATGATTCACCACTGATCGGCGAGAGCCGGGCCGCCTTGGCCATGAAACAGCAGATCGACAAGCTGGCCGGCATCCCGGCGCCGGTATTGATCCTGGGCGAAAGCGGTTGTGGAAAGGAACTGGTCGCACGCCGCCTGCACGATGCGGGCGAGCGTGGCAAGCGGCCGTTCGTGGCCGTCAACTGCGCTGCCCTGCCCGACACGATGGTCGAAAGCGAACTCTTCGGACACGAGCGTGGCGCCTTCACCGGCGCGGACCGGCAGCGCAAGGGAGCCTTCGAAACAGCTCACCGCGGCACCCTGTTCCTGGACGAGATCGGCGAGCTGCCTCCAGCTGCGCAGGCCAAGCTGCTACGGGTACTCGAAGACGGCATCGTCACACGGCTGGGCTCGCACCAGGGTCAGAAGGTCGACACGCGCGTTGTGGCAGCCACGAACCGGAATCTGGACAACGAGGTACGGCAGGGGCGCTTCCGCGAAGACCTGCTCTATCGGCTGAACACCCACATCGTCCGCGTACCGCCCCTACGCGAACGACTGGGCGATGTGCCGCTGTTGGCCGAGCATTTCCTGGCCCTGACCTGCGAGAAATACGGCGTGCGGCAGCGTCGCTTCCTCCCCGAAACCCTGACCCGGCTGCAATCGTACGACTGGGTCCGCAACAACATTCGCGAACTGCGCAATGTCGTCGAGCGCCTGGTCATAGCCGGGGACGAAGAGACCATTGCGCCGGATCTGATTCCGGCTGATCTGGTGGCCGCACCGGCAACGACTGCGGGCCGCGACGAAGAGACCGAGCCGGGCGGCACGCTCAAGGAACAGAAGGTCACTGCCGAGCGACGTATCGTTCTGGCAGCCCTGGAGCGCAACGACTGGCACATCACGAATACCGCCGCACGACTGGGCCTGGCTGATCACAGCAGCCTGCTGAAAATCATGCGACGTCATGGATTGAAAAAGTAGGAGGGACCCGATGAACGCCCGAACACCGCTGAACGTACTGCTGTTGCTCGCTCTGGTCCTGGGCGCGGGCGCTGCCGCCGCCGGCCCGGCCCCGTTCATGGACTACCGCACCGATAGCTGGTTTCTGCCCCAGAGTCCCAGCGTCGTCGGCGGACCTGGAGCCGGTTTGTTCAACCCGGCAGCCTGGGGACTGAACGACCGGGTGGGCATCGACAGTTGGGCCGTCTTCAACGAGGGCGATCATCTGGGCAACCAGTACGGAACCTCCCTTGGGCGAAACCTCGGCCTGGCGATGCAAACGCAGGAGATGAAGTTCGGCGACGAGAGCTTTCGGGTTTTCGACTATGCCCTGGGCCTGTCCGGCGGTAGCCGCGGCGGCTCCTTCGGGCTCTCCTATCGCTGGTCGACGGGCGATACCGAAACCCTTGCGCGGCAGGCCACGATCGCTGCGGGTGTGATCGGACGACCCAGCCGCTTCGCCTCGTACGGAGCTTCGGCCGTTCGCAGCGTACAGTCCGATTTCGGGCAGTACGTTTTCGACCTCGGTCTGCGTCCGCTGGGCCGCGATTGGCTGACCCTGTTCGCCGACTGGACTTCCAATACCGACGAAAAATTCTTCGATGAGGGTACCTGGGGCGCCGGCATCGAACTGCGACCCCACCGCGGCCTGCACCTGGGCGGTCGGTTCAGGGAATCGGGCCCCGGCGGCGATCTGAACTACTCCCTGTACGCTGGGGTGACCTTCTCGGACCGCTCGGTCGCCGGACTGCCCCACTTCAACGAGGACGGCGACCACCTGGGCACCACCCTGCTGCGTCGCGCTTCGGTACCCTTCCGGGGACTCGACATCCCGGCGCTGAACTTCGGCGGGCCTGCACACCGCTACTATCCGCTGAACCTGGAAAACCGTGTCCTGACCTACCAGAAGTTCCGCTGGTTCGACGATACCCGCGTCGCCTGGCTGGACCTGCTCAGGGTTCTGAACCACGTGCGCGATGAGGAGGAGATCGACGGCGTGGCCATCAACCTGGCCAGCTTCCGCGGCCGCCCCTCGCTGATCTGGGAGATGCGCCAGAAGCTCGAGGAGATCAAGGCCTCGGGCAAAGAGATCATTGTGCATGTCGATCGACCCAATCCGGTCATCTACTACCTCGCTTCGATCGCCGACCGCATCACCATTGATCCGTGGGGCAACCTCGGCCTGCCCGGTTTCGCTCTCAGCCGCAGCTACCTCAGGGGCACCCTGGAGAAATTGGGCGTCGGATTCCAGGAGTTTCGCTACTTCAAGTACAAGAGCGCGATGGAGACCTACGCTCGCGACAATATGAGCGACGCGGATCGCGAACAGCGCCAGCGCATCGTCGACGTGATCTACGAGCAGACACGCGCCGGCGCCCTCGAGTACCGCAGCAAGCTGGACGAAAGGGAATACGACCGCATCGTGAACGAATTGGGGGTACTGGATCCGCAGGAAGCCGTGGAACTGGGCGTCGTCGATGCCGTGGCACGCTGGGATCAACTCGGCAAGTGGCTGGGCGAGGAACGCGACGGCAAACTGGTTTCGCCGCGGATCAAGGAGCTGACGCGCGAATACCGCGACGAACAGTGGGGCGAGACATTGCGCATTCCGGTCGTATACGCGGTCGGCGGCTGCTCCATGGATTCGGGCATTCGCGGCCGCGCCACGAGTGCCTACCTGCGTAGTCTGGTCAACGACCCGAACGTGCCGGCGGTCGTGCTGCGCGCCGACTCGCCCGGCGGCGACCCCTTGCCCAGCGACCTGGTGGCCGACGCCATCCGACAATTGAAAGCCGCCGGCAAGCCCGTCATCGTCAGCCAGGGCGATGTCGCGGCCAGTGGCGGCTACTGGATCAGCATGGACGGCACGCAGATCCTGACGACGCCACTGACGATCACCGGTTCGATCGGTGTGATCGGCGGTTGGGTCTGGGACGATGGTCTGGCCGAAAGCGCGGGGATTTCCAGCGACGCGGTGTACCGCGGCGAACACGCCGAGTTGATGACCATGGTCAACTTCCCCTTCCTGGGACCGATGCCGCGCCGCGCGATGAACGACGAGGAGCTGGCGCGGACCGAGAAAATGATCCGCGCGAACTACAATCTCTTCGTCGAGGCCGTCGCCCACGGACGCGATCTGGACCCCGCCGCCGTCGGCGAGGTGGCACAGGGCCGTGTCTGGATGGGCGGAGATGCGATATCGCACGGATTGTGCGACCGCTTCGGCACGCTGGACGACGCGATCGAACTGGCCAGGGATCTGGCCGCGGTTCCCGAGTGGCGCGAGGTTCGGGTCACGGAGTATCCGCCCCGCCAGGCCTTCCGGATTCCGAGCCTGCTGCCATCGATCCCTTCGCCGTTTTCGATGGGCGCAACCCGGGAGCCGGCGCTCGATCCCGCGCAGCTGGCCGCCGAACAGGCTGCCTTGCAGGCCTGGTTGACTCAATCAGGATTGTCCCTCGGTGAGTGGCGCTACCTGCAATCGATCCAGACCTCCCATGGCGAAGCGGTGCTGCAGACCAGCCCCGACCTGCTGCCCGAACTGTGGAGTGAGGACTACCAACTCGATTGACGGTTCATCGGCAAGTCAAGCCCCCGGTCGCCATCGCGGCCGGGGGCTTTCGGTTCCAACTCCGATTTTACTTCAGCAGAGTCATTTTCCGGATTTGTTGGTCCTGCCCGGCCCGGATACGGTAGAAGTACGTGCCCGATGCCACCGCACCACCCCGGCTGTCGGTACCATTCCAGACCACCTGGCCGGCGCCCTGCGGCCGCTCTTCGTCCAGCAGCGTCGTCACGAGGCGCCCCTGCAGGTTGTAGATATTCACGGACACCTGCGCGGCGCGCGGCAAGTCAAACGCGATCTCGGTGATCGGATTGAACGGGTTGGGGAAGTTCCCCACTCTCAGGACTCCCACCGGCAGGGCGACCGGCGTGTGCCCCCCGGTCGGTGCGTTGCCGAAGAACTCCAGAACTTCGCCGAGGATCCCGGCGCGAATCGCCAGACTGGCGGGCTGGTCCATCTTCACCCCCGGATCCCAAACCCGGCTCAGGTCATACGGCATCGAGACGACGTTCGAACCGGATGCCGCATGCGGATTCCAGGTCATCGCCGCTACATTTTCGGAACTGCCGGTAAAGCGGGCCAGTGCGATCGCCGCGCCGATCGGCTCGACGACGTCGAAATCCGCCGGATACGGGCAACCGCCGAAGGCAATCCACCGATCAATCGAATTCAGCACCGGGTTCGAGGGTGCGACCACCACCTCGGGCGATTGCGGCAGGCCCGCTCCCCAGGTGTGCGAACCGGCCAGGAGACCGACTCCCATCCACTCGTTCAGAAATGCCCGTCCGGCCGCACTCGTATTCAGGTCGCTGGCGAGTTGGTTTCCCGTCAGCAGCAGATTGCGATCGCCCAGGCGCAACCAGGCATCGAGCAGCGGAAGGTCCGGGTCGATGCCTTCATTCGGGTTGCCCGTGCCCAGCGTGTACCCGATCTCACGACCGCACGAGTAGAGAATTGTCGTATAGCCCTCGATCTGGGACAGCGTCGCCCGCCCGCCCAGACCGTTTCCTTCGTTGGAGTAGGCCTCCCGGGCCCGGAATACGTCCATCTCCTGTCCCCGGTACCAGCCCTGGTTCTCCAACGCAAACATCCACTCGTCGTCGTTGCCGCGACCGGCCGAGTCATTCCAGAAAAGAATCTTCGGTCCCGACGCCGGGTCCAGGCTGTCGAGCGAGGGCAAGGCCTGGAAATCGAAGTCCTGCTCGTAGTCGATCACGTCCGCCCTCTGGGCCCGGCCGCTGAAACCGGTCGTATCGGCGGGCAGAATCGAGATCCGGCCCAGATCGTCTTCGGCACGGAAGTAGTATCGCAACCGGTCTCCCGGAAACAGGAAACCCTGGTCGGGCAGATCGAACGCGAAGGCACCCGTGGAGTTCGTCACGAGCACCCCTTCGACCGACCCGACATCCGGCAGGCCGGCAGATCGATAGGGATCGAAGATCGGGTTGCGATCCAGGTGATAGAACATCTGCGGCATCCCGACCAATTCGGTCCCGCCGACGGGAGCCACCCGCACGACGAGAGAATCGCCGGGGGTGATCAGGCCGGACCCGTAGGAAGCGACGTTGCGCCCCATGTCGAAGCGCACACTGCACGAGGCGGGATCCATCAGGTCCAATTCACCGGAGGCCGGAAACGCATCGGCTGCCAGTTCGATCGGCCGCGCGCTCAGGGCCGGACCGCCCACGTCGTAGGCCACGACCCTTGCGTTGTCGAAGTAGGGCGCTGGGGTACCGTCGGTACCGTCGTAGCCCCACATCCATCCGATCTCGTAGGTACGGAACCGAACCTGAACCTGCTTCACATCCGTTGCAAGGCGGTCGTCGAAGGGGAAATGCACCCGTTGGTACTCGGGTCCGGTCAGGAAGAACAGAAAGCCGTAGTTCTCCCACGGTGCATCCTCGATCGCTGCGGGATCGGAATCAGCGGTCGATCGGACCCCCCAGTCGACGGCCATGACCGGCGTGTTACCGAATCCCATGTGCCAGTAGTAGTCGAATGAGAACTCGCCGCCTTCCTTTCCGGCGGGCCAGTTCATGACCGGCGACATCACGGCGTTGTTCAGATGGAAATCGTCCCCGAGCAGGCCGCCCGTGTTGTTGACGATGAAGCCGCCCGGACCGTAGCACCAGGTCTGGCACTTCGTGCCGCCGGTGCCGGGGACCACCTCGCCGTCATCGATGAAACAGACCTGATAGGAAGTGTTTTCGGCACACGGATCCAGATCGTCCAGCCCGTTGCGCAGTTGTGCGAAGTCTCCGACGCCGGTCGGCAGACCGGCTACCCAGGGCCCCAGCGTTCCGTCCTGGAAGTCGTGGAACGAGTGGACCGCACCATTGTCCAGTGTCACGTTCACATCGTCCAACTGACAGGCACCGGCGCCGGGGAAGTAACAGTCCTCGTCATCCCAAGCGCCATCGGAAACGAAACGGAAGCGGATCGTTACCTCGTCAGCACCACTGCCGACATAGTCGCCGGGCAGGTACTGGAAGCTCGCTTGGACCTGCAGGTTGTGGTACATGCCGTCCCAGACGGCGAGCTGCACCGGATCACCGGCCTGCGTCAGGACTTCGAGAAAGACGAAGTCGTAGCCGGGCTCGACATCGATGTTCAGCCATGCTTCCAGGGTCACCGTGCACGGCTGAGCCGGATCAGCGACCGGCATCGTCCAACTCAGCGCATCATTCCAATTCGGCCCATAGCCGCCCAAAGTATCAGGCAGGTCACAGGCCGGAATCCCGGGATCGCCACACCAGGCCGCCAGGTTGCCCGCTCCGTGTTGATTCAGGCCGAAGGCGTTGTAATCCGATACCTGCCAGTGGTTGATCAGCGAGACCGATAGATCCTGATGAGTCCACCCGTTCCATGCAGCATCGCCGCCGGGTGTCTGGAATTGACCGTTGTACGGCGCACCGCTTTGCCAGGGGCCCAGGAGAACCAGCGTATCGCGATCCGCTTTCACCATTTCGATTCCAGTACCTCGGATCACATCGCCCGAGTCGAGTATTCGCGGTGCCACCTCGGCAGCAAAGATGGTCGGGGAAGCCCACAACAGCACCCCAATACAGAATGAAAATGTCCTCGCAAACATCGACGAACCCCCTGTGCCCCAAGTTGATCTTTCTATCCAGGTTTGCCTTCAGCGCGCGCACTCTAGGGACGGACAAGCTCGTGAAATTACAGGAATCAATTCCCTGCTCGCGCATTTTTTTACGCCTGACAGTCCGGGCTTCCGAACGTACCTTCGATCACCATGACGACCCGCGTCCGCATCCCCACCCTCTTTCGCTTCTGGCTGCCCCTGCAGGCTACGTGGCTGATGATGGCCTGTGAGGGCCCCTTGCTGGCCGCCGTGATCGCGCGGCTGGGCGAGCCGAAGATCAACCTGGCAGCCTATGGAGTGGCTTTCGCTTTGGCCATCCTGGCCGAAGCGCCGGTGATCATGATGATGAGCGCCGCCACCGCGCTGGTGGATTCGGACGAGAACTACCGTCGCCTGCGCCGTTTCACCTGGATGCTGAATCTGGGGATGACGGCGGCCCTGCTGATCGTCCTGGTCACCCCGCTGTGGGATCAGCTGGCTTTGCGCGCACTGGGTCTGGACCCGCACGTCGCGCACCTGACGCAGGTGGCGCTGCTGATCCTCCTGCCTTGGCCCGCAGCAATCGGCTGGAGACGATTCTGCCAGGGGTTGCTGATTCGCGCCGGGCTGACACGCCGGGTCGCGTGGGGCACCATGATCCGATTGTCCACGATGGCCAGCACCGCCATCGGGCTGGCTGTGTGGGGCGGCCTGCCCGGTGCCTGGGTCGGCGCCGCCGCCTTGTCCGCCGGCGTCGTCTCCGAAGCACTCGCGGCGCGCTGGATGGCGATCGACACCATTCGCTGGCTACTGCGCACGCCGACTCCGGCCGAGAGAATCCTCTCGATGCGCGAGATCGTCGATTTCTACACGCCGCTGGCGCTGACCTCAACCATCTCGCTGGCGGTGCAGCCGCTGGTCACCTTCTTCATGGGCCAGGCGCGATTTCCCCTGGAATCCCTGGCTGTGCTGCCCGTGATCAACTCGCTGGTCTTCATCTTCCGGACGCCGGGGTTGGCCTACCAGGAAGCCGCCATCACCATGCTTGCGCGAGGCCAACAGAATCGCGCGTCCGTGTTGCGCTTCGCCTGGATGCTGGGAGCCGGATCGACACTGATTCTGGCCGCCATCGCCTGGACACCGTTGGCCCAGGTCTGGTTCGGCACCGTCTCGGGACTGTCGGCCGAACTGACCGGTTTCGCGCTGTTGCCGGCGCGCATCCTGACCCTGATGCCGCTCTTGAGCGTGGTGCTGTCCATGCAGCGGGCGCTACTGGTCAATCGCCGCACCACCGGTCCGGTAACCTGGGCGGCGGTTCTCGAGGTCTCGGGCATTTTCGTGGTGCTGTTGATGGCCGTTCACAGCGGAAACTGGGTGGGTGCGACGGCTGCGGCAGTGGCCTTCATGATCGGTCGCCTGGCCGGCAACCTCTACCTGTTGCCGACATTTTGGCGGCGTTGACGCTCGCTAGTCGTCGAACTTCCGACTGCGCCCCTTTTTGACGTCCGCCCGCTTTTTCTTGTCCTGCAGACGTCGCTCGCGTGAAGCCCGGGTCGGCTTGGTCTTGCGGCGGGGTTTGGGCGGGATCAGCGCCTCGCGCAGCAAAGCGGCCAGGCGCTGGGCCACCTCTTCCCGATTGCGGCGCTGACTGCGGTGAGTCTCGCTGGCCAGCAGGAGGTCACCGCCATCGGTCAAGCGACTGGCCAACACCCGGCGCAAACGATGGCGCTGGGGCTCGGTGATTGCCTGCGAGGTCTCGAGATTCCACCGCAACTGGATCCGCGAATCCGTCGTGTTGACGTGCTGCCCGCCGGGGCCGGAAGCACGACTGGCCGTGAACTCCAGTTCAGCAGCAGGAATCGTTACCTTCGAATTGATGAGCAGATCGTCAGCCATGCCTCGCATCCCGGTGGGCGGTCCAGTCCGATGGCGCTATCATAACAGGATCCGCAATCCGTACGCCAAGGAGGAATCGAGTTGATCATCCGCAATTTGTCCGAGGTCGAGAAAACCCCCGTCGACATGGAAGGCACCCGCGGCATCGCCAAGCAACTGATGGTCGGAGCCGCGGACGGCACCCCGAATTTCTCGATTCGCGTGTTCACCCTGGCGCCGGGCGGCCATTCGCCGCATCACCAGCACGATGTCGAACACCTGAACTGGGTCATCAGCGGCGAAGGTGCCTTGATGGATGCGAACGGCAACGCCAACGCACTGCGCTCCGGAGATTTCGCCTTCGTCTCACCGCAGGACGTGCATCAATTCCGCAACACCTCCGAGACCGAGGACTTCGTCTTCGTTTGTGCGGTGCCCAAGGAGTATGAGTAGCGGGTCACTCCGAGGAACCGCCCTCCGCTGCGAATTCTCCCGGTGACCCGAGGATTCTAGGGTTCGACCGGCAAGGGTTCCTCGGCCCCGACGGCGTCCTCATTGCCCAGAACATAGTGCAGGAACCACTGCAACTCCCGTGTCTCGTAATCGATCATGTGACTTGGTTTGTTGATGCCGTGGCCTTCGCCCGGGTACAACACCAGCCGGCTGGGCACACCGTTCATCTGCAGATAACTGAACATTTCGATCGATTGACGCGGGTCGACCGGTTCGTCGTCGGTACCGTGCATGATCAGGGTCGGTGTCGTGATCCGATCGGCGCGCGAGGCCGGACTGTGTTCCCACATCCGCTGCAGATCCTGATCCCACGGGCGTTTGTAGCTGTCGATGAACAACTGCGAGTTGTTCTGCCCCATCGCCGAGACATAGTTCCAGATCCCCGCAATCGAAACGGCGGCCCGGAAGCGGTCGGTGCGGCTGACCACCACGTTGGTCATCAGGCCCCCGTAGCTGTAGCCGGTGAACCCCAGCCGGTCCGGATCGATGGTACCGCGCTCGACCAGGGCGTCGACAGCCGCCATGATGTCCTTGAAATCGTTGGTGCCGAAGTTGCGATACACGCCACGCAGGAAGTCGGCGCCATACCCGGTTCCGCCGCGTGGATTGACGATGACGACCGCGAATCCGTTCTGGGCCAGCACCTGCCATGGATAGCGGCTGGTCCAGGCGTTCCCATAGCGCGAGTACGGACCCCCGTGCATCTCGACGATCGCCGGCAGATGATCTTTCTCCCCTGCGCCGGGCGGCAGGAAAAGATAGGCCTCCACGGTCAGGCCCTCAAAGCCGGGCAGCCGAAGCAGTTTCGCAGGGCGTAGTCCGAAGCCGGCCACGGCATCATGGACGGTCGCGATCTGTCGGACCGTTTTGCCGGGATTTCCGCTCAGTTTGCCGGCGTACAGCGTTCCCGGCTGATCCAGCGCCGTCTCGATCCAGGCAACCTTGCCGCCGCCGATGCCCAGCGAGACCAGGCTACCGTCCAGATCGGTGATCGCCTTCAACTGTTTCTTCTTGATGTCCAGCCGGTATAGATCCAAATCGACGCCGTCGGCAGCGCGCAGGTACAGGAACTTGCCATTCTCATCCCAGACCGGCGCCTCGCCGGGCGTGCTGCCGTAACCGCCGAGGGTCAGCTCGTTGTCGGGCGTCAGCACGGTCGTTTCGCCGGTGGCCAGATCGCGCAGCACGAGATCCTTCAGGTTGAGATACGTACGATACTCGGCTTCCTGGTCCAGGTAGTAGACCAGCTTCGTCCCATCGGGAGAAAACGCGGCAAACGAAGCATGCCGGTCAGCCGGAGTGATGATTTCGCGCGATCCCGAGGCCACATCGAACAGGGCGATCTGCTGGTCCTCGTCGATCAGGCTGCTGAAGCGGGCGTTGTAGGTCACGGCCAGCGTCCGGCCATCGGGCGACCATGCCGCATGGTACGGGTACCACGGCTGCTCCGTCAGCTGGACCGGCTCGAAGTCCGGGTCGCTGTCGGTGGCCGCAACGATCCACAGCTGCGGATAGTCCTGCGGTTGTTCGAGGCGGTCCCAGACGGTCCAGTCCTGACGGTCGGCCGGAACGTCGAAGACCTCGGCAGCGCGCGGGTCCGCGTCTTCATCCGGATCTTCATCCGCGGCCACTTCCGCGTCGTCGGTACC
>JANTGJ010000027.1 GCA_024762975.1 Candidatus Krumholzibacteriia bacterium
AACAGAATCCGTATTGCAGCACCGTATCCTGCCATTCTTTCAACAGCGATGGGCTGCTGCCCCAGTACAGCGGGTGCTGAAAAACGATCACATCATGGGCGCGCAACAGATCCTGTTCGCGTTGGACGTTGATCTTCCAATCCGGATAGGACGCGTACAAATCATTGATGGTCAGGTCCGGCAGATCGCCGACAGCGCCGACGAGGGCTCGGTTTCCGTTCGAGCCGGCCAGATCGGGATGAACGACCTGCAACAGGATCCGGGGTGCGGACATGGGGTATCTCCCTGCGGTGGATGCAGTACACGGCGGCAGTCAGTGTAAGCAAAAAGGAGCGCGATCTCCACTGGGGAAATCTTTCGCCCGTGCTATGGTGTGCCCGATACAATGACCCCGAGCGAAGGATCCCGCAATGCGCAAACACCAGTTCCTGCTTCGCGACGACGTCGTCTTCCTGAACCACGGATCGTTCGGCGCCTGCCCTGGACCCGTGTTCGAAGAATACCAGCGCCTGCAGCGCGAACTCGAGGCGCAGCCTCTGGAGTTTCTGGACCGGCAACTGAAGGGCCGCCTGGCCGATGCGCGCGCAACCCTGGCCGACTTCGTCGGCTGCGGTGCCGATGATCTGGTCTACGTCCACAACGCGACCACCGGGCTGAACATCGTCGCCCGCTCCCTGCCATTGGAACCGGGCGACGAGGTACTGGCCTCGGGACACGAATACGGCGCACTGGATCGCACCTGGCGATTCCTGTGCGGCAAACGCAAGGCGAAGTACATTCGCCGGGAAATTCCCTTGCCGGTCCGGAATCGTGAGGAGGTGATCGAGACGATCTGGTCCGGGGTCACCGACCGTACCAGGGTTCTCTTCCTGAGTCACATCACCTCCCCCACCGCCTTGCGGCTGCCGATCGAAGAGCTGCTTCGGAGAGGACGCGAGGCTGGCCTGATCACGATTGTCGATGGAGCACATGTGCCGGGACAATTGGACCTGGATCTGAATTCGTTGGGTGCCGATTTCTACAGCGGCAACTGCCACAAATGGCTACTCTCGCCCAAGGGCGCCGCATTCCTCTATGCCCGACCCGAGATGCAGCATCTGCTCGAGCCCCTGGTCGTCAGTTGGGGATGGCAGAGCCGCGATCCGGGGCCCAGTCCATTTCTGGATCACCATGAGTGGACCGGCACCCATGATCCCTCGGCCTGGCTCGCCGTACCGGCAGCCATCGAATTCCAGCGCACCCACCACTGGCCGGCCGAGCGCGAACGCTGTCGCCGAATGATCCGCACCGCGCGCCGGTTGATCAGCGACGTGACCGGACTGGAGCCGATCTGCCCGGACGACGGTACCTGGTTCCATCAGATGCATGCACTCCCACTGCCCCCCGGGATCGACGTTGTCGCGCTGCAGACGCGCCTGCGTCAGGAGTATGGAATCGAGGTACCTCTGCCCGAACTGGACGGTCGCATCTTCCTGCGCCCCTCGGCCCAGGCCTACAACACCCCCGAGGACTATGAACTGCTTGCCGGGGCTCTCGCACAGCTGCTCTGAGCAAGCGATGGGTGGCCGCTCCTGCGCTTTGGTCGTAGCTTGAATCAAACGATCAGAATTCAAGCCAGGAGGAGCTCAGATGATCACCCTGCGCAATTCGGGTGAACGCGGCCAGTTTGATCACGGCTGGCTGAAGACCGCCCATACCTTCAGCTTCGGCGATTATTTTCACCCCGAGCACATGAATTTTCGTACTCTGCGGGTGATCAATGAAGATTTCATCTCGCCGGGACAGGGCTTCGGCACCCATTCCCACCACGACATGGAAATCCTCACCTACATCATCGACGGCGCCCTGGAGCACAAGGACAGCCTGGGCAACGGTTCGGTGATCCGGCCCGGCGAGGTGCAGCGCATGAGTGCCGGCACCGGCGTCCAGCACAGCGAGTTCAATCCGTCCAGGGAGGAGGATTGCCACCTGCTGCAGATCTGGCTGACGCCTGAAGTGCGGGGCATGGAGCCCTCGTACGAGCAGATCACGCTGCCCGAAGGCGCCCGGGACAATCGGCTCTGTCCGATCGCATCGCTGGACGGCTGCGAAGGTTCGGTGCACTGGCATCAGGATGCGATTCTCTTTGCTGCGCATTTTGACAGTGGATTCAGCCTGGATCTGCAACTCGGACCGGGTCGCTACGGTTGGCTGCAGGTGATTTCGGGAGGGATGCTGGTCAATGACCGGCCGGCCGGGCCGGGCGACGGTGTCGCCATCTCGAACCAGAAGCTGCTGAACTTTACCGCGACACGGGACAGCGATTTCATTTTCTTCGATCTGGCCTGACCCCGGACACATTCACTGCGGCACAACGGAAGGAACCCCAGGGATCAACCCCGGGGTTCCTTGTCGGTTCTTCGCTGCGCCGCTCAGTGCGCCGATCAGTCCATCAAAGAGTTACTTCATCCAGGACTTCAGCTCATCCCAGGTAACGCGGTCCGTACCGACGATGACGCCGACCGGCTCCACCTTACCGTCCCAGACCTCGTCGTAGCCCGGCTCCAGCAGGCCAGAGCCGCTGTTGGTGCCGACCACAAACGTCCAGCCTACCTGATCCCCGGGAGCGAAGTCGTTCAGGTTCGTGCCGCCGATCCAATCCACCGTACCGGTGCCGTTGCCGGTCGTGTTCGTCGGAATCACGTGTGACAGATGGTAGATCTCCATCGACACGTTACCGACCAGTAAGGCGGTACCATCGGTGAAGGTGCCGGTCGCGGCGTAATCAGCCGACGTACCATTGTCCTCGTAGATCGCGATCGTTCCGTTGGCATACACCTCGGGGAAACCGTCGGTCACCAACTCGAGATCGGTGATCACCATGGTGTACTCGTAGTTGTCGAAGTCCAACGGCAAGGGTGTCGTGGCCGGAGCCGGGTCACGCACCTCAGCGTACATCACCAGCGAGTCGCCGACCGTGTCCGGCAACAGGGTCATGCCGAAGTAGTCGAAGAATTGCTGTGCCATCACCGCGCCGGGCAGCAGAAACGTCAGCATCACGATGGCGAGAAACAGTATCCGTGCTTTCATTTCCAACCTCCAAATTTATACTCTACGACACGTACGCGCCGTACTAGTTATTGTAGAGCGCCTTGACGGATCCCCACGAAGCCTCGTCCGTCGATACGGCCGCATCGATTTCCAGTACGCCGTCGACCTGCAGGCTGTATCCCTCCGGAATCTGAGCTCCGGCGTCGGTACTGAACGTTCCGCCCCAGGTGTATACGCACCCGGTACAGCTACCATCGATCATCGTACCGGCGATACCGTTCAGATTCCCCTCGAAGTTTCCGCCGCCGCCCGGGAAATGGAACAGGGTCATGTCCGTGAACTCTCCGGAGAAGAACAGCGATCCATCCGAGAACGTGCCGGGAGCCGTCAGGTTCGGCGGATTGATTCCCCAGTCGGCGTTCATCGCACCGTCCTGATAGATCTCCATGTAGCCGCCGCTGTAGGTGACCATGAGCGTACCGCCCAGATCGACTTCGCTGACAACCAGCAATCCGAAAACGTGGAACGTCAATTCCTCGGTACCGAGGTCAACGCCAAACACCGGATCGACATAGTCCGCAATCCCAACAAAATGGAATTCGTCACCCAGCGCCTTCCCCGGAACTCCCGAGTCCCACCCGTAGCCGACATAATCGACCGAGTGGATCTGGGCGAACGCCGGCAGCGCAAACAGGGCAACGAGAAAAGCGGCGAGGACCAAAGTCTTCATAAACAATTTGGTCACAACATTATCCTCCTGAATTGTCTCCGACGTCAAGAACCCTCCATTGACATCCGAAGCCACCATGTACGAAAAATGACGGAGAACTCAGGTCCTGGATCCTGGTGGTTGATCCCGGATTGGGCGATCCCTGAGTTGTCGACTGTTCCCCATCTTGCAATATCGAATCAGCGGATCTGCTGATTTGTCCACCTTCTGCGCCTAGCCATCATACAGACAGGGCAGAATTATTCAAGCGTTTTTTCGTATTGATTCCGAATTGTAGCGAAACACCTATTTTTTTCGCCAGACGGTCATTTGGCTCTTCGTATGCTGATATTTACGTTTCGTCTCCCGAATTACGAATTCGATATCCTGTGGTTCCCCACAGGGGTCGAACATTTCCCGCAATGCCTGATGCAGCCCTTCGAGGGTCGTGAGATTTTCGCCATCCACTTTCTTGCCGCCGATCCATTTTTCCTTCGGAGTGAACTCCTCCAGCCAGGTGTAGGGCGAGAAGAGAACCAACAGTCCGCCCGGATGGAGGCGCCGCGTGATTTCGGTCAGAAAAACCGCCGGCTCGTACAGACGGTCGATCAGGTTGGCGGCCAGCACCAAATCGTAGCCCGTGAATTGGGGCTTCAGATTGTGCGCATCGCCCTGCCAGAATTCGACCTTGTCGCGCGTCTCCGCCAAACCCATTTCGGCGAGGGTTCTCTCATGGTACGAAACCAGCTCGCCTTCTTCGGGAATCGAATAGCGGATCGATCCGTTCTGCTGCATCTGATGCCCGACGCGAATGAAGCGCGCCGAGAAATCGATCCCCGTGACACGATCACATTCGCGCGCCAGTTCGAAGACCGCACGGCCGGTCGCACACCCCAGATCCAGCGCCGAGGCGATGGGCCGTCCGTCCCGGTACTTTCGGTTCGCCTCCAGGCACATCTCAGCGGTGACTTTCGGAAAATTCGCGACACCGTAGTAGTCGGCCCCATAGTGGAACTCGCAGTACTGGGCGATCAGGTCGTCCGATTCATAGATGTCGTCACGCAGGTCGATGGCCGCGTCGGACTCGATGTACCGGAACCCCGCATGCTGGAAAAAATGTCGGCGGAAAGCATATCGCGCGCCACGTGTGATTTCGTTGCCCGTGCTGATCCACGAACCGCCCTTGATCAGGTTGTGTCGGTGGTCGAACGTCGGCGTCGAAAAATCGTCGTACAGCGGATGCACCTCGAAACCGGGGAAACCGGTGATCGGCGTCTCGGTCCACTGCCAGACATTGCCCATTACATCACCAAAACCCGCGCTCTGATTCCGGTCCACCGGTGTGGAAGATGCCCATTGTTCCAGATTGAGATTGCCGCCCGGACTCGGGCCGTTCGCTTTGGCAGCCAATCCCGAAACGTCCAGGAGGCGGTACCATTCCTCCTCGGTCGGCAGACGAACCGGGCGCCCGGTCGCCTCGGCTTTCCAGTTGCAGAAAGCCTTTGCCTCGAGATAATTCACTTCCGCCGGCCAGTCGGCCGGCAGGGGAATCTCCTGCGTCAGGCAGCGCAGATTGAACCCATCCGCGGTGGGCACCCAGAATACGGGATGTTTCGCTTCGGTGTAGTTGCGCCAGGACCACCCTTCCTCGGTCCACCATTTTTCGGTCGTATAGCCGCCGGCTTCGATGAATTCACCGAATTCTCCATTGCTTACCAGGAACTTCGCCGCGCGGAAGGTCTCGATTCGCTTTTCCAGCCGTCCGTACTCGTTGTCCCAGCCATAGATCGGTTCCGACTTCTCGCGACCCAGGGTTACGTTGCCGGCCGGAATCTCCAGCAATTCATTCGCCGGCGCAGTTCCGCTCACATCGCAAACCGGCCAGTTCTCGTCGGTACGCACCACATCGAGCGGTAACTGGCGAATCAATACCGAACTGGTCTCGAGGTGGATGCGTTCGTGCTCGATGCCCATCACGACCGGCCACATCGGCGAGTCCCAACCGATCGGACCGTCGATCGGCAATTCGGCGATGGCGCTCTCGACTACCTGCCGCACCTGGTTGCGGTACTCCCAAACCTCGGCGATCGGCGGCCAATCGTAGTTCGACTCGTTCAGATCGTCCCAGCTCATCTCGTCCACGCCGATGGCGAACATCGATTCGAAACGCGGGTTCACCCGGTCGGGAATGGCCTTGGCCAATACCAGTTTGTTGATGAAGAAGCAGGCGGTATGGCCGACATAGAAGATCAACGGATGGCGCAACGGATCAGCGCGCATCGTAAAGGCCCGGTCCGTGGCCAGGACGTCGAAGAGTCGCTCGTAGACCTCCCAGGTATTGTGAAAATAGTCCAGGATGCGCCTCCGCAGGGCGTCGCGGTCGGTTTCGTCCAGTCGAGGAGTTGCCAGTACCTCGTAGGTCATACTTTCACCCGTCGCTCTTCCACGTTCCCGAAGGAGTCGAGGCGCCGATCTTGAGTCGGCGTGCCGAGCCTGCCTTGGCAGCAGCCCGCATCGAGTCCGGGGATATCGGTGGAATCAAACCAGGAGATCCGCCAGCGCATCCGGCAGATCGGAAAAATGGAATTCGAAGCCCTGTTCCGTCGCGCGCAACGGCGCGCAGCGCTGCCCCTCCAGCGCGAGGCTCGGATCCACACCCAGTATAGGAGCCGCCAGACGAACTGCCAAGGCCGGAGCGGGCAGTCCCACGGGAACACCAACGGACTTGCGCAGAGCGCCCATCAAGACAGAATTCGTGACCGCATGGGATGCGACGGCATTGTAGACGCCACTTGCCGTATCGTTCTCCAGCGCCCACAGGATCAGGCGCACCAGGTCCCGGAGGTGGATCCACGAAAAATATTGGCGGCCATTGCCCACTCGGCCACCCGCATACCGTTTGACGATGGGTAGCAGACGTTCGAGTGCACCGCCACCTCGTCCCAGCACCGGCCCGATCCGCAAGACCACCTTCCTCGTTTCCGGGACCGGAGCGCGTTGCAATTCCTCCTCCCAGATCCGGCAAACATCGGCCACGAATCCGAGACCTGCCGGGGCTCCTTCCCCAAGTATTTCGTCGCCGCTGTCGCCGTAGTAACCGACAGCCGAGGCCTGCACCCACACCTGCGGTGGATCACTGCAGCGGGCAATCGATTCTCCGATCGCCCGCACCGAGTGGACCCGGGAGTCCATGATGTCGGAACGGTTCCGGGCGGTGAAGCGCGTGTTGATACTGCGGCCGGCCAGATTCACCACGGCTACGGCGCCCTCCAGGTCTTGCGACCAGTCCCCGGCACTCCGTCCGTCCCAGGCCCGTTGGGTAACGCCCTCCGAATCTGCTCCCGGATCGCGCGTCAGTACGACGACCTCCCACTCGTCGCGGGGCAGGGCGGCGATCAATGCACGGCCGAGAAAACCGCTGCCGCCGGGAATGAGAATCTTCTTCATTGTCGAGGCCTCCGTGCCCGCGTCGCGATCGTCGTCGGCATCAGCTGGTTCAACGGCGTGCTCTCGTCGTCCCACCAGTCCTCGTACAAATCCAGCAGTACCAGACCGGCCGCCAGTTGCCCCCCGATCTGCGACTCGAGGCTGTGACTGAATTCGATCGCCTCACCGTCATCCCCCGGTGGAGCCAGCGGTCCGTCCGCCCCGTGACGATCCCGGTCGGAATAGGGCAATCGGAAACACGCGAGGGGTGGCCCGCCGCATTCCAGTTCGTCGTGATCAAAAAGGTAGTAGAACGGATTCATGAAACCGGACAGGAGATCACCGCCGGGGCGAAGCACCCGCACGCATTCATTCCAAACGGGCGCCAGATCAGGCACGAAGACGTTGGATACCGGATGGAAAACCAGGTCGAAGCTCTCATCGGCGAACCCGGACAGGTCAGCCATGTCGCCGGCGACCGTTTCGAGGATCAGGTCGTGTGCATCGGCTACCTGGCGATCCTTGGCCAACTGTTCTTGAGAAAGATCGAAGCTGACAACGCGGGCACCTGCCGCCGACAATACCGGCGCCTGCTGTCCGCCTCCCGAGCCCAGGCACAGCACGGTCCTGCCATGAAGGTCCCCGAACCACTCACGCGGCACCGGGCGATTGGGTGTCAGGATGACTTCCCAGCTCCCGCTCTTCGCCCGTTCGATGATCTCGTCACCTACCGGGCGACACCAGCGGCTCCCGCCCGCCGACTGCCGGTCCCAGGCCTTGCGGTTGAATTTCCGGATCTCATCCATCACGCCTCTCCCGTCGCCGCCGCGGTTTCGACACCCGATCGTAGATTCGATGCCGTGTCCCAGGAGTACAGGGCCAAAGCGATCCAGATCAAGCCGAAACTGACCAGATGATCGTGGGTGAAGGCCTCACCGAACGCAATCACGGCCAGCAGGAGCTGACCCGTCGGTGCGAGATACTGCAGAAAGCCCATCGTGACCAATCGCAAACGACGGGCTCCCTCGGCGAACCAGACCAACGGCAGGGCCGTCAGCACACCAGCCGACATCAGCAGACAGTTCATCGACCAGGTCGTATCCAGAAAAACAAGAGCGCCGTGCCGGCGCTGCCAGACCAGCCAGGCCAACGCCAGGGGCGACAGCATCAGCGTCTCGACCGTCAACCCCTGGACGCCGGAGGCGGGGACCTGCTTGCGCAACAGTCCGTAGAAGGCGAACGAGAAGGCCAGGATCATCGAGATCAGCGGTGGATGCCCGTACCGTGCCGTCAGGTAGAGGATCGCGATCAGCACCAGCCCGACCGAGATCGCCTGCAGCCGCCGCAAACGTTCCCGCAAAAAAATGAATCCCAACGCAACGGTCACCAACGGCCCGATAAAGTAGCCCAAACTGGCCTCGACCAGTTGTCCGCTGGCGACGGCCCAGATGAAAATGCCCCAGTTGGTGGCAATCAGGCAGGTCGTGATCATCAAGGTGAATCGAATCCGTCGGTTGCGCAGCAGAGCGGCGAATTCGGTCCACTTGCCGCGCGCGACCGTCAGGCCAACCAGAAAAATCACCGACCACAGGATCCGATGCGCCAGTACCTCCAACGTAGGTACGGCGGCGATCGCCTTGAAATAGACCGGCAGGATCCCCCAGGCGAGATAAGCAGCCAAGCTGTAGGCTACTCCAATACGTTGTGAACGAAGATTCTGCATGGTGCGAAAGATAGCCGTCCCCCGCGGCGACCGAAAGAGGCATTGCGCCCGACCCCGACCTGTGCGTAGAATCATCCTACGATTCGCACTGTCCAGGGACAGTGCGCGGCTCCGGTGGCCTGGGCGGCCGGAAGGGCCGGGCGAGGTGGGACTCGCCGCGAATGACACGCCCCGATAAGGAGGTGATCCAGTGGCTATACATAGATCTGGCTCGGTGGAGGTGGCGTCCCCGTGACGTAGGGGCCTCACTGGTTCGACCGGCAGGGATCCCTACCGAGGGCAACCCAACGCCGCCGACATCGAGGCTGACTCCGGCGCCGTCGCGGCCCTCCGCGACGGCGCTTTCTCTTTCTCCGCCCGTTTTCACAGGGAGATCACGAACGATGACCACCTTTCCCCGACTCGCCCTGATCGCGTTTCTGCTCACATCATTCCTGCCCGGTTGTACGGCATTGCAGGACGGCACACTCGATGGAATTCTCGGATCGCAGGGACGTTCCGGAGCACTGGACAACCGGACCGTCGTCGCCGGCCTGAAAGAAGCGCTGAAAGTAGGCACCGAGCGTACGGTGAGCCTGACTTCGGCCCGCGATGGATTTCTGGGCAACGCCCTGATCCGAATCGCGCTTCCGAGCCAGTTCGAATCCGTGGCCTCGACGATGCGCAACTACGGTTTCGGATCGTACGTGGACGAGCTGGAAACCGGCATGAACCGCGCAGCCGAATTGGCAGCCACCGAAGCTACCGAAGTCTTCTGGAGCGCGATCACCTCGATGACCCTGGCCGACGGGTTCGCCATCCTGCAAGGGGAGGACACGGCGGCGACAGAGTACTTCCGCGGACGCACCGGTACCGAGTTGCGATCCCGCTTCAGCCCCATCGTGCGCCGCTCGATGAACGAAGTCGGAGTAGCCCGCCTCTACGATCAGGCGCTCGAGAACTACAATCGCATCCCGCTGGTCGAGAAACCGGAGATGGTCAATCTGGAGCAGTACGTGACCGACCGCGCGCTGACGGGCCTGTTCACGGTGCTGGGCCAGGAAGAGCAGAAGATCCGGCAGGATCCGATCGCACGGACGACCGAATTGCTGAAGCGCGTTTTCGGCAGCGCCGAGGCGCAGGGATCATAGGAAAGCCGTAGCCAACCGATACAGCCCGAGACCGGCCAGGGCGAGCGCCGCCAGCAGATGCAGCCCTCGCCGTGCTCGCGGACGAAGCCAGCCGGTTGCGCCCAGCAGCATGATGAACGTCACCAGTCCCAGAAAGAACGTGGCGTAGAAACCGCCGACCAGGGCCACGGCATGGCCCGCCGATTGGCGCCAGGCCTCGATCGCGAGGGGTCCCAGGACCAGGCTCCACCCGATCCAGGGGCTGGGATTCAAGACATTGACCAGCACCGCCTGCCCCAGAGTGCGGGGTGCCGATACGTCGCGTTGCGAGTCGACATCACCCGCCCGACGCCATTCCCGGCCTGCCTGGAACGCGAACCAGAGCAGCACCAGTCCGCCGGCTGCCTGGAGGATCGTCTCCATGGATCGAGGCACTTCGCGCAGCGTTAGCAGCACGACCAGTGCGATGGGGCCATCACTGATCAGGGGCGCGAAGGCCGCCGGCAGGGTCCGCCGCCATCCCACCGCGGCGATCCGCGTCAACAGGAAGGCCTGAAACGGCCCCGGCTGCCAAGTCGCCGCAAAAGCGAATCCAGCCCCGATCAATAGATATTCCAGCACCTTGCGACCATCCCGTGCGAACGAATCGGTAGATCGAACGATCCTCCAGCCTAGGGCAGGAAGGGCCTCGACTCAAGTTTTCAGGACCATCTGCCGATCCAACACGTAGCCGGCGTTTCGCCCGTGGCAAGGAAGCCACTCCGGCATCTGGCAACCAGGGAAGGATCCCGCATGGGTTTGCGCATCACGAGCAACATCATGTCGCTGAACGTTCAGCGACACCTGCAGAGGCATACCAGTCGGCTCACCAGGTCGATGGAGCGCCTCTCCTCCGGCCTGCGCATCAACCGCGCCGCAGACGATCCGGCGGGGCTGGCGATTTCCGAACGCATGAAGTCCCAGATCCGCGCTTTGGATGTCTTGAACCGCAACGCGGCAGACGGTATCTCGGCGGTGCAGGTCGCCGAAGGCACGATGGGAAATATTGGCGACCTGCTGATTCGCATGCGCGAACTGGCGACGCAATCGATGAACGGGACATTGAGTGATACCGACCGCAGTTTTCTCGATCTGGAATTCCAGTCGCTGAAAGAAGAGATCTCCGCCTCCAGTCAGGAAGCCTCGTTCAACGGTCTGCAGTTGCTGGACGGCTCGGCCGGGAATCTGAATCTGCGGGTGGGAGTCGGCTCTGCAGCCCAGGGCGGAATGGTCCTGGACATGAGCCAGGATACCACGGCGAGCGGCCTGAACATCGATACGCTGGATGTCCTGCAGGCCAGTGATGCTTCGGCCGCCGCGGCGATCGACGGCATCAACGACGCAATCTCGCAGATCAGCGGACATCGCGCGCGGATGGGCGCCTACCAGAACCGTCTGGAGTCGGTCATTCGGCAGAACAGCTCCCTGTCGGAAAATTTGAGTGCGGCGAACAGCCGCATCCGGGATGTGGACATCGCGAAGGAAATGTCCGAAATGACCAGCGCTCAGATTCTACAGCAGGCTGCGATCACGGTATTGGCCCAGGCCAACCAGCAACCGAACCTGATCCTTCGACTCCTGGGTTGATCACGTTTTTGTGATATATTGACTTTCGTTTCGACCAAAATCGTGCTAGCATCATGGTTGCAATTGCAATCCCACTGGCATCCAAGGCAGGGAATCATGTTCCGCCGTCCGACTGTCGTCGTCTTCCTGTTTGCAATCTGTTCCCTGGCCGTCGGTTGTAGCGGAGGCCGCGGTGGCGACACGCCCACCCCGGAAGAAACCACCCTGACCCGGGTGGGGCAGACCGCACCCGATTTCACCCTTCCGAATCTGGACGCCACCGAATTCACCTTGTCCGACGCTCGCGGCAAGGTCGTACTGATCAACTGGTTCGCGACCTGGTGCCCGCCCTGCCAGAAGGAAATGGCCCATTTGCGTGAACAGGTCTGGGAACGATTCGCCGATCGGGATTTCGTGATGGTTTCGATCGCCCGCGAAGAGGACTCAGACGTGGTGGCTCCGTTCGCCGGCAAATACGAAGCAGAATGGCCTTTCCTGCTGGATGTCGAGCGTAAAGCCTACTCGCACTATGCCGAAGCCTACATTCCCCGCAACCACGTCGTCGACAGGGACGGCAAGATCATCTTCCAGTCGGAAGGATTCGAGCAGGCTGATTTCGACAAGATGATCGAGGCCATCAATACGGCACTCGCCACTCCCTGATCCGACCTCGACCGGAGCCGTTCGGATTGCCCCGCCAGCGGAAAATCTCTAGCCTTACTATCGGCGACCCCGACCGAAGGAGGCGTGTGGATGATCCGTAAATCCGCCTGGTTACTTACCCTGGGGCTGTTCTTTGCACACCCCGCATTCGCTGAAAAATTCATCGTCCCCGCTGACTGGAACGACCTGGGCACCGTATCGGAATGGATGCGGATGGATTCGCATTTCCATCGCATCACCGGCACCGCGGGATCCACGGACCTGAAGGTGTACGATTTCGACCAAAGATCGGTGTATGCACAGACTCAGGAGCGTAGAACCGGCTTTGCGCGCATCGACCTGGAGCAGTTCCTGAAACTCCCACCCGAAGCCCGCGAAGTACGAGTCCGGAAGGCGCGCAAGGAACTCCAGTACGTGCGGGAGTTTCGCAGTCGGATTCGATCGTACGTGTTGCGCATCCAGGAAAACCAGAGCCCTGGCTGGGGATTCAGTCCGACCGATCACCGCGCGATCGGCGACGTGCTGGGCCGCCTGCAGGAAGCGGTCATCCTGGACCCCTCCCACGCCTATGCCTGGCACCTGCTGGCCTACCTGAGCGCCAATTGCGGCGATCTGTGGCGAGCCCTGGAGGCCCTCGATGGTCTGGATGCCGCGCTCGAATTGCTGCCAGCCGACGCCCTGCCCGGCATCCGTTCGCGGGCGGTGCTGGATCGCGCCTGGATCCTGCGGGACCTGGGCTTTTTCGAGGAGTCACTGCAAGCCGCGAGAAAGATCACATCGGGTGATGATCTGGTCCGCGAAGCGCTCCTGTTGCGAGGCCTGCTCGCGGCCCGGGCCGGCGATTTCCGACTCACGCAGCAGATCGCCCACGAATTGGATTCCACACCGGTTGCCTGTTTTCCCAACTCGTGGTTTGCCGGCGGCGCCCATGCCGCCAGCGAACTCAACGCAGCCATCTACGATCCGCTCGCCTGGCCCACCAGGAACTCGTCCTATCTGAAAGCCTGGATCCTGGCGACGTTTTGGCTGTATGAGGGCGAGTCCGACCTGGCCTGGAAGGTCTTTCCCGAGTTCTCCCTGGACCGACACTACATCAACGGCAAACGATTTCTGGAAGAAGCGGCGTCGATCTACGAAGCCACCGGGCGACCGTCGCTGGCAGCTCGATTCTGGTCCTCCGCCCACCAGTACGTACCGTACACGCCTTACCTGGTGTATCGGACCTATGGCATCGATCTGGAGCCGTTCACCGGACGAAAAGGCGGGCACGCAATCGTTCTGGGCTACGACACGCATCTGATATCCGGCAGCCGCCTGGCTTATGGCGCCCTGCTCATTTGGCGCGCCTCGGAAGCGGACACGGAAGCACAGCGGATCGAGTGGGCGCAGCGGGCGGTACTGGAGTTGGAGATTTGCCGGCGCATCGGTCGCGAGCCGGTCGCGACGGAGCTGATTCTGGGCTACGCCTACGCACTGTTGGGAGACAGCGACCAGATGAACCGGGCAGCCGATGCCGCTCTGGCTGCGCTCGCCCCCGCGGAATTGAATTCGGCGCGCCACGAGAAAATCATCCAGTTGCGGGAGATCGCCAGCCGGGATCCGCGCAGCACCTTGCGCGCCCTGCATCCTCTGGAAATCAGAAGCGAAACCCCGGACCAGACTGAGGCACGCCTGCGGTCGATCCACGCGGAAAACCCGCACGATCGTGCTGCGCAACGCGAGCTGGCCCGCTTCCTGATCCGTCACGGCCATACGAACGAGGGCGGTACGCTGATCGACGAACTGATCGGCCCCGGCTCGGCTCCCTCCGCGGACGATTGGCTGGTTGCGCTGGAGTTGGACCGCCAGCACAACGAATCGACCCGGGCGCGGATCATGTTGCAGGCACTGCTCGAGGGTCGCGCCGGCCGGTGGCCCAACCCGGATCTGTGGGCAACCGTCGGTATTTTGTGCCAGGAGCATGGAGTCCCACAAGCACGCGAGGCACTCGAATACGCATTGGAACTGAACCCCGGGAATCGAGGGTTGAGAGAGTACTTATCCACGGCCCGATGAAGGCCCGTGTTGCATGAAAAAGAGAGGCCGGCACTCGAAGGCGCCGGCCTCTTATCCCTCCGGAATCCAGACCGGGATCTATTCCCCGCCCGGCTCCTCCAACTTCACGCTCTGAACATCGACCGTGATCTCGTCCAGGCGAGCCTGCGTCTCGGGTCGGACGTCCTCCTGGAAACGGCCCCCGAGGTGCTTGGCCAGGAACTTCTCCATCGCCACGGCCAGCGCCTTGCGATTGTTCGGGGCACGGAAGCCGTGGCCTTCGTCCGGTGCCACGATGTATTCGACGTCCTTCTCTTTCTGACGCAGCGCGACCACGATCTGATCGGATTCATGCTGCTTGACGCGCGGATCGTTCGCACCGTGTACGACCAGTAGCGGCGCTTCGATCTGGTCACAGTGGAAGAGCGGCGAGCGGGCGATCAGGTCCTCGCGATCGGCCTCGACCTCGGGGTTCCCGACCTTCTTGTACCACGAGCCTTCGAGGAAGGGCTTCCAGTACTCCGGGAAACTGTTGATCAGGGTCAGCAGATTGGACGGGCCGACGTACGGTACACCACAGGCGTACAGGTCGGGCGTGAAGGTCACGCCGGCCAGCGTCGCGTATCCGCCGTAGCTGCCGCCGAAGATGCCCACCTTGTCCGGATCCGCGATCCCCTCGGATTCCAGCCATCGGACGGCGTCGGTGATGTCGTGCTGCATCGCGCCGATACCCCACTCCCGATTGCCGGCGTTGCTGTAATGTTTGCCGTATCCCGACGAACTGCGGTAGTTGACCTGCATCACCGCGTAACCACGGTTGGCCAGGAACTGGGCGTACGGATCGTAACCCCAGTAGTCACGGGCCCACGGACCGCCGTGGATGTACATGACCACCGGCAGGTTCTTGCTTTCCATGCCGCGGGGCACCGTCAGGTAGCCGTGAATCTTCATGCCGTCGCGGGCGGTGTAGGTCACCGGCTTCATCTGCGCCAGGTGCTCGCTCGGAAGCTCCGGGCGTGACCGGTACTGCAGAACGGCCTTCTTCCTGGCAACGTCGTACAGATACACCGAGCCGGGGTCCACATCGCTGGACACGGAGACCAGCATCCGGGAAAAATCATCGGTCGTGCTGTTGATCCCGATCTCACCGTCGGGCAGCGCATTCTTCAGGTCATCCCACAGCTTCTTCGTCTCTTCGTTCTTCGGATAGACCCGAACCCGATCGCCGACATAGGCTGTGGCAATCAGTTCGTCGCTCTGGGGGTGAAAAACGGCATTTCCGAAGTCGACCTCGTTCTCGGGGTCCTTCTCCACCAGCTCCCATGTCGCATCCTCGACATTCAGCAGCATCAGTTGCGCCAGATCGGCATCGCCCCGGTTGGTCGAGACGTAGCAGCGCCTGCGGTCCTTGTGGAAACGGATGGGATTCATCTCCTCCTCATAGGTGCAGGTCGCGATCTGCTCCAGGCCCTGCATGTCCACGCGCAGGATCTCGCTACCGCCGTCCGGCAGCTGCCGATAGGCCAGCCGCAGCTCGCCCTCGAGATCGAAGATCCAGAAGCCCACACCCTCGCTGTTCTCGCGCACCAGAACCCGCTCCCCCGAACCGATATCCACCTTGTAGATGTCGTGGAAGCGCGGATCGCGATCGTTCATGCCGACCAGGATCACATCGGGAGCATTCTTGGGAATCGAGTAGATCTGGGCGCGGATCCCGTCGACAGGAGTCAGGTCGCGCGCCTCGGGGACCCCGTCGGATCCGGTCTTGCCCGAAGGATCGACCGCCCAGACGTGGAAATTCTCGTCGCCGCCCTTGTCCTGAACATACATCAGGTACTTCGCGTCACGACTCCAGAAGTAGCCGGGTACGGGACGATCGTCCGCGGTCACCGGACGGGCCTTTTCGAAGGGCTCGTCGGCGGCCTTGATCCAGATGTTGCGGGCGCCCTCATAGGGCTTCATGAAACTCATCCACTTGCCGTCGGGTGAAATCTGTGATCCCGAAATCTCGGGATCGCCGAAAAACAGTTCCCGATCCAGCAGCGGTGCCGGGGTTGTGGCCACTTGGGTCTCCTTTGTGGATGTATCGTTCTCGGCTTCGGAGCCGCCGCCGCAGCCGGCAATCGACACGGCGAACAATCCTAACAGCGCAAGGATCAGAAATCGTTTCATGGGACTACTCCTCGGACGTACGGGTCATAGGGAACCGGGAGAACTGAGCCTCTACGGATGGGCGATGGAAAGGTTGTCTGATTGGTCCCCCGAAACGACAGCCTAGCGATCTACGGGGGAGAGCGCAACTCCTGCCCTTCGAAACCACCGGCCCCACGGATTTGGCAGGATCCGCACGAGGAAGCGAGTCCCCGGCAGGCCGGTTGATATCAATTCTCTTCGGACACATCCTTCGCACAGCGGAATCCCACATTGAAATCGGACCATTTCAGCGGATTGCGGACGTGCACCGCATTGCAACTGGAACCCGAGTACCATCCACCGCCACGAACGACATGCTGGATTCCCGCCTCGGGCCCTTGCGGGTCGTATTCCGGACGGTCGGACAAGTAGTCCTCGGAGAACCAGTCCGAGGTCCACTCGCGCAGGTTTCCGATCATATCGTACAGACCGTAGGCGTTCGGCTCGTAGCTCATGACCGCAACCGTGCCGCCCTGCTTCGAACTCTTGTAGTTGGCCTGCTCCGGCTGCAATTCGTCGGTAAAACCGAAGCGTTGGCCGCTCGTGCCCCCCCGGGCGGCGTACTCCCATTCCGCTTCGGTCGGCAGACGCTTGCCCGCCCACTCGGCATAGGCTTTCGCATCGTACCAACTGACACCCAGCACCGGGTGGTCCGGAAAATCCAGGGAACTGTGCAATTTCTCGATATCCCACAACGCATGCAGCTTACGCTCCGTCGCCTGGCAGAATGCGTAGTACTGGGAGTTGGTCACTTCGTGGGCGTCGAGGTAGAACGCATCGAGGCGGACGAGTTGGGATTCGGGCCCCTCGTCCCCGCCCGGGCCAGCCATGGCGAACTCACCGGCCGGGACCAGGACCATTTTCGTCACGGCGATCTCGGCATCGGCGGCAGCGACAGAGACCAGCGCAGCGCACATTACCAGCCCGATCATGGCTCTTGGAATCAACCTTCGTGTGCTCATCGTACGGACTCCCTCTTCCCGGGGTATCCACTGCGGGGGGCGCGCCGACGGCGCCTCGCCTCCTGCGGTGTTTTTCTGGTGTTCCCGTCCGAGATCGTAGCGACGCGCCGAACCGGGCGCAACCGGTGGGTTGACAAATATCTACCATTGGGGTAGACTAATTTCTGTTCCGTGAGGAATCGCAGACGAAAATCCTTTCCTGACTTCGGTCGGAGAAACATGTCCCGCAGCCACGGCAGCCCCGCGCGCATCCACACCACCCGATGGTGGTATTGGCGCGGTCTGTCCAGCGGATAGGGGTTTTCGGACGGTCGTAGTGACCTGAGCGAAAAAATCGAGGCCCACTATCCGCAAGGATGGTGGGTCTTTTTTTGTTGCTTCGAACACGGCAGGAGATATCGATGGTTACGCCCGCACTCTCGGAATTCATCAGCATGGCCCGCGCCGGCAAAAGCGCGCCGGTCCGGCGGCGGATTCCAGCCGACCTGGAAACACCGGTATCGGTGTATCTGAAACTGGCGCCCCATGGCGCGACGTTCCTTCTCGAAAGTGTCGAGCGGGGCATCCAGGTCGGACGCTACTCGTTCATCGGACTGGAGCCACGGTTGGATCTGGGCCTCGACGGCGACGCGGTGATCCGCCGTCAGGGTGAGACCGTCGATCGTTCGCCGGTCGATCCGGACGACCCGCTGGCCGCCATCCGCGAAGAGCTGGAACGAACCCGAGCCATGGGCCCCTTCGACTGCCCTGGTCCGCTGGGCGCTGCCGTGGGCTACCTGGGCTGGGACATGGTCCGCTACTTCGAGAAGCTGGACACCCCGACCGCCGGCGACCTGGACCTGCCCGACTATCGCTTCCTGTTCCCTTCGGGCCTGATCGTGATTGATCACGTTCGCAGTGAGATCGAGGTCGTCGTGTTGCCCGGCGAGGGCGCCCCCGAGCAGGCGTACGGCGCTGCGGTCCAACGGATGGATCAGGCCATCGATGCGATGAAGGGTCCGTTGCCGGCCGACACCGCGACTCCCGGTCCGCGACCAGGCGAAGTCCTGGGCGACGGCCCGGCCGGTTCGCGACTCGAGACCGACCGTGCGGTTTTCGAGGACAACGTGCGCAAGGCCCAGGAGCACATCCTGGCCGGTGACGCGTTCCAGATCGTGCTTTCCCAGCGCCTGGCCGGCAAGACCACGGCCGATCCTTTCACCGTCTACCGTGCGCTGCGCATCCTGAACCCCTCGCCGTACCTCTTCTTCCTCGACTACGGGGATTTCCAGATGGTCGGCTCTTCTCCCGAATCGCTGGTCACGTTGCACGAGGGCCACGCGGGCGTCGTCCCGATCGCCGGCACGCGGCCGCGCGGGACCGACCCGGCGCAGGATGCCGAGTTCGAGGCCGAACTGGTTGCCTCGGAAAAGGAACAGGCCGAACACCTGATGCTGGTCGATCTGGGCCGCAACGACCTGGGCCGCGTCTGCCTTCCGGGGACCGTGCATCCGGACAGCTTCCAGCAGGTCGAGCGTTACAGCCACGTCATGCATCTGGTCTCGCGAGTCAGTGGCGAGCTGGCCGACGGACGGGACTGCTGGGATCTGTTGCGGTCGGTATTCCCGGCCGGAACGGTCAGCGGCGCGCCGAAGATTCGCGCCATGGAGATCATCGGCGAACTGGAGGGCCGCAAACGCGGTCCCTACGCCGGTGCCATCGGGTATATCGCGCCCTCGGGCGATATGGACCTGGCCATCACCATTCGCACGATGGTGATGCGCGAAGGCAACTGGTGGGCGCAGGCCGGCGCCGGCATCGTCGCAGACAGCGACCCGTCCGCCGAGTACGAAGAAACTTTGCACAAGTTGGGCGCGCTGACCCGAGCCATCGTCGTCGCCGAGAAAGGGCTGGAACAATGATCCTCATGATCGACAACTACGACTCGTTCACCTTCAACGTCGTGCAGTGCCTGTCCGAGTTCGGCGCGGAGGTCGTCACCCGCCGCAACGATGCCATCGATATTGCGGCGGCCGACAGCCTCCAACCGAACGGCCTGGTGATCTCCCCCGGACCCGGCACGCCCGCCGATGCCGGCGTCTCGGCCCGGTTGATCGAACACTTCGCCGGGCGGATTCCCATACTCGGCATCTGCCTGGGACACCAGACCATCGTCTCGGTCTATGGCGGAAAGATCACGCGCGCCGACCAGGTGATGCACGGTAAGACCAGCCCCGTGTTCCACGACGGACGCTCGATCTACACCGGGCTGGGCACGCCGTTCACCGCCACGCGCTACCACTCTCTCCTGGTGCGTGAAGAGCATCTGCCGGCCGAACTGGAAATCAGCGCCTACACCGAGGAAGGCGAGATCATGGGCGTGCGGCACCGCTCGCACGCGATCGAGGGCGTGCAGTTTCATCCCGAGTCGATCATGACGCGCGAGGGAGCCCAGCTTCTTCAGAACTGGCTGCAGTCGTGTCGCGAGAACCGGAGGTTGGCTTCATGAAACGACTGGATCCCGAGATCCTGCGCAAACTGCTCAGCGGTCTCACCCTGACCGCCGACGAAGCCGAGGCAATGATCGACGAAGTGATGCGGGGCCACCTGGGCGCAGCCTCGATGGGCGCAGCCCTGGCAGCCTGGCAACTGCGCGGCCCGGCAGCTGTCGAAGTCGCGGGAGCCGCTCGGGCCATGCGCCGTCACATGGTTCCGGTCACTTTCGACCGAGAGAAGGAAGCGATCGATACCTGCGGCACCGGCGGCGATGGCTCGGGCAGTTTCAATGTTTCGACGGCAGCCGCACTGGCCGTCGCCGCCTGCGGTGTTCCGGTGGCCAAGCACGGCAATCGATCAGCCAGCAGCCGGTGCGGCAGCGCGGATGTGCTCGAGACGCTCGGCGTGAACCTGGAGCTCGGCCCCCAGGCCCTGGGTCAACTGCTGAACGAAGTCGGAATCGCTTTTCTGTTCGCGCCGCGGCATCACCCGGCCATGCGGCACGCGATGCCCGTGCGTCGCGAACTGGGCGTGCGCACGATCTTCAATCTGTTGGGCCCGTTGACCAACCCGGCCGGGGCACGGCGGCAACTGGTGGGAGTCTACGCGCCTTCATTGTGCGATCTGCTGGCCGAATCGCTGCGCGAACTGGGCAGCGAACGGGTGTGGGTCGTCCATGGCAGCGATGGTCTGGACGAAATCTCACCGGTAGCGGCCACTCAGGTGACGGCGTTGGAAGACGGTCAATTGCGACGCTTCGGGATCACCCCCGAAGATGCCGGCGTCGAGCGCTGTCGCGCCGAGGATCTTGCCGGTGGAGACGCTACGCTGAATGCCGAACTGTTGGCACGCGTTGCCGATGGCGAGACCGGACCCCGCGCAGACGCCGTAGCCCTGAACGCGGGTTGCGCCCTGGTTTGCGCCGGAGTTGCCACCACGGCCGCGGCCGGTGTCCAGCAGGTACGCGAAGCGATCGGCACCGGCGAGATGCGGCGCGTCCTGGACCGCTTGGTTGCCGCCTCGAACGACCTGCACCAGCCGATTCTGGAGGAACATTCATGAATCGATTCCTGACCGCGATTACCGAGGCCAAGCTCGAAGAGGTCGAAGTCGCACGGAAGATCCGCAGCGTGGAACAACTGCAGGCGCGGATCCGGGATCTGCCGCCGTGCCGGGGTTTTTCCCAGGCGCTGCGCGGCGAAGGAACCCGGATTATCGCCGAAGTGAAACGCCGTTCGCCTTCGGTCGAGGCCTACTACCAGCAGGCGCCGCCTCCGGCGCTGGCAAAACTCTATTTCAAATCCGGGGCCTCGGCCCTGTCGCTGGTAACCGACGCGGCGCGGTTCGGAACCTCGCTTTTCGAGATCCGCCCGATGCGTCGCGTAGCCGATCTGCCGCTGGTGGCCAAGGATTTCATCATCGATCCGCATCAGATCCTGGCGCTGCGTGTCGCTCGTGCCGATACGATTCTGCTGATCGCCCGACTGCTCGAGGATTCTCGGCTGGCTGAATTTCACGCCCGGGCCGTCGAACTGGGACTGGAGGTACTGGTCGAGTGCCATGACGAGGCCGATGTCCGACGCGCGGTCGACGCCGGCGCGACCCTGATCGGCATCAACAACCGCGACCTCGACGATTTCACCGTTTCCCTCGAAACGAGCCGGCGCCTTTTGCCCGCATTGCCGGCTACCTGCACGCGTGTCGTCGAGAGCGGCATCCACGATCGTGCGGAAATCCTGGAACTCGAAGCACTCGGCGCCGATGCCTTCCTGATCGGTGGATCACTGCTCCAGTCGACCGATCCGGCCGCCCACCTGTCCGCCCTGTTGGGGACGAACGAGGAGGAGAGGGTCTCATGAAGCTGGTCATCAAGATTTGTGGGATCACCCATGCCGAAGACGCCGTATTCGCCGCTCGCGCAGGCGCTGACCGACTGGGCCTGATCTTTGCGGGAGGCCCGCGCAACATCACGCTCGACCAGGCCGCATCGATTGCTGCGGCGGTTCCGGGGATCGCACTGACCGGTGTTTTTCGAGGTGCCGATGTCGATATGATTTCGGCGGCTGTGCAGACCGCGGCACTGACCCACGTCCAGCTCCACGATTGCCCCGATCCCGACGACTGGGACCGGATTTCCGCCGCCACCGGGCGTCCGGTCATCCCGGTGCTGACGGACGAACAGATCACTTCGATCGACGATGCGGATCCGCGGCGCACCTTCCTGCTGGATCTCGCGAAGTTGCCCGAACAACGCACCGAAGAGCACCGGCAACGGTTGCAGGCGGCGGCCGCCGGACTGGCCGCCCGGGGTCGACCGGTGTTGGTCGCCGGCGGTCTGGATCCGGACAATGTCCGCCGGATCGCGCATCGCACGCGCTGCCTGGGTGTCGATGTCGCCAGTGGCGTCGAGCGTTCCCCGGGTGTGAAGGATCCACTGTTGGTTCGCCGCTTCATCCAGGAAGTGCGCAGTCTGGAGTACGGCCATGTCCACTAGTGATACCCCCGCGATCGACGGGCGCTTCGGGCGCTTCGGCGGCCGCTTTGTGCCCGAAACCCTGATGCCGGGGCTGATCGAACTGGAGGCGGCTCATCGCGCGGCGCAGCAGGATGAAGCGTTCCAGGTCGAGCTGTCCGGATTGCTGAGGGATTTCGCCGGCCGTCCGACGCCGTTGTATCGCGCTCAACGACTCGAGGCCGAGTTGGGCCATCGATTGCACATCTGGCTCAAACGCGAGGACCTGCTGCACACCGGAGCCCACAAGTTGAACAACACGCTGGGGCAGGTTCTGCTGGCGAAGCGGATGGGCAAGACGCGCATCATCGCCGAAACCGGTGCCGGCCAGCACGGCGTGGCCACGGCGGCCACCTGCGCCCGTTTCGGCATCGGCTGTACGGTATATATGGGCGAGGTGGATATCGAGCGACAGGCGCCGAATCTGCAACGCATGAAATTGATGGGCGCGGAAGTCCGTCCCGTCGACAGCGGCAGCCGAACCCTGAAGGATGCCACCAGCGAGGCGATTCGCGATTGGGTCGCACACGTCGAGAGCACACACTACATCATCGGATCGGTGGTCGGCCCCCACCCCTATCCCACCCTGGTCGCCGATTTCCAGCGGGTGATCGGCCAGGAGGCGCGAGCCCAGATCCTGAACCGTGAGGGCCGGCTGCCTTCGCATGCGGTTGCCTGTGTGGGCGGCGGCAGCAATGCGATGGGCTTGTTCGGCGCTTTCCTCGACGATCCGGACGTACAACTCGTCGCGGTCGAAGCGGGCGGATCTCCCGGGGAGGGCCACGCCTCGAGCCTGGGCCGGGGACAGGACGGTGTCCTCCACGGAGCCATGAGTCTCCTGCTGCAGGATTCCGAAGGGCAGGTCGCGCCGGTGCATTCGATCAGCGCGGGTTTGGATTATCCCGGCGTCGGACCGCAACTGGCACATCTGGCCGACCGCGGCCGAATGCAGGCGGTGAGTGCCACCGACGAGGAAGCCGTGGCCGCACTGCACCGCCTCTCGACCTGCGAGGGCATCCTGCCCGCACTTGAGTCATCGCACGCATTGGCACACCTGGCCGTCCTGGCCGAGGATTCCACCGCCGATTTGGTTGTCTTGAACCTCTCCGGTCGCGGCGACAAGGACCTGCCCAGCTTGCAGGGAAGGGAGGGGTCATGATGATCCTTGAACAGACGACCCGGGAATTTCGCACCGCCGGTCGCAAGGCCCTGGTCCCGTTCGTGACGGCTGGTTTCCCGGACGAAGCGACCTCGCTGGCCTTGATTCGCGCCGCCGGGGAAACAGGGTGTCCGGTGGTGGAAATCGGCGTTCCGTTCAGTGACCCGGTCGCCGACGGACCCGTGATCCAGCAGGCCAGCCAACGAGCCCTGGAACAGGGTATGACGCTGCGACGAGCCTTCGACGCCGTCACCGCCGCACGGGAACACGGCGCGCAACCGGTGATGATGACCTACCTCAATCCGATCCTGCGCATGGAACCGGCCACCTTCGCACGCGAAGCCGCGCAAGCGGGCTGCGCGGGCGTGATCGTTCCGGACCTGGGCTTCGAAGAGACCGGCATTCTGCGACCGGTGCTCGCCGACGAGGGACTGGCCCTGATCGACCTGGCCGCCCCGACGACTCCGGATGACCGCCTGGCCCGGATCGCCGGCCCAGCCGCCGGATTCCTGTATCTGGTCGCCGTGACCGGTGTGACCGGCACCTGTTCGCCGGTAGCTGAACAGCTGGCGGCCTTCGCCGGGCGCGTTCGCGCATCCACCGACCTGCCGCTGTACGCCGGCTTCGGCATCGACGGACCCGCGCGGGCCGTCTCTTCGGCCGAGGCTTGTGATGGCGTGATCATGGGAAGCGCCCTGCTGCGCTGTTTCCTGGAAGAATCCGATTCGGCGGCGGGCCTCGAGCGCGCCCGCACCCTGTTGATCGAAACCCGGCAGGCGCTCGATGACGCCTGGGGAGGAATCGAAATATGATGATTCTGCTGATGAAACCCGAGGCGACGGTCGCCGAGATCGGAGCGGTGCTGAAACGCTGCCGCGAACGCGAACTGAAGGCGGTCCCGTCTCATGGTCCCGGCCGAAATTCAGTCGGCATCATTCAAGCGGACCAGACGACGGACCTGTCGGATCTGGCTACGCTACCGGGTGTGGACGAGATCACACCTGTTTCGACGGCCTTCAATCTCGTGGGGCGCGAATTCCAGCCCGAGCCGACCATCATCCCGGTTGGCGAAGCGCAGATCGGCAGCGGCGAATTCGTGGTGATGGCCGGACCCTGCTCGGTCGAAACGCCGGAGCAGATCGAGTCCTGCGCCGAGGCGGTGGCCGCGGGCGGCGCGCGCATCCTCCGCGGTGGTGCCTACAAGCCGCGTTCCTCCCCGTACAGCTTCCAGGGTCTGGGCGAGGAAGGCCTGCGCATCATGGCAAAGGCCGGACGCAATCACGGTCTGCCCATCGTCACCGAAGTGATGCATCCGGACCTGGTCGAAACCGTGGCCGGCTACGCGGATATCCTGCAGATCGGCGCGCGCAACGTGCAGAACTATGCGCTGCTCGAAGCTGTGGGACAGACGCGCCGCCCGGTCTTCCTGAAACGCGGCATGATGACCACCATCAAGGAGTTGCTGCTGGCGGCGGAATACATCCTGGCCGGCGGCAACCGGCAGGTGATGCTCTGCGAGCGGGGCATCCGCACTTTCGAGACCGCGACGCGCAACACGCTGGACATCGCCGCCGTGCCGGTGATCAAGAGCATGAGTCATTTGCCGGTGATCATCGACCCGAGTCATGCGGCGGGATATCGCGAATTCGTACCCGCATTGGCCATGTCCGCCCTCGCCGCCGGTGCGGACGGCATCATGGTCGAGATGCACCCGGTTCCGGAAGAGGCATACAGTGACGGGCGACAGAGCCTGGACTTTCCGCAATTCGCCGACATGATGGCGCAGTTGCGCAACGTGGCCCGGGCCCTCGGCAGGCCAATGGCCCCTGCGCGCGATCCGGAACAACAAATGGCCTGAGCGGCGAACGTCAGCGAACGCGGCGCGCCTCCTGACGCAAGGCCAGGTCGGCCAGGGTCAGGGCGCACATCGCCTCGACGATGGGGACCGCCCGCGGCACCACACAGGGATCGTGCCGTCCCTTGCCCTCGACGGTCACGGCCTTGCCCTCGAAGTCGGTCGATTCCTGTGCCTGACCGATGGTGGCCGGCGGCTTGAACGCGACACGAAAGACGATCGGCTCGCCGTTGGTGATCCCCCCCTGCACTCCGCCACTGCGGTTGGTCTCGGTACCCAGGGTGCCGTCGGGACGCGCCACATAGGCGTCGTTATGCTGCGATCCGCGCAGAGCACTGCCCGCAAAACCACTGCCGACCTCGAAGCCCTTGGCCGCCGGCAGCGAGAGCATGGCCTGCGCCAGGAGCGCTTCGGTCTTGGAGAATACGGGCTGCCCCCAACCGACGGGCAGATTGCGCGCCACGCAGGCGACCACGCCTCCGACTGAGTCCTGGTCCCTCCGCGCGGCATCGATTTCCTCGATGAACAGAGACGCCGCAGCAGCATCGGGACATCGCACATCATTCGCATCCACGGCCCCGGTGGCGACGGAACCAACCTCGACATTCGCCCGATGGGGACCGACCGCATCTACCCAGGCAACGATTTCGACACCCCAGCGCTCGCGCAGCAGATGAGCGGCGATGGCGCCGGCTGCAACCCGGGAAACGGTCTCGCGGGCGCTGGCGCGTCCCCCGCCGCTGACGGCACGGATGCCGTACTTCTGCTGGTAGGTATAGTCAGCGTGGCTGGGCCGGGGCGCGGCGCGCAATGCAACGTAGTCCCCGGGCCGCTGGTCCTGGTTTCGTACCAGGAACGCCAGGGGCGTGCCCAGCGTGACACCGTCCTGCAGGCCCGAGAGGATCTCGATTCGATCCTCCTCCCGGCGCGGAGTCGTCAGTCGATTCTGTCCGGGCCGGCGCCGATCCAACGCCGGTTGCAGATCCGCTTCGGTCAGGTGTAGTCCCGCCGGGCAGCCGTCCACGATTCCGCCCACTGCAGGGCCGTGGCTCTCGCCGAAGGTGGTGACACGAAACAGATGGCCGAAGGTACTGCTCATCGGGAAACCTCGTTTGAAAATGCGGCAAATCCGTGGATCATTCACAGCATACCTCTGCCCCGGACGGTCAACAAGTGGCGAAGCGGCCCGCAGTCGATTCGCCATTGCCGCCACCCCGTCGCGCACGTAACCTACCGGGAACCGACTGCAGGACCCGATCCCTGGGAGAGACGATGACCGACGGCAGGAACGACAACAAGGACCCCCTGTCCGGCCCGCGCCGGCGGATCGACACCATCGACAGGCAACTGCTGGAATTGTTGAACGAACGCCAGTTGCTGGTGAGCGAGATTGCCGGCGCCAAACGATCGGCCGGATTGCCGATCTTCGTTCCTGAGCGCGAGGACGCCAAGGTCGAGGACTTTCGCCGCGAAGCCGAACGCCGCGGCCTGGACCCCGAATGGGCTGAGGATTTCCTGCGCATGATCATGGGCTCGTCGCGTGCCGCTCAATCGACCGGCCTGTTTCCGCAGGCAGCGGGCGGTCCCCGGCGCGTACTGCTGGTCGGCGGCGCCGGGCGCATGGGAAAGCTCTACGGACGCTGCTTCGAACGCAGCGGACACGAAGTCGGGATCCTGGAAAGTCAGGACTGGAATCGCGCCCCGGAGTTGCTCGCCGGCCGCGACCTCGTGATCCTGGCCGTCCCCATCCGCGAGACCGAACCGGTCATTCGCCGCCTGGGCCCCTTGCTGGAACCGGAGACGCTGCTGGTCGATTTCACCAGCCACAAGACCGCCCCGTTGCGCTGGATGCTCGAAGCACACACCGGCCCCGTCGTCGGCTTGCATCCGATGCACGGACCGGACGTTCAGAACCTGACCAAACAGTTGATGATCATCTGTCCCGGCCGCTACGTCGAACGTGCCGCCTGGCTGCGGGAGCAGTTCGGTCTGTGGGGCCTGCGTCTGGCTGAAATGCGCCCCGGGCAGCACGACGAGGGCATGCACCTGGTCCAGGGGCTGCGACACTTTCTGGCCCTGTTGCACGGCTCGTATCTGGCGGCGCGCGGCTTGCGCCCCGAAGAGATCCTCGAGCTGAGCAGTCCGATCTATCGGGCCGAGTTGATGATGACCGGGCGGATCTTCGCACAGAATCCGGAACTGTACGCGGACATCGTGTTGTCGGAGCCCGCACGCCGCGACATGTTGCTGCAGTTTCTTGATCATCATAGCCGCCTGGCCGAACTCGTTCGTGCCGACGACAAAGCCGGATTCATCGCCGAATTCCGCAGCGTCACCGATTTTTTCGGCCCCTTCGCCGATCAGGCCCTGACCGAGAGTAACTATCTGATTCACCGTCTGGCGGACCGCTTCGCCTAGACGGTGACACCCTCATCCAGGAGATCAAGATGACCCGCATTCTGCTTCCGCTCCTGCCGCTGATCGCCCTGCTCGCCGGGTGCGGCGGCACCGAACCCCTGGCTTCCTGGAACGAGGGGCCGCCGCGTGCCGCCATCCGGGAGTGGCTGGCCGCAGTCACGGACGAAAGCGGGCCGGACTACATCCCGGTTGCCGAGCGGATTGCCGTTTTCGACAACGACGGAACCAGCTGGTGCGAGCGCCCGGACTACACACCGACCACCTTCCAGGTCGATCTGGCCCGTTCCTTCGCTGCCCGCGGCGCGGTCGATGCGACGGCGATGCCCTACCGTGCCTGGTTCGAGAGCGACCGCGACGCCTTGCGGGCCTTCGGCTGGCGGGAAGCCTACGCGGCGCTGAATCACTCCTATGCCGGCATCGAGGTAACCGCCTATCGTGACTCGGCCCGCGCCTGGCTGGCCCACAAGACCCATTCGCGATATGGCACGCCCTACACCGACCTCTACTATGCCCCGATGCTGGAGTTGATGGAACTGCTGGAGGCGAATGACTTCCAGGTCTGGATCGTGACCGGAGCAGCGCAGGGTTTCGTGCGCGCCTATAGCGAGCAGGCAATCGGCATCCCGCCCGAGCGCGTCATCGGCTCCTGGACCACGCCCCTGTACCGGCAGAACGAGGACGGCTCGGTCCGCCTGGTTCGGGGCGAAGAGCAGCGCTACAACGGTCACGAGAACAAGCCTGCGAATATCGAAACGCGCATCGGCCGTCGTCCGGTTTTTGCCGCCGGCAACAGCAGCAACGATCAGCCAATGTGCCGCTATGCCGTCACCGGAGAGCGCCGGGGATTGGCTCTGTGGATCCACCACGATGATGCCCGGCGCGAGTACGCCTACGGGCGCACCGAAGGCGGACTTGCCGATCTGTGCCGGGACCACGCGCGGGCGTATCGGGTCAGCATGAAGAACGACTGGAATCGATTGTACCGGGAAGAGGCTGCCGAAGAAGCGGCGCTGACTGCAGACCCGAGATAGCGGCAGAGTCACGACGGCGTTGGAAATAAGCCACGGTAGGAAAGGTTTGCGTTTCGGCCGGAAAATCAGACGGAGAGGGTAGCACCCAGGTCCAGACGAAGCAGCACATCAGCGATCTCGTTGATTCGCAGTGGCTTGGCAACGTGGGCGTTCATCCCTTCCTGGAGGGCGCGTTGCCCGGTAGCCACGTCCGCATCGGCAGTCAGCGCGATGATGGGAATTTCCTGGTAGGCGCCACCTCGAGAGCGGATTTCCTCCGTCGCATCCCATCCGTTCATCTCGGGCATGTGCAGATCCATGAACACGACTGCATGCAGGTCCGGGTCTACCATCGCAACCGCTTCGCGGCCGTTTTCGGCCAGGTCGACCGTGATCCCCAACTTCGTCAGCAACTTGCGAGCTACCAGTTGATTGACCCGGTGGTCCTCGACCAGTAGCGCATGCAATTCAAACCG
>JANTGJ010000028.1 GCA_024762975.1 Candidatus Krumholzibacteriia bacterium
GGAACCAGCGCGGCACCGGTTGCCTCAGTTGATCAGCAGGGGGACGGTGTCGGCAGCGCTGCCGTGTACGAAGAGGTCGGCCAGGTGGCTCACTCCGCTCGGCTCGAGATTGAATTCGACGATTCGGGCGCCGGCGCTCCGGGCGGCGGCAACGAGCCGAGCCGCCGGATACACGGCCCCGGCCGTACCGATTACGAGGAAAAGGTCACACTCTTTCGCTGATCTTTCCGATTTTGCATGCACCTCCGGATCGATTCCTTCGCCGAACCAGACCACGCCGGGACGTACGAGCCCTCCGCATTTCACGCATCGTGGCAGGATGGGAATCGGTACGCGACGGTCGAGTTCCTCGTGGTGGCATTGCAAACAGCGCACGATCCAGATCGAGCCGTGGAACTCGAGCACGTTACGACTGCCGGCCTGCTGGTGGTAGCCATCCACATTCTGGGTGATGATCGTTACCGCGTGGCGTTCCTCGAGCGCAACGAGCGCTTCGTGGGCGGCGTTCGCCGAGGACGCGGCGATCAGGGAGCGGCGCCAGTCGTACCATTTCCAGACCAGCTCACTGTCGCGCGCGAAGGCTTCCGGCGTGGCCATCTCCTCGGGGCGGTAGCGGCTCCACAGACTGTCGCTTTCTCCGCGAAACGTGGGGATGCCGCTGGCCGCCGAGATGCCGGCACCGCTGAGGACGGCGATGCGGGATCCGGAGCTCAGGTCGTCGCGGATCTTCACCAGCCGGGCGGTCGTGTCGGCATCCAGGTTCATGGCGTCCCCCTTCCTCGGCTCCATCATTCGAAAGGCATTCTGTGCACACGGACCGAACCAGCATACACTGGGTGGATGATTCCCGGTAGCCTACACTCCCGATGCGCAAAGGCCGGATGCTCATGGTGAATCGATGGACCCACTGCCTGCAAATCGCTACGGCGCTCGTCTTGCTATGTCTGCTGCCGACCTCGGTCCCCGCCGCGCACGGCGCCTCTGCGAAGGTTCCCTATGTCCTGTTCCAGATCGAGGGGCCCGGGGCGCAGCATGCCGCCGAAGCGTGTATGGAAGCGTGGGAAGAGCATTCGTTGCCGTTGGCCGAGGATCTGCTGCCGGCCGGGATCCTCCCCGATACCGTCGTTTGCCTGGTCCTCTCCAGTTCGGGATTCGCCGCGAATTTTTCGCACAATTTGCCCGATTGGGGGGTGGGCGTGGCACTGCCCACCGGAAGGCTGGTTGCGCTGGACTATTCGCGCCTGCCTGCCGTTGGCAAGACCGTGCGGGAGGTTTTCCTGCACGAGATGGTCCACGCAATGCTTTTCCAGGCTGCCGATCAGGTGCGATTGCCGACCTGGCTGCACGAGGGCACGGCGATGCTCTATTCCGGGGAATGGAGATTCCGCGATACGGTCTCGCTGGCCATGGATGGCCGTGTGCCGCGGCTGGAACGTCTGCGCGGTCCCTTCCCGTCACACGACGTCGGTGCGGATCGGGCCTACCGGACCAGTCTGCTGGCCGTCAACAGGCTCCGCGAAAAACATGGATCCGACGTGGTGCGCCGCCTGCTGGCAGCATCCGTCCGTACCGGAGATTTTCGCAGCGGATTCTACGAGACCACCGGCGAAACGGTGGACGATTTTTCAGCGCGCTTCGACCGGGACATGAATCTGAAGTACGGCTGGCTGGTGATGGTCACACGCTGGCCCACGCTATTTGTTCTGATCGCTATCATTTTCGCTGTCGGTGCCAGCGCCAAGATCCTGCGTTCCCGTCGCCGGTTGGCCGAGATGGAAGACTTCGAGGACTAGCAGGCCGTCGAAAATCGCTGCGCAAACCGGATCTGGAGCTTTTTTCCTGCGGATTGCATTCTGCCCGACCTGCTTCCGCGATTTCGCGGGATTGCCTTTCCTGTGATGACAACCATTCTCAGTGGCCCGGAACAGCCTGCCCGTACCTGGCTCGGAAACCCCGCAAACAGCCCGGAATGGACGGTTTCCGAGGACCTCTTTTCCGCGCACGGGAATCCGGTGCGCTGGCATCCGCGTTGCACTGTCCAGAAGGCAGCGTGGATGGCGGCGGTAACTCGGACGAGGGTCGGAGAAGGGCAATGATGAGCAACCGGATGACATTGGGAATGCTGATGATCGGGATGGCAATCCTCCTGCTGGCGGGTACCAGCCTGGCGCAGGAGACCGAGATTGCTTTCCATTGGGCGCCGAGCCCGGTTTTTTCGCCGACAGGTGATGCGCTGGCGCCGGCAGTCAGTTACGAAGTCTGGGTCACGCGGGATACCGCCACTCCGGAACTGCTCGCCACGGTGAGGGACACGACCTACACCCTGGTTGTGGAGCCCGGCATCGTGCACCGCCTCAGTGTTCGGGGCCTGGATGCCAGTGGTCGCCCATCCCCGATGAGCGATCCGTCCGATCCGGTCTACGTCGAACTCGAACAGGACCGTGGTGAAGGCCCGCCGGCAGCGGCTTCCCTGCGCTCGAACTATCCCAATCCGTTCAATCCCGAGACCCGCATCGTCTACGGTGTACCCTCCGATCTGGCCGCCGACGCGCCGGTGCGGCTGGAGATCTACAACCTGGCCGGCAAGAGAGTGCGCTTGTTGGATGCCGAGCGTACGCCGGGCTGGCACGAGGTGGTCTGGAACGGTACCGACGACAGCGGTCGCGCGACCTCCAGTGGAATGTACGTGACCCGATTCGTCGCCGGCTCCAGAGTCGAAACCCACAAGATGACGATGCTCAAGTGACGAAATCTGGCCCTTGCCCGGCCGGGCCCCGGAATCGTTCCGGGGCCCTTTTTCTGTGCAAACCCTTCCGAATCCGGCCGCGAACGACTATCTTGGCCGATGCCTGCAGCCGGCAGATGCCACGTTGCAGGGTTGCGTCCCCCGGACTCCGGGCTCCACCGTGCGCATCGAATCGGCCAGAGGAAGGCAATGCAGGAAAATACAAACGAAACCCCGTCGCTGATCAAACTCGGCAAGTTGGCCAACAGCAAAGAGTTCGACAAGCTGGAAAGCGTATGGCTGCCCGCTGTCGAGTCCTCCGACTACACATGGCGGGAACTGCTGCCCATTGCCGGCCAGGTCGGTCGCCAGGGCGCTGTCGAAAAGGCTGTCGGCTTGATGGAATCCCTGATTGCACATGCCGAACAGAGCGATGGTTGGGCTGCGGCGCTGGAAGTGGCCCGGGCGGCTTCGGGCCAGTTGAAGACCGGAGCTCCCCTGCGGGATGAGCTGCGTCGTCTGTATCTGGCTGCGAATGAGGATTTCACCGACCTGCCCGATCTTCTGGATCGATTGATTCCCGAGGGTGCCGATCTGGGCGAGGCCTCGGGGATGACAGACCTGTATCTGCAGCTGCGTCCGGGATGCTACGCTCTGGATCGATCGTATCTGGTGCCCGGTATCGTCGAGGAATTGGTCGCCGGCACCGGCCACCTGACTTTGCGTTTTGATGACCGGCACTGCGAGTACGGTCCCTCGACGGTGAAAAAGCTGACCCCGCTGCCGCACGATCATTTCCCTTCCCTGTTGCTCTATGATCCGGAGTATCTGAAAGATCTGGCGATGGAAGACGGTGTCGGCTTCGTCAAGCTGGCGCTACGATCCCATCGCGAGAAGAAGCTGGGTTACCGCGAGTTGAAATCCTCGATCACCGAACTGCTGGGCGAAAAGGGTTGGCGCGAGTGGTGGCAGGACGCCAAGCGTGCCCTGAAACGCGACCCCCTGATTTCGCTCGGCGGCGGGTCGCAACCCACCCTGCGCATGTTGCGCCAGGCCGACCGGTTCGAGGATCGCGTGCGGCGCCGGTTCGACCACGGAAAGAACGATGAGGCACGCCTTCTCGAGGTCATGGGATATCTCGACGAGCTGGGGCGCGAGGAGAAACAGGGCGGAACCGGGGATCTGGCCGATGACGAACTGTTGATTCATCTGGGCAATGGTGCGGCGAAGATCGCCGTGGCGAACCTGAAAACCGACCCGGCTGTGGCCTTGGCGGGACTGGCCCTGCATGCCGAGATCGCGGCCCGGGGCGCGGCGGTAGCCCGCCCGAATCCCCAGGCCGCAGCCCAGGTCATGAAGCGGATTCAGGATCCGGGCGAGATGGTCGAACTGCTCCCCGAAGCGTTGCTGTTGCGGGTGCTGAACTATCTGCGCGCGAGCCTCGGCGACAGCTGGGGCGAGGTCTGGGCATCGGTACTGGTCCGCTCGGGCAAGCGCCTGTGCGATACGATTACGCGCGGACTGATCGAAGGTGGCCAGGCAGAAGCTCTGGAAAAAGCACTGCTCGAGGCCGTCGCCAAACCGTCGGCCTGCCCGGATCTGCTGGGGTGGTTGTGGCGCTCATTGCACACGTCGGGTAACTCCGGCAAGTTCCTGGCCGGACTGGAAAACCTGACGATCAAGATTGTGGCCGACGCGATGTTCTCGCTGCTGCATTCGACGGGAATGATGTACGGACTTTCCCTCGAAGAGAAGCATCTGAAGATTCTGGAGAGCGCCCGGACGGCATTCTCGGTGCAAAGCAATCGTCCGCTGCTGGCACTTCTGGAAGAAGCCGACCGCTCCGAGGCGAAGCGCGTGAAGCAGATGATCGAAAAGAATGCAGGCCTGAGTGTCGGCCAACGGACCCAGTTGTTGGGCTTCCTGCGCTCGAAGTATGCCGATATTTTCCTCGAGATCACTCGCGAATGGGAAAACGAGGAAACGATCTATACGACCGAGGCCGGCTTGCGCAAGACCCAGGATGCGCTCAATCATCTCATCCAGGAAGAATTGCCGGCAGTCGCCAAGCAAATCGGCGAAGCAGCCAGCTTTGGTGATTTGAGCGAGAACGCCGAATTTACCGCCGCGCTGGAGAAACGCGACCAGTTGGCCAGCCGCGCGACCGGTCTGGAGAAGGAACTGGCGCGCGCCACCGTGATCTCCCACGAAATGTCCGAGAGCGATTTCGTGAATATCGGAACTCGGGTTCAGGTGTCCGTGGATGGAACCGGTGAGGAAGTGACCTACACCTTCCTGGGCCCGTGGGATACGGATACTGATCGCCTGGTGCTGAACTATCAGGCACCGTTGGCCATGGCGTTCATGGGCTCCAAGGTCGGAGACCGGGTCGAATTCGGAGAGGGCAACGATCGTCGGGCCTGGGAGATCCTCTCCATCGAACCGGCCCTCTGACGCCGCTGTTTCCGGCGCCTCATTGCAGAAACGACCGCCGCTGGCCCTCGAGTCGGCGGCGGTTTTGTATCCCTGCTGATATTCCGCAATCGAAAAACAAGGCTTCCCGCCAGGAAGCGGAACGGGATTTGCCGTAGATCGACCGGCAAAAACCTTTACGCATCGAATCGTGGGAGTCGGTATGCCACTGGTGAAAACCAAGAAGCTTGGCCAGATATTGGTCGAAGCGGGCAAGATCACGGCGGAAAAGCTGGAAATGGCGCTTGCCGAGCAACGCCAGACCGGTGAGAAGCTGGGGCAGACACTGCAGCGATTGGGCATTTGTTCCGAAATGGAGATTGCTCAGGTTCTGGCCAGTCAAGCGGGTGTGGAGTGCGTAGATCTGGGCACTTACGAGCCCGATCCCGCCGCGGTCGAGCGGATCGATCGAGATTTCTGTGACAAAAAACTGCTATTTCCGCTGCGCTTGAACGGGAAGACGCTCCAGGTGGCGATGGCCAATCCGCTGGATCTCGGCACGATCGACGAATTGACCCGTCAGACCGGCTGTTACATCGAAGTGGTCCACGCGCCCGAGTCTGATATTCGGGACCTGTTGACGCGACGCTTCGGCACCACCGAGAGCGGCGCCGCCGATTTCACCGTTCTGATCGAAGATGCCAAACGGGCCCTGGCCAGCGGTGTGAAGCTGGGTCAGGGCGATTCGCCGTTCATTCGTCTGGTCGACCGGCTCCTGGCGACCGGCATCGACGAAGGCGCGACGGATATCCACATCGAGCCCGAGGAAAAGGTGCTGCGCTGCCGGTACCGCATCGATGGTCACCTGATCCAGGGTGTGTTGCTGCCGCTCGAATTGCTGCCCATCGTGATCACTCGGGTGAAAATCCTGGCCGAGCTCGATATCTCCGAGACCAGAGTGCCGCAGGACGGGCGCATTTTCTTCGTGGCGGGCAAGCGCAAGGTCGATCTGCGCGTTTCGTCGTTCCCCACGACGCATGGCGAGGCCATCGTCTGCCGCGTGCTGGACAAGAGCAATCTGATCGTCGGTCTGGACCGGATCGGTATGCCGGCCCCGATGGCGGAACAGTTCCAGCAGGATATCCAGCGCCCGAACGGCATCATCCTGGTCACCGGTCCCACCGGATCGGGGAAGACGACCACGCTGTATTCGGCACTCAGTCACCTGAATCGGCCGGATACGAAGATCATCACGCTGGAGGATCCGGTCGAGTACGAGTTGCCGCTGATCAATCAGGCGCAGATCAATACAGCCAAGGGCTTCACCTTTGCCAAGGGGCTGCGCGCGATTCTGCGCCAGGATCCGGACATTCTGCTGGTGGGTGAGATTCGCGACGTCGAGACGGCTCAGCTGGCGATTCGCGCCGCGTTGACCGGCCATCTCGTTTTCTCCACGCTGCATACCAACAGTGCTGTCGGGGCGATTCCGCGCCTGCTGGACATGGGCATCGAGCCGTTCCTGCTTTCGGCGACGCTCGTTTCGGTACTTGCCCAGCGTTTGATCCGTACGGTTTGCGAGGAATGTGCGCAGCCGATCGAGGCCCCGGTGGACGAGTTGCTGAGGCTGGGGCAGTCGACCGAGGAAGCGCGGACCGGCAACTATCGCAGGGGCAAGGGCTGCAGCCTGTGCCGCGGCACGGGGTACCGCGGTCGCCGGGCTGTTTTCGAATACCTGACGGTGAGTGCGGGAGTGCGCCGGGCCATCGCTTCGGGGCAGGAGATCGGTGAGATCGACGAGGTCAAACAGGGAACCAGTCTGTCCCGTTTGGATCAGGACGCGCTCGCGAAACTGAAGGCGGGTTGCACCACGGTCCAGGAAGTACTGAAGGTCGTGACGTGAGGGATTCGGTATGAAGGAATTTCGCTATCAGGCACTGACGGCCGCCGGTCAGACGGTAAAGGGCGTGCGGCAGGCCGAGTCACCGGATCAGCTGGCGTCCGAGCTGCTGACCCAGGGGCTGGTCATGCTGAAATCGCGCGCGACACCGGCCTCATGGCTCGCGTTTCTATCGCCCCAGCCCAAGGTCAAGCACCGGGACCTGGCCGATTTTACGCAACACATGGCCACCTGTCTCAGCGCCGGTATTCCCGCGGTGACGGCACTGCAGGACTTCGAAGGCCAATCCTCCGGACGCCTGGATGAGATCGTGGCTGATGTTCGCAGCGATGTCAGCAGCGGCACCGGGCTGGACGAAGCGTTTGCCCGTTATCCCGATGTCTTTTCCCACGTCTATCTGGCGATGCTGGCGGCGGGTCAGCGGTCCGGCAATCTCGACGAGGCCTTCGAGGAAATGGTCGACTATCTCGAATGGAACGATGGCCTGCGCAGCCAGACCACTCAGGCGATGATCTATCCGGCGATCCTGGTGGGCGGCATCGTCGGACTCTTTCTGCTGTTGATGCTGTTCGTGATTCCCCGCTTCGAAGACATCTTCGCGAGTGTCAACTTCGAACTGCCGCAATTGACCGTCAGCGTGTTGGCCATGGGCCGCTTCATGGGCCACTGGTGGTGGCTGATCGGCCTGGCGATCGCCTTGGTCAGCGTCGGATGGCGGCTGTTTACGGCAACCGGGAAGGGAGCCTATCAACGGGATCGCTGGTTGCTGTCGATGCCGGTCATGGGTGGCTTTGTGATGAAGATCGCCCTGTCCCGGTTCGGCAAGACCTTCTCGCTGATTTTCGCATCGGGGGTTGATCTTCTGCGGACGCTGGAACTGATGGAGGGAGTCGTCGGCAATCGCGTCCTGGCCGCCTCGCTCAGTAATATCCGGACGCGCGTTGCGGCCGGCGAGTCGCTGACCGAGTCGTTCCGGCGGGAAACGATCTTCCCGCCGCTGATCCAGCGGTTGATCGCCGTGGGCGAGTCGACCGGATCCCTCGATCGCTCCCTGATCCAAGCCTCGCGTCACCTGGATCGCGAAATCCCGCGGGATCTGAAGCGGGCCTTCTCGATCTTCGAGGCGCTCATCATTGCCTTGCTGGGCGTACTGGTCTGCCTGGCGGCTCTCTCGCTACTGATGCCGATCATGCAGATACGGGCCGGGTAGGAGGATTCGAACGATGTCGATGGAACGACGCAAACAGGGTAGCCGCGATGGGTTCACGCTGATCGAGATCATCATCGCCGTGGCGATCGTCGCGATCATGGCAGCGGCGATTACGCCTCTTGCGTTCAAGGAACTGATCCGCGCACGCGAAGAGGCGACGGAATTGGAACTGGCTGCACTCGAGGATGGCCTGTTGCACTTCTACGAGGATACCGGGCGTTTCCCGACCGAATCCGAGGGGCTGGCCGCACTGGTCAACGATCCGGGAGTCGCCGGCTGGCTGGGTCCCTATGTGGATGGCGATCGCAACGACCCGGCGCTGGACGCAGGTGAGGATTCTTTCGGGAATTCCTACATGTACGATGTCGCTCCGAGCACGAACCCGAGCGGCGCTGCCGATGCCATCGTGGTCAGTGGCGGAGCGGACCACAACGTCAGTTTCGGCTCTGTCGGCGGGACGTGGAACCTGAATACGGACGGCGACGACCTGTTGACGCTGGTCAGCAAGGGGCCGCTGAATCGCGAAAAATTGAAAGACGCCCAACGGGAAATGAACGCACTGGGCGAGGCCTCGCGACGCTATTTCGAGGAACAGGCCTCGTTTACATCCGACCCGCAGATCCTGGCGGACGGTTACCTGGACGAGGGACTCGGTGGCGATGCGCTGGAAGACCCCTGGCAAAACGACTACGAACTATCTGTCGATTCCAGTGGCGATACGCCGGTGCTGACGATTCTCTGCTACGGGCCGGATCAGCAGGACGATGGGGGCGGTGACGATGACCTGCAAATCGACGTCACCAGCGTGGCTCCCGGTCGGAAGTCCACACGCTATCTGTTGGCGATCGCGCAGACGGTTCTGAACGAGAACTCGGACCTGGCGCTCAGCAGCGACTGGGATGTCGTCCGTAGCAACCTGAATCTGGACCCGGCATTTCTGGAGGATGGATGGGGGCGTGAGTTCGGGATCAACACGGACTCGCGTACGGTCTTCTCGCCCGGCTCGGATGGAGACGCGAGTACAGTGTCGGACAATATTCCCGTGGGTGTAGGTCCTGCCAGTGGTGGGGGAAATGGTAACAACGGGAACGGCAACAATGGCAATGGCAATGGCAATGGGAATGGCAACGGGAACGGGAACGGGAACGGGAACGGCAACAACGGCAACGGGAACGGGAATGGCGGTTGATGCCGGAATGCAGCCTGACGATTTCGAAAACCGGAAGACGAGGATGACGTGAAGCAGAAAATCAGATTCAGCATCCAGCCACATCCCGAGGGCAATACGCTGCTGGAGATCCGGTCGCTCGAGTCCGGCCGTTGGCGGCTGGTTGGCCGCCAGGAGTGTGCTGACGGTGATGCCGCGAGTCCACTGCTCCAGCGCATGGCGGTGCCGGAGACCGCAGCGGCGTGGTTGCTGCCGAATGATGAGGTCAAGAGCTTCGTCACGGCATTTCCACGCTTGGGCCGCAAGGAGTTGCAGCGAGCTGTACCCGGTTGGGTGGCTCGCGAAGAAGGCGGTAAGCCCGCGGACTGGGCGACCGTTTGGCGTCCCCTGGCAGACGGGCGCTCCGGCTCGAAATCGGAGCAGGAGGATCTCTATCTGCTCTATTCGGCGCGTGAGTGTATCGACCGGCAGTTGGCGCAGGCTGCACACTGGGGGCTGAAGCCAACGCTGATGTTGCCGCCCTACATCGTCCTGGACCAGTTCTTCCGAAAGTATGGCCCGGAAGCCGACGACCTCGAGGGATGGAACCTGGTGTTTCTGGGCCACCGCGAGAGTTTTCTGTGCATCTCGACACGGGAGAGCCTGCTGCTGACACGGCCGTTGCCGGTGGATCTGAGTGACGGCGCCGATCCCCGGGAGTATCTGGGACGGCTGGTGACCGAGGTCGATCGTTCGGTCTCGTTCGCGCGTCAGACGGAACAGAATCCGAATATCGAGCGCATGATCGTTTGTGGTGACCAGCGCCGTTGCGGGGATCTGGTCGAGCTCATGGCCAAGGAACTGTCGATGCCGGCCATTGCCTGGAATCTGGACGATCACTTCGAAGATGTCGATGCGCGAGAGGCGCCTGAACTGCGGTTGGCCTTGCTGGCCGCGACGCTCGCAGGCGACCCCTCGGTGCTCCATCTGGGCCCGCGCGCCGGGCGTCAGTTCCTCAGTCGTCGTGGACGCCGGCACGCATTGGTCGCATCCGGAGCGCTGGGGCTGGCGCTGATCCCGCTGCTGATGGTAGGAGGCTGGATCACCGGTCGGGTGCAGGACAACTATCTCGACCGCGCCCGTACCCGCATGTCGATGGTCATCGATCAGGCCCAGGCGGCGCAGGACCAGTATTGGACCCAGCGCGTACTACTGGCCCGCCAGATGCGAATGAACCGATTTCTGGAAAAGAATCCCGACTACGAGACCGTGTTGTTGCGCATCGCGGACTTGACGCCGCAGCAGGTCATCTACGAAGACCTGCGCATTCGGGAACAGCCCGATGGACGCATTTTTGTCGAACTCGAGGGCGCGGCTTCGGCTGGCACCGCCGCCGAAGCGCAACGGTCGTTCCTGGCCCTGCGCAAGGCTCTCGACGATTGCGACTTCCTGAGTGGAGGTGAGCCGGACCAGATCGAGATTCTCGGCCGGAACGGGCGGGACCGGCAAATGAATGCCGCGGTCTTCGCGATGGAATATCAGCTGCTGCGGCCGGAAGCGCAGAGGAGGGGTTGACCCATGGGGAGAACTGGCAAACGCATCGATTGGCGCTCCCACAAATTGCGACGAGGACTCGGAACCGCTGCCGTAGCCGGTGTCTGGCTGGCCGTGCTTCTTGGGTTGGCCCTGCCGCAGTTGAGACAGGCACGCGCCAAGCATCTCGAGATCCAGCGCCTGGAGGCCAGCCTGGCCGAGGCCGACCAATGGATCGTAGCCGGTCTGTGGCTTGAAAAATCGGTGAAGGCGAATGCCGATGATGTGAACGATTCCTGGGATCGACTCTTCCCGCCCGCCCGTCAGCGCGAAGAACTCTTCCTGGATTTGGCGAGTGCCGCGGATCGGGCCCGCATCGAGGACCTGCATCTGATCGAGGTCGAGGATTCGGGTATGGCGGAGGAGAACCTCTGGCTCGATCGCCCGGACGGTGACATCGAGCAATGGATGAGCGGCGAGATCACCGGCGTGGATCTGGACTACTACCGCGTGCAGGCCCGCTTCCGCGGGGACCTGCGGGGAGTCGCCGCCTTCCTGGCCGGAGTGAATGAAATCGAGCGCGCCGTCAGCGTGCACAGTCTGGAAATGAAGCCGGACGACAACGGCTTGAAAGTGGAGATGAAGCTGGATGTCTACATCAGGGAAACGACTCAGTCTTAGCCACCCCGGGGTGATCGCGACCGTCGTCGTCATGATGGTCGTGGTGGTGGTGCTGAATATTCGCACCTTCGGCCCGAAGGGGCCGCGCCAGCGCGCAGTCGAACCGGAGGCCGCCGCCACCGGGGGCGGATCCTCCGCGGTGCCGCTGGATTTGAATCAGGTGCTGGCCCGCTCGGCAGGAGCGGGAATGACGGTGGCCACCGGAACGTGGGGCGATACGCCCGGCGTCTCGCGGGATCCGTTCCGCAAGCGGAAAGCGGCGCGGAGCGTGACCACGACGACCTCTCGGCCGGCTCGGGCAAGGAAGACGGCGCCCGATACGCTGGTCTGCTCGGCCGTGATGCTGGGCGGGCGTCAGCCCGTAGCCCTGATCGATGGGCGCCCCGTCGCGATCGGCGACCGGGTTCACGGCTGTCGCGTAGTCCGGATCGCAACCGAGGGGGCCTGGCTGCGCAATGCTCGCGGCGTTGATGTGTTTCTCGGCGTCGGCGAACACCGGGATTCGAAGAAAGCGTTTCGCATGATCACGGACGTGCCGGACCGGAGGGATCTGGGCAGCACGGCACTCGAAGAAAACGGGAAATAGGAAAGGCGGAGATCATGAACGGGAATAGGATGTCCCACGCTGGGCTACCCATCGCACTGATCGCTCTGGGAACGATCGTGTGGGCGGGCGCGGTCCTGGCGCAGCCGGACGAGACGCCGGTCCTACCGGATCCGGTGGTCCAGGCCGACGGATCGGATCCGGGAATGGTGAGCATCGTCACCAACGGTTGGATCGACGTACGCACGATCCTGCAGACGCTGACGATGAACAACGATCTGGGTCTACAGATCGCGCCGGACGTCGAGGGGAATGTAAATGTCCATCTGGAACGCGTTTCCCTGGACCAGGCACTGGCTGCGGTACTGGAACCGGCGGGACTCGGGTATGAGATGGTGGACGACGTCCTGGTCGTCTATCGACGGGGGCTGGTCACGCGCTGGTTCACCTTCGACTACCCCGTTACCGAACGGGTGGGGCGCGGTGAGCTCGAGGTCTCGGTCAGCAACGAGAGCGCCGAAGGCTCGTCGGGCGGTGAGCAGGGTCAGAACCGCAGTCATGTCACGAGCATGTCCACGATGTCGGTCTGGCCGCAGGTCATGGAAGCGATGAAGACGATCGTTTTCCAGGGCGCCGAGATCGAAGAGTCGGCCTCGGCTGGAGCGGAACAGCTTTCGGTCAATATTGCGGATCGGCAGGGGCGTTCGCTGGTGATCAACCCGATGGCCAGTCTCGTGCAGGTGACCGCCGAGTGGGACCGCGTGCAACAGGCCGAGGAGCTTCTGGGCCGGCTCAAGGAGAGTCTGCAGCGCCAGGTGGCAATCAATGTGCAGATCCTCGAAGTCTACCTGGACGAAGATACCCAGACGGGAATCAACTGGGACACGATCACCGGTACGGACACCGACGCATCGCTGCGTACGTTCAATCCGAGTACGAATATCGCCGACAACTACTTCCAGTTCGTCGTCGACGGTACCGACTTCAATGGCGTATTGCAGGCCCTGGCCAGCAGCGGTGATATCCGGACCGTCAGTTCGCCGCGCGTAACGACCCTGAACAATCAGAAGGCCGTGGTCCGGGTTGTCACCGAAGAGGTCTACTACGTTTCGGAAGTCGAGCCGGCCGTCGTCACCAACGGCGTCGCCACCGAACCGATCACCAACTACCGTCCCCAATCGATCTCGGTGGGGGTCGTACTGGATGTGACGCCGCAGGTGGGCCAGGATCGGGTCATCACCCTGAACGTCCATCCGACCATCTCGGATATCGTGGGAATGGCGGAGAGTCCGAACGCGGACACGGCGCCGGTCCTTTCGATTCGTGAAATGGATACGGTCGGCAAGGTGACCGAAGGCAAGACCCTCGTTATCGCGGGCCTGATCAGCGAACGCCACAGCGTCACCCGTTCCGGCGTGCCGCTCCTGAAGGACATTCCGGTGCTGGGCGCACTGTTCGGCAAGACGCGGGACCAGAAAGTGAATATCGAACTGGTCATGCTGATCACACCGACGATCCTCGAGGGTGGCGAGAGCGATCCGGTCGCGACGGCGATCCAGACGAAGATCGCCGGCTAGCATGTAGAAGATTCGCGCCGGTACCCAGAGTGCTGGAGGGATTTCTTCCACAACCAGAGTGGCGCTCCCGTGGGCGATACGACAAGGCGCCCGGTCCAGCAGGACCGGGCGCTTTGTTGAATCCAAATTTCCGTTACGCCATGACGTGGCCGAACGGACTAGCGGATCGTCACGCTGGTCCCGATATCATCGCCGAGAATCTCTTCGGTGTCGGCGCCGCTGAAGGGGGTCTGCCACTTCCCATCGGGACCGGCGCTCAGTACGTACACCGTATGCCGGACGGAACCGTTGTAGATGCCACCCGGGAAAAAGTACGAATTGATCACATATGCGTTCCCCCACGGGTCATTGAAATCGTACTTCTCCAGGTACGGGCCCTTCCAGGCCTGGCGACCGGTGGTCGGCCAGTCGTCGCCGCTCTCGTCCGAGTTGGCCCCCGTCGGCGACGAATCGTTGTCGGCGTTGTTGTAATACAGGTAGTCGCCGAGTTGCTTGCTGGTGCCGTAGTGGCCCCAGTTCGCAGCGCCTGCGCCTGCACCGGCACCGGCGCCGGCCGCGACGGTGCTGCTGGATAGCACGCGCCCAATGGCGTTGCCCGTGGGACCATTGGCGTTGGTCATCGGCCACTTGCCGGTATCCTTGTAGTATCCCAGAACGGCCGTGGCAATCGTCTCGGTTTCGCTCTGCGCCTTGGTGATCTTCGAGTCTTCAAGGTGACGAAATACCATCGGACTGAGCGCCGCCGCGAAAATAGCCACGATGGCTACGGCGATGACGATCTCGATCAGCGTAAAACCGCTGCGGTTCGCGAATCGGGAAGAATTCAACATGACAGGTCCTCTCCTGGTCAACCGGCTTTCCCTACCCGCCGGTGGTCGGCCGTTGGGCGAGATGCGTCGTCAGGGAACTGACGCCGCGCTACTGCCCTACTTATCGATCGGAATTCGAGGTTCTTTAGTGTGAAATACGGGAAATATGAACGGACATCTGCTTCTCGAAATCGGGCGGAAGCCGGGAGGCTCCCGCCCGGTCGCGAGCCGGTGTCAGACCTTGTCCACTCCGCGGGGGTAGGAAGAGAAGACGGCGGCCTGATCCTGCGGCATGATCAGGATGTCCTGGATGTTCACATGCGGCGGCCGTGTAGCGCAGAACATCACCGTGTCGGCGATGTCCGTGGCCTGGAGCGGGGGGAATGCCTGATAGACGCCGTCGGCACGTTCGCTGTCACCCCGGAAACGGACTTCACTGAACTCGGTGTGGACCATGCCGGGGTCGACGGAAGAAACGCGCACCCGGGTGCCGACCAGATCCAGGCGCATGCCCTGGGTCAGGGCGCCCACCGCGTATTTTGTCGCGCAATAGACATTGCCACCGGGATAGACCTGGTGGCCGGCGACACTGCCGATGTTGATCACATGGCCCCGGTCGCGCTCGACCATGCCCGGCATCACCGCGCGGCTGACCCACAGCAAACCCTTCACGTTGGTGTCGATCATCTCGTCCCAATCCAGCCAGTAGCCTTCCTGCAGTTTGTCGAGACCGCGGCTCAGACCGGCGTTGTTGACCAGCACTTCAATCTCCCGCCATGGCGTCGGCAGGTTCTCGATCGCAGTGTTGACGGCCTCGCGATCACGCACGTCCAATTCCAACAGATGGCAGTCTGTTCCATGTTCCTTTTTCAGACGCGCGGCCAACTCCTCGATGCGCCCGAGACGGCGGGCGGCGAGGATCAAATGAGCTCCCGCTGCGGCGAACGATTCCGCACAGGCCTGACCGATACCGGCGCTGGCGCCGGTCAAGAGAACGATTTTTCCTTCGAACATCTGGGCTCTCTCCTGTTGACGTGATGGGAATGGCACGCCCAAAGCGTAGCAGGCCCGCGAACCCGGCTCAATGGATACCGGGCGCTGATCTATCAAAATCGTAAAATATCAACTGCGAGGTTGTACCGGAGCACGATATGTGGGATAATAGTAGGCCGCAATGGGGGGTGGGAGAGTCTTCGCCCGCTCTCTCACCCCTTGCAGCACGGGCGGTCCTTTGCGGGCCGCCCGTACTTTTTTGCTGAGTTCGGTGCCGGTCAGTCCAACCAGCGAGTCAGCCAATCCATCACTTCCTCGTGCCATTGGATCGAGTTCTGAGGTTTCAGTACCCAGTGGTTCTCGTCCGGGAAGTACAGGAGGCGAGCCGGCACACCCTGGCGGCGCAGCGCCGTGAAGGTGCTCATGCCCTGCGTGTCGACCACGCGGTAATCGAGGCCACCGTGCACAACCAGCGTCGGCACATGCCAGTTCTGGACGTAATCGATGGGGTTGTGCTTGCCGAAACCGTTGCCTTGGCCGAAGGGTGTGCCGCCGTGCTCCCACTCCGGGAACCAGAGCTCTTCGGTGTCATAGTAGGCCATCCGCTCGTCCAGATTGCCGTCGTGACAGACAAAGGCATCGAAGTTGCGGGCGAAATCCTGGCCATGCATCCAGTTGATCATGTAGCCGCCATAGCTGGCTCCTGCGGCGACGATCTTGTCCTTGTCCATCCATGGGTAGCGCGCCAGCGTAGCGGCCAACCCCTGGACCAGATCCTCGTAGGGCTTGCCTCCCCAATCGCCGGTGATCGAGTCGGTGAACTCCTGGCCGTAACCGGTCGAGCCGTGGAAGTCGATGGCCACGGTCGCGAAGCCCGCGCCTACGTAGGCCTGGGGATTCCAGCGGTAGTGGAAATCATTGCCGAAGCTGCCCTGCGGTCCGCCGTGGACCAGGAAGGTCAGCGGCCACTTCTTGCCGGCAGCCGCTTCCTCTTCGCTGAAGTCATAGGGCTTGACGACGTAGGCGAAAACCATCTCGCCGTTGGCGCCACGGAAGGTGAACTGCTCGGGCTCGCCCATCATCGCCTGGGCGATCTTTTCACCGTTCAGGTCGGTGATCTGTTGCAGATCCTTGCCGTTGGTTTTGATCGTGTACAGCTCTGTCGGCGACTGCAGGTGCTGGAGGCCGAACAGGAGGCGTCCCTTCAATAGCGAGACACTCGAGTGGCGACCCATCTTGTGCAGGCGCGAGACCCGGGAGTCATGCAGATCCAGCTTGAACAGCGAGCGCTGGCCCAGACAGCCGGCCGTGAAGTAGGCCGTGCGGTTGTCCGAAGCGAACTTCAGTCCGTGCGGCGAGATGCTCAACTCGCGGTCGAAGTCGAAATCGGATTTTTCGGGTTCGAAGACCACGTCGATGCGGCGCAGCGCGCCGGTCGCCCAGTCCATCACTTCGATGTGGAAACGATCGGCCTCGAAACCGGCGCGATCCATGGCCAGGTAGACCAGCTTCTTGCCGTCGGGCGTGAACACCGGCTCGGTATCCCAGGCCTCATTGGCCTCGGTCAGGCAACGCATGTCGCCCGAGCCGTCGGTTCTGACGGCGTACAGATCATAGTCGGTGCTCCAGGCGGGCTCACTGCCGGGCAGGACCTTGGCCGTAAAGACGATCTCCTTGCCGCCGGGGGCCACGGCGATTTCTTCCATGCCGCCCCAGGGTCGGGTCGGAACATCCGCATCCAGGTCGGGCATCAGGTCGACCGGTGTATTGCTGTCGCCCTCGAGCAGGAAAACGTGGGATCGTTTGCCGTCCTCCCAGGTGTCCCAGTGGCGGAACATCAGTTCATCGTAGATCCTGCCCGTTCGCGGGTCCGCCGCGATCTCGGCGTCGCGTTCGACGGTGCCGTCGAGGCCCCGACCGGGGTAGACCTGCATCGTGAGCAGGAAGCCGTGCAGATCCGGCACCAGCTCCATGTTGTCGATTCCCAGCGCCAGATCGGTGACCTGCCGGGCCTCCCCGCCCCGGGGGTCGATGTTCCAGATCTGCGAGCTTCCGGTGCGGGTGCTGAGAAAGTAGATTGTGCCATTGAGGCACCAGCGGGGATTCCAGTCGCCGGCCTCGTGCGTCGTCAGGCGTCGCGACTCGGAGCCGTCCACGGCGGCCAGCCACAGATCGGTACGGCCCCGGTTGGCCTCCAGGTCGGTCGAGCGTACGTTGAACGCGACCCACTTGCCGTCGGGGGAAACCTGGGGATCACTGATGCGCTCCATGGCCAGCATATCGTGTACGGAGAACGGATGTTTTTCCCCGGCCAGCGCACTGGTGGCGACCAGGAGCAGGCAGAACAGTACGATCGCGTGTTTCATCGGAAAACTACCTCCGGCGAGCGGGATTCAGGTCAGGGGTTGGTTTGAAGGCTCAATATAACGGATTCGGCGTCGCTGGACACGGTTTGGATTTTGATCGGAACAAATATATATTGATATGATCGCACCGTGTGTGATAAAATGATTGATAGAGGGAAGTTAGCTCTGTAACCACCCCGATCGCCGTATCTTCCCGCTGCGGCGCAGGCCCCCGATCCCCGGCTCTTCGACCGGCAGGAATTGACGATGCCTCCGTTTGTGACTTCGCACCGCCGTACCGTGTTCCATCGATTCTGCCTCGGGGGGACGATCCTGGCGCTGTGGGTCGCCGGTGCCGTGGCGGCGCCGTCGTGGGGAGATCGATTCGCTTTGAAACAGCCAGACGGAATAGCCGTGCAGGTGCGCATCTGGGGCGACGAGTACTATCGCGTTGTCGAATCGATGGACGGATATACGCTGGTGCGCGACGATAAAACCGGCGAAATCTGCTATGCGGAACGATCGCAGGATGGGCGTGAACTCCTTTCGACCGGATATCGGGTCGACCGCATGGATGGTGCGGCCCTGGGGCTCGAACCCGGGCTACGCATCCTGCCCGAAGAGGCCGCAGCCCGGGCGGCTGCCGGGCGTGCCGAGGCGGCGGAAATCGAACGCGCCGAATTGGCATCCAAGGGCAACAAGTCGACGCCGATGCCGTCGACCCTGGGCAGTGTCCAGGGGATCACCCTGATCATCGATTTCGATGATGAAGTGCATACCATTTCCGCGTCCGAAGTGGACAACTACCTCAATCAGATCGGATATACCGGGTACGGAAACAACGGCTCGGTGCGCGACTACTACCTGGATGCCTCGAACGGGATGCTGGACTACACGAATCATGTCCCGGCCTACTGGTATCGTGCGAATTATCCCAAGAGTTACTATGACGACTGCGATGCCACGTACGGCACGCGCGCCCGGGAAATGGTGCGCGAGGCGCTGATCGACCTGAACAATCAGGGACTGGATTTCAGCCAGTACGATGCCAATGGTGACGGCTACATCGACGCCATCAATTGTTTCTATGCGGGATACACGGACTGCGGATGGTCCAATGGATTGTGGCCGCATTCCGGCACCGGATTGAATTTCAGCGCCGACGGTGTTTCATCGTACCGCTATCAGGTCACCGGAATGGGTACCTCGCTGACGCTTTCCACTTTCTGCCATGAGAACGGGCATATGATCGGCTTTTGGCCGGATCTCTACGACTACGACGGCTCGTCCCGCGGTGTGGGGCGCTTCTGCGTGATGTGTGCTTCGACTTCGAGCACCAACCCGCAGGAGCCTTCGGCCTACATGAAGTATCTGGCAGGCTGGGCGAACATCGTCGATCTGAATGGGTTCATGCCCGACATCCCGGTCGTAGCCGGCAGCAATACGATCTACCGCTACAGTGAGGGATACGCCGACTACTACCTGTTCGAAAATCTGCGCCGGACGGGGCGCAACGTGGGATTGCCCGATGGTGGCCTGGCGATCTGGCATTGCGATCCGACCGGTAGCAATGATGACGAACAGCAGACCTACAGCCAGCACTACGAGGTTACGCTCGTCCAGGCGGATGGCCAATGGGATCTGGAAAATAGCCGCAACTATGGCGACTACAATGACCTGTGGGGGGCCTCGGCGTACACCGACTTCGGACCGGACACCACGCCGGACGCCTACTGGTGGAATGGTGCGGAGATCGAATTGGACATCCAGGAGATCAGCGCGCCGGCCGAGACGATGACCTTCACTTTCAATCCCGGCGGCGGTCTGAACGTGCCGCTCGAGTACGCCACGATCCAGGATGCGATCGATGCGGCGGCAGACCACGTGGAGATCGTGCTGGCGGACGGCGTCTATTCCGGTCCTGGGAACTATGATCTGAATTTCGAGGGCAAGTTGATCACGCTGCGTTCCGAAAGCGGTGATCCGACGACCTGCATTCTGGATCTGGCAGGAGCGCCGGGCCAGGAGCGCCGTGCTTTGACCCTGGATCAGGGGGAGGGCCCCGAGTTCGTGATCGAAGGTCTGACGATTCGCGGCGGCTATGTGCAGGACGGTGGCGGGGCGATCCTGCTGGAGGGGGCGTCGCCGACGATTCGCAATGTGGTTTTCGAGCAGAACGAAGCCGGAAAGGGCGGAGCGATCCGTTGCGTGGCGGCATCCCCGATCGTCGAGGGCTGCACCTTCCACGCCAACGCGGCCGATACCGGGCAGGTGATCTACCTGTCGGGCGGTTCGAGTCCTGTCGCCTCGCGCGTATTGATCACCGGTTCGATCGGCGCCGGGCTACCTGTCGAGGGACAGGCGCCGGCCGACAGTATGTTCCTGGATTGCAGCAATCTTTTCGGCAACGCCAACGGCGATTGGGTCGGAATGCTGTTGGGTAAGGACGCCGGCGATGGAAATTTCTCACTCGATCCGGTCTATTGTGACGCCGCGGCCGGTGATTTGAGCCTGTACGAGAACTCCCCCTGCGCACCGGGTTGGCATCCTGACGGAGGCTCTGCCTGCGGCGGCCTGACGATCGGCGCCTGTCCGGTCGGTTGCTCAGTGACCCTCTTTCAGCCGGTCACCAGTGGTCCGACCGCGGTCGGCGGCGACAGCCGTGGCATAGCCGCTGCGGACTACGACAATGACGGGGACGTGGATCTCTTCGTGGCCAATCACGGTTCGGCCGATGTACTGCTAGAGAACCAGGGCGACGGCACCTTCGTCGATGTGACCGCAGCGCCGCTGGGTGATGTCGGAGCCGCGACGGATGCCGCATGGGCCGACTACGACAACGACGGCGACGCCGATCTGTACGTGGCGCGTCTGAACGAGGCGGACCTGCTGTACCGCAACGAGGGCGACGGCACCTTCCTGCAGACGGACCTGCCGTTCATGGGCGACACCGGACCCTGCGTGGATGTGTCCTGGACCGACCTGAATGCCGACGGTCTGATCGATCTGTACCTGGTCATGGCCGGCGCGCCGAATCTCACCTACACATCGATCGGCGACCCCGGTTCGGGCGATTGGTTCTTTGTTCCATCGACTGACGGTCCACTGGCCGTGGGCGGCCTCAGTGCGGGCGCCGATTGGTGCGACTTCGACAATGACGGCGATCAGGATGTGCTCGTGGTCAACTACGCGCGCAACTCGTTCCTGGTGAACTACGAACTGCTGGGATTCGCCGACGAGGGCGGCACCGAACCACTGACCAGTTCCGCGCCGGGAGCCGGCGTCGACTGGGGTGACTTCGACAACGACGGCTGGATCGATCTGTATATCGCGAACGACGGCCTGGACGATGTATTGATTCGTAACGACGGCGGTACGTTTACCGAAGTAGCCGATCCCGCGCTCGGTGATGCGGGCAATGGCCAGGGAGCCAGTTGGGGCGATTTCGACAACGACGGATTGCTGGATCTCTACCTGGCCCGATACGGCCAGGAGGATCGCCTGTTCTGGAATGCGGGCGGCGGCTCGTTCAATCCGGTCTCGGTGCCGGGGGGGGTGGGCGAAAGCCGCGCCGCGGTCTGGGATGATTTTGATGGCGACGGGGATCTGGATGTCTACACCGGTCGCAATGGTGACAATGTACTGCTACTGAACACCTACGATGCAGGGCATCATTGGCTGCATGTCGAGTTGCACGGAGGGCCGTCGAACACGTCCGCATACGGAGCGCGAATACGGCTCACGGTCGGCGGCAAGGAACTGGTGCGGGATGTCCAATCCAGCTCGGGCATGCTGTCGCAGAGTTCACCCCGCGTGGAATTCGGCCTCGGTCACACGGCCGCGGTCGATTCGATGGTGATCGAATGGCCGTCCGGTGCACGCGAGGTGTTTCCTCCGATGTCCATCGATCGACTGTTGGTGGTTACCGAGGGTGTCGGTGCCAGCCGGGCACCCGAGACGCCGCAAGCGGCCTTCGCCCTACGCGGGGCAGCACCCAATCCTTTCAACCCGAGTACGACGATTCGCTACGAATTGCCGGAACGGTCGGCCGTTGACCTGCAGGTCTTCGATCTGCGCGGGCGCCTGGTACGCTCGCTGCGCTCCGGAGAAGTCGAGTCCGCAGGCCGTCAGCAAGTGGTCTGGAATGGTCGCGACGGCCAGGGGCGGCAGGTTGCCTCCGGGACCTACTTCTGCCGGCTGTCGGCCGGGGGGCGGGAAGCGGTGGTGCGTGTGGTGCTCGTGAAATAGCGGCTCCCGCCTGCTGAAAACCACTCCCGCCTGCCTGCGGCGTTCCCCGTTCGAGTGTATGGGTGCGTTCCGAATCTGGCTGCAAGTCGGCGTTTTCGGGTTGCGATCCGTTGCGTGAAGCTTAAATTGGATGCATGGGTCCACAAATACGTGGGTTCGTGTTCAAGGAGTACGGAATGTCCCAGACGATGATCTCCGCGGAGATGACTCTTTTCGATATCACGGAGCGCTACCCCGAGACCGTGGATGTCTTTGTGGCCAACGGTTACGAACACGTCGGCGACGAAAGCAAGCGCAGGGTGCAGGGCAAGATGGTGACGCTGGCGCAGGCCGTGCAGTCCAAGAGCAAGGATCTGGGGGCCTTTACCTCGCTGCTGAAGAATGCCGTCGAGGCGAATCGGCAAGCCGGGGACGTTACCCTCGATGTGGCGAAGGACGAGAACCAGATATTTCCCAGTTCGGGAGATATTCGCGTGGCCGGATTGCTGCCCTGTCCGGTGCGTATCCCGCTGCTCGAGGCCTTCGACGAGGTCAGCAGGCGGATCACGGCCGAAAGCGGCAAGACGATCGGCGTGAAGCTGGCGGCGGCTTCCGTGGGTGCCGATATCCTGGACGAGGGATTGCGCACCATCCACACCGAAGACGACCTGCCGGACCTGTTCCTGTCGGCCGGATTCGAGGCCTTCTTCGACCGGCGCAACATGGCGCGGTTCAAGGAGGCCGGGGTCTTCGTCGACCGATCCTGGGGATCCCACAATGAGCTGGTTTCTTCGTACAAGCTGCAGGATCCTGACGGCCACTATTCCCTGTTGGCCGTGGTGCCGGCGGTGTTCCTGGTCGACAAGACACAACTGCCCGAAGGTTCCCCGGTGCCCCGTACCTGGAAAGAGGTTCTGGGCCCCGAATACGAGGGCAAGATCGCGATGCCGGTCGGCGACTTCGATCTGTTCAACGGCATCCTGCTCTCGATCTACAAGAATTTCGGAGAAGACGGTGTGCGCGCCGTGGGTCGCAACCTGCTCGAGGGGATGCATCCGAGCCAGACCGCGGGCCGTTTCGCGCCCAAGGGCGGCAAGGGCCCGCTGGTGTCGGTCATTCCGTATTTCTTCAGCAAGATGGCCCAGTTCAATTCGAACGCCGAGATCGTCTGGCCGGAGGACGGCGCCATCGTCAGCCCCATATTCATGCTGTTGAAAAAATCGGCTCCCCCGGAGGCCTACCGCCTGGCCGAATTCTTCGCGACCCGGGAAGTGGGAGAGATCCTGGCGCACCGCGGATTGTTTCCGAGCTGCCACCCGGAAGTGTCCAACCACGTCCCGGAGAATGCGCCGCTGATGTGGCTGGGCTGGGACTTCATCCACGAGAACGATCTGGGCGAACTGATCCCGAAGGTGAATGCCCTCTTCGAGGAAGCAGGAACGAAATGAGATTCGTCACGGTCAGTGGACCGCCGAGCTCGGGCAAGACCGCCGTGATCATCAAGACGCTCGAGCACCTGAAGGCCGCCGGTCGCAAGGTCGGAGTCGTGAAATTCGATTGCTTGTCGACGGACGACGACGAGTTGTATCAGAAGAACGGGATTGCCGTGCGCAAGGGACTGGCCGGTGCGCTGTGCCCGGATCACTACTTCGTCTCCAATGTCGAAGAGTGTGTGCAATGGGGGCTCGCCGAGGGGCTGGACGTCCTGGTCAGCGAGAGTGCCGGCCTGTGCAATCGCTGCTCGCCGCACATCCGTGAAGTGATGGCCGTGTGCGTGATCGACAATCTCAGCGGCACCGGGACGCCCAAGAAGATCGGCCCGATGCTGAAGGCCGCCGACCTGATCATCATCACCAAGGGCGATATCGTCAGCCAGGCCGAGCGCGAGGTCTTTGCGGCCCGCGTTCGTGGCGTGAACACCAAAGCGCGTATCCTGCATGTCAATGGCATCACCGGCCAGGGCAGCTTCGAACTGAGTACGGTCTGGACCGAGGGCGAAGAGACGGCCACGGTCGAGGGGAAACGCCTGCGCTTCTCGATGCCCGCCGCGCTGTGCTCCTACTGCCTGGGCGAAACACGCATCGGATCGGACTTCCAGATGGGCAACGTGCGCAAGATGGATCTCGAAATGCCGACCGGCACCAAGACCGACGGCGGCCCGCAGGACTTCACGCCGGGTGGAGGGGATTCATGAGTCGCGAGCTGAAGAGCTTGACGGTCGAGGAATTGCTGGCACGTTGGCCGTTTGCGCAACAGTTTCTGGGCGACCAGGGCCATGAGAATCTGACTGACCAGCCCGAAGCCGTGCTGGCGGAAGTCCTCGACTCCGAGCTGCTCGAGCAACTCGGGGACTTCCTGGCTGACATGGAGTCGTTTCTCGGTACGAGCGAGCAGAAGGTCTCGGAAGTGACCATTCGCGGCGGACGCGCCAAGGACGGCAGCGACGAATCGGTCCGCGAACTGACGGTGAAGGTCGGTGAGATCGTTTGCATTGTCGGTCCGACCGGCAGCGGCAAGAGCCGCCTGTTGGCGGACATCGAATGGGTCGCCCGCGGCGACACGCCCACGGGGCGCCATGTGCTGATCAACGGCGAGGTGCCCGGCGACAAATGGCGTTTCGATTCCGAGTACAAGCTGGTAGCGCAGCTCTCCCAGAATATGAATTTCGTCATGGATCTGACCGTTCAGGAATTCCTGGCGCTGCACGCCGAGAGCCGTCAGGCCGCCGATCCGGAAGAAAAGATCCAGCGAATCTGGAGTTGGGCAAACGAACTGGCCGGCGAACCCTTTGGCCTGGATACTCCGGTTACCTCGCTCTCCGGTGGCCAGTCGCGCGCCCTGATGATCGCTGACACCGCCGTACTGAGCGCCAGTCCGGTCGTGTTGATCGACGAGATCGAGAACGCGGGCATCGACCGGCAGCAGGCGCTGGAAATTCTGATCCAGCAGGAAAAGATCGTCCTGATGGCGACGCACGACCCGATTCTGGCCCTGATGGGGGACCGACGGGTGATCATCGCCAATGGCGCGATGTCGCAAGTGATCGAGCCGAGCGAACAGGAGAAAGCGAATTTGACCGAATTGCGTGAACTGGATGCCCGATTGATGGGACTGAGGCACCGGCTGCGCAGGGGAGAGCGGCTGGATACGATCTGAGACCGGAGCGCCCCGCTCCGGTCGTCGATTTCCCAGGCGGCTCCACTTCGGTCGGTCGGTGACCCGGTTGGCTACAGACCGATCGACTCCATGACCCGATAGAGATCCTTCATGACAAATGGCTTGCAAAGTACCCCGGAGAAACCGTATTCAGCGTAGTTGGCCATGACCCGGTCATTCGAATACCCGCTGGCCACGATGATCTTGGCCTGCGGCGAGATTTCGAGGATTCGACGCGAAGTTTCCAGTCCGCCGACACCGCCGGGAACCGTCAGGTCGAGAACGATGACCTCGAATCCCTGGTGGGATTTCGAGGCCTCCTGGACCACCGCGACCGCGTCCGCGCCGCTGGCGACGCTGACCACGGTGAACCCCATCCGACCCAGCATGCGAGAAGTGGTCGTGCGAACGGATTCCTCATCATCCATCACCAACGCCCGCCCGTGGAAATTTCCTTTCACGGGTGTCGGGTCCTTGCTGTCGGATGGGGCTGCCTGGCGCAGAGCCGGCAGATAGACCGTAAAGGTCGTTCCCTGGCCTGGATGAGAGTCGACCAGGATCTGGCCGCCATGCTTGACGATGATCGAGTGGGTGACCGCCAAGCCCAGTCCGCCGCCGTCCTGTTTGGTGGAAAAATAGGGATCGAAGATCCGTTCGATGATTTTCGACGGGATTCCCACTCCGTTGTCGCGGATGGTCATCACCACACAATCGGTGGGGTCGAGTCCCGGCAACCGGGGAGCATCGGGTCCGGTCAGGTTACGACAGGTGATATCGATGATGCCGCCATCGGGCATGGCGTGCCGGGCGTTCAGGACGAGGTTCTGGACCACCTGGCTGATCTGTCCAGGATCCGAGTGGACCAGCCACAGTTCGTCCGGAAGATCGTAGCGGCAAGCCACATTGCTGCCGCGCAGGACAAATCCGGCCGATTCGCGGATGATGTCGGCCAGGGAAGCGGCTTCCTTGATCGGTTCGCCGCCGCGGGCGAAGGTCAGCAATTGCTTGGTCAGCTTTTCCGCCCGATGCACCGCCCCTTCGGCTTCCCGCAGCAGGGGCGTAGCCGGTCCCTCCGGGCCCAGTTCGATCAGACTCAATTCCAGATTGCCCAGAATCCCGGCCAGGATGTTGTTGAAATCGTGGGCAATTCCTCCGGCCAGCACTCCGACCGATTCGAGTTTTCGGACCTTCAGGACTTCGGCTTCCTGGCGTGCCTGTTCGGTGATGTCCCGGAAAACGAGCACCACACCGATGATCCGGCTTTCGGCGTCCCGGATGGGTGCTCCGCTGTCTGCGATTTGCCGCCGACGCCCATCCTTGGTGTAGAGGAACGTGTCGCTCGGCAGGGCGATGATGTCGTTGTCGGCCAGCACCCGCCGTACCGGATCCGTGCGCGGTCGATCGCTCGCGCCGTCCACGATCGTAAACACCTCGTGTAGCGGCAGACCGTGGGCCTCGGCTGCCGTCCATCCGGTCAGCTCCTCGGCCACACGATTGAGAAGGCCGATTCGCCCTTCGATGTCGGTCGTGATCACGGCATCGCCGATACTGCGCAACGTGACCGCCAGGCGTTCTTGCTCTGCGGCCAGCGCGGCGTTCGCGGTCCGGCGCGCATCCACATCGCGGGCGACCGCGAGGATACATTCCTGATCCAGGATATGGGTCACCTGTAGAGCCACCTCGGTCCAGAACAGGTGGCCATCGCTGTGACGCGAGCGCCAGTCGAAGACCTGCGGACCTTCCTGCCGCGCCCGTTGGATGTGCGCCATGGCTTCGACCACGGAATACGGCGGTTCCCCGGAGCTGAACGTTTCGACCGTACGGCCGATCATCGATTCGCGGGTGACGCCGAACATCTCCAGCGCGGGATCGTTGATCTCCAGGATCTTGCCTGTGTTCGCCTCGTGAATGAAAATGGCATCCGTCGGCGAATTGAAAATCTCAAGGTAGCGGCGTTCCCGCTCCCCGAGAGCCACGACGGTCTCACGCAACTCCCGCGTGCGGCGTTTGATCTGGACGCGGGTATAGACCACGGCACCAAATAGAAATACCAGCAGCAACGCGAGGATCTGCAGGGTGCGTGTGACCCAGTCGGGCCATACACGTACCTCGCGTTCGGCGATCTCGGTTTCAAAATATTGACCCAACAGATCGTAGTAGAGCGAGTTTGGATCCCGCTTCAGATCAGCCAGTTCGGCGTCCAGTCGGGCGCGGATCAATGCGGAATCGACTCTTTGTCGAGAGACGGCGAATTTCAAGCTCACGGGCTGGAATACGAACGAGGTCTGGCTGATCGCAAATCGACCAGCGTTGAGGTCTCCGAAATTGCGGTTCGAAATGCCCGCGTCGGCCTGCCCGCTTTCGATGGCACGGAAGACCGCATCATAGTTCTCCAGTTCCAGGTAGTGGACCGTCAACTGGAACGCATCGGCGATTTCGCGCAGTCCGGCTGGTCCTTCGAGGTTGACGCTGCCGCGCAGTACAGCCACGGTGCGGCCTTCGAGATCTTCGATGGACTGGAACCAGTCGACCCCTCGCCGGACATAGAGCCGGGTCCAACTGAGCAGGACCGACGCTTCACAAAAATCCATTCCGCGAGCGCGATCAGGGGTATACGCCACGTCGGGCATCAGGTCGACCTCGCCGGCCTTCAGGCGATCGATACTCTCCTGCCACGATCCGGGTACATATTGAAGCTGCCAACCTTCGGCGCTCGCGATGGAATTCAGGAGGTCGGGCCAGAACCCGCTCACGTCGCCGGAAGCGTCGGTCGAGATCTTGGGAGGATTGTCGTAGGCGCCAACCCGGAGAGTCAACGGGGCCGTGGTGTCCGCCTCTTCGCGGCTGCCGCCGGTGTCGGGTGTCGCGCCGGAAACGGCCGCCGGGCCCGAATGCCCGGTGGCACCGGTGGCGAAGGAAAACAGGAGTAACAGCGCAGTGATTGCGGCAACGGTTTTCCTGTGGCGGAGTTTACGCACGACGGGTGCCCCATCCTTCCGGATCGCGTCGATGTGTTGTTGTTTCGAAAACGTATCACGGAGAAATCGCGCAGTCAATGCGGCCCCCGGCGACCTCGGACACATTCACTGCGGCACAACCTTTTCTTTTTGCTGCTCCGTGCGGTACCTTGGAATCTTCCGGCCGCGTCATCGGCCAGCTGTCGATCGATCACATCTCACCCCCGGGAGCAAGTTCGCCAACCCATGATCGCCCTGACCAATATTTCCAAACGCTATGGTCGCCAGATTCTCTTTGTGGAGACCTCCTTCCAGCTGAATCCCGGCGAAAAAATCGGCCTGGTCGGTCCCAACGGCTCCGGTAAAACCACGGTTTTTCGGCTGAT
>JANTGJ010000029.1 GCA_024762975.1 Candidatus Krumholzibacteriia bacterium
AAACTGGGCACCGCCAGCGGCTCCGGCCGGTCGACTGACCGATTCGGCGATCATGTGCCCATCGAGGTCGAGACGAACGACCTCTTCGGGGGAGTCGCTGTCGACCAGCGTACGCAGCGTAATACTCTCTCCCGGCAGGACCGAGCGTCCGGGCAGATCCACGCGCAAGATCCCCCCTCCCGGGACTTCCGTGCCCACCGCCCGCAACAGGATCTGCACCGGACCGGCGTCCGTCAGCTTCCGCGCCGCATCCGCCAGATCGTCCGGCTCCGGCCCACTCTGCAAATCACCCAGAAACACGATTTCGACCGGTGTTCCGGGCGCGCGGCTCACCTGACGAGCCGCTTCACGCAGGAGCGCCACTTCGTCCAACGCACCGTCGGTCCCCGGAATATCCCGCCCCGCTCCGGCGGCCGCGGCCGCCGGAAGCCAGTCGTCGAAGCGTGGAGCCGTCACGGCGCCGGCGGTCAGGATCTGTACCGACGCGTCGCCCGGCAGGGCGCCCAACATGCGGTCCAGATCCGAGCGGGCCGCATCCAGCCGGGTCGCATCACGGAACTGCGTCTGCATACTCGCGCTCGTATCCAGAACAAAGAGCACGGAACGTGCGCCGCGACCCGAGGCGGCCAAGCCCCCCCAGCGGGGTTGCGCCGCGGCCAGGGCGATCAGCAACAGGGCCAGGACCCGCAACAGGAGCAGTAGCCAACGCCGCAGGCCCAGATTGCGCGCCTGCTGCGACTGCACATCGTCCAGAAACCGCAGATCGCTGAACGGCACCCGACGTACACGGCGACGGCTGATCAGATGAATGATCACCGGCAGGGCCGAGGCCAGAGCGCCGAACAACAGGGCCGGATTGGCAAAGGAAAGAGGCATCAGTACATCCGTCGCCGTTTCTGGAGATACGCTCCCAGGCCGTTCTCGAACGGAGTGTCGGTGGTGATCTCGACGATGTCGATCAGACGCCGGCGGCACTCACGCCGCAATTCCGTACGCCAGGTTTCGACGCGGCGACGGTAGCTCTCCTGCAGGTGCGCCGGTTCCAGACGCAGGTGTCGCTCCGGAGTCTCCAGTCCGACAAACTCCACTTCGCCGGCGAAGTCCAGATCCAGTTCGCGGGGATCCAGGACCTGGAAAACGATGACCTCGTGACCTCGATGACGGAAATGTTTCAGGCCGGACAGGATCTCCTGCGGATCGTCCATCAGGTCGGAAATCAACAGAACCAATCCGCGGCGCTGAATGCGTTCGGCCACCGAATGCAATACCTGCCCCAGTCGCGTCCCCGTTCCGGGCGGCAACTCGTCCAACACCTTCAGGAGCTGGAACAGTTGCTTGCGCATCGATCGCGCCGGCACCCGCTGCAAGGGTTTCTCGTCGAAAGTCACCAGCCCCACGGAATCGTTCTGGCGCAACAGCAGGTACGACAGTGCCGAGGCCAACGTCGCCGCATACTGCTTCTTGGTCATCCGCTGTTCGTCACCGCGAAAATCCATGCTGGCCGAGCAGTCGACCAGTATGGTAGCCCGTAGATTGGTCTCTTCGGTAAAGACCTTCAGGTAGTGGCGATCGGTCTTGGCGTAGACACGCCAGTCGATGTTGTTCGTCGACTCGCCGGCAATGTACTGCCGGTACTCGGCAAACTCGGAACTGAATCCGTGGTACGGGCTGCGGTGCAAACCGGTCAGGAAGCCCTCGACGACGAGGCGCGCCACGAGATCGAGTCGCCCCAGGCGACCGACAAAGTCCGGGGACAAAGCCGTTCTGCTCACGGAGAAACCTGCTCGAGGATCAGATCGATGATGCGGTCCTTCGGGATCTCCTCCGCCTCGGCGTGGAAATTCGTCACCAGGCGGTGCCGCAGCACCGGATGTGCCAGACGCCGGACGTCTTCGATATCCGGTACCGGCCGCCCGTCCAGCATCGCGCGCGTCTTGGCGCCGCGTACGAGGTACTGGGCAGCACGGGGTCCCGAGCCCCAGGAGAGGAACTCGGTGGCGGCAGCGACTTCCGTCCCCGACCCCACGCGCGTCGCACGAACCAGGTTCACGGCGTATTCGGTTACGTTGCCGGCGACCTGCACTTCCCGAACGAGATCCTGCGCGGCCAGCACCTGCTCGCCGGTCAGGACACAGTTGATATCCTCGGGTGTGCCGCCCGTGGTGCTCTCCACGATCCGGACTTCCTCCTCGAAATCGGGATAGTCAATCAGCACGTTGAACATGAATCGATCCAGTTGGGCCTCGGGCAACGGATAGGTACCCTCCTGCTCGATCGGATTCTGGGTCGCCAGTACGAAAAACGGATTGCCCAGATCGAAGGTCTGGCCACCGGCCGTGACCTGGCATTCCTGCATGGCCTGCAACAAGGCGGCCTGGGTCTTGGGCGGGGTCCGGTTGATCTCGTCGGCCAGTACCACGTCGGCGAAAATCGGCCCGCGCACGAACTTGAAAGCGCGACGGCCGGTGCCGTGATCTTCTTCGAGGATCTCGGATCCGGTGATGTCGCTGGGCATCAGATCCGGCGTGAACTGGATCCGATTGAAGCTCAGTTCCATGACCCGCGCCAGACTGCTGATCAGCAGCGTCTTGGCCAGTCCCGGCACTCCCTCGAGCAGTACGTGTCCGGCCGAAAACAGCGCGATCATCATCTCGTCGATGACCTCTTCCTGGCCCACGATGACTTTGGCGATCTCTTCGCGCATGGCGCGGTAGCTGGTCTGCAATCCCTCGATGCGGTCGGCTTCGTTCACGAAAAATCCTTTCGGCGCTGCCCTTGCCATGATCCTACGGGTCGCACCTACGATACTCTCGACCGCCGGGTGCGTCCAGCCGCCAACACACCGGGGCCGGACCGGTTCCCGACGAGGTAAATTCTCTGCAAGGTTTCGAAAAACGGATGCGCCCGCCCTCCACCCCGGTTAACCTTGGGGCGTGACCGTCATCCGACCCGATCCCAAGAGGCCACCTCGTGCAAAAAAAATTGTTCCGCGCGTTTGAAGACATGCTGCAGGAAATTGATCACCGGGTCGGTACCGAACCGATGCTGGAAGCAATCCTTTCCCTGCTGGTCGAGGACGACGCATCTGTTGCCCTCGGAGTCATCAGCGGCCGGATCTACCGGGAACGCGACCGCGACTACGAATTGATCAAGAGCATCAACGGACCAGGCCCGGGAATCGCCGGCAAGGTGATACCCAAGTCCTACCAGGTGATCCGGGACATCGAGGAGAACCGGCTGTGGGTCATCTCGCCAGATTCTCCCGGCTGGGATCCGGAAGTCGAAGCCGGATTCACGGAGGTGGATGCCGCCGCGATCATGGTCGGGCGCGATCCAGCCTACATCATCAGCCTCGGCCTGGAGCACACCGGCAGCAAGGACGATCTGGTGGTCCTGCTCGAAACGATCCGGGCCACCGTCGGCATCAAGTTGCGGGAACAGGCGTTGGCCGGTCAGATGGAACAGGCGCGGATCATCCAGCAGTCGTTGCAGCAGGACCGACTGCCCCAACTCGAGGGGTTCGAGATTGCCGCTGTCAGCATCCCCGCCGAGCAGGTGGGCGGCGATATCTATGACGTACAGGAAGTGGACGATGGCGTCCTGGGTCTGATGCTTGCCGACGCCAGCGGTCACGGATTGCCCGCGGCCCTGCAGGCGCGTGACGTCGTCATCGGCCTGCGCATGGGACAGGCAGAGAACGAGAAAATCACGACCACGGTGAGCCGGCTAAACAAGGTGATCCACCGGAGCGGCCTGACCAGCCGCTTCATCTCGATGTTCTACGGCGAATTGAACGCCGAGGGAAACCTGACCTACGTCAACGGCGGCCACTGTCCCCCTTTGTTGCTGACGCCCGAGGGCGAAACCTATGAGCTGAAGACGAGCGGGCCCGTGCTCGGACCGTTGCCGGAAGCGACCTATCGTCGCGCCCACCTGGCCTTGCGCCCCGGCGAAGTGCTGTTGCTGTTCAGCGACGGGGTCACCGAAAGACTGTGCGGCGGAAGCCATTGCACGGAAGATGGCAGCGAGCCGGAGGAACTCGGCCGCGACGGATTGGTGCGCCTGGCCACGCCCCTCCTGGAACGCGATGCCGAGCAGATCATCGAAGACGTCATAGCGGGTGTCCGGGCCTACGGCGGCGGCAAGCCCTTCGAGGACGATGTCAGTCTGATGGTCATCAAACGTCGCCCGGCCCGGGACTACTCCCCGGCCGAAGGGCTCGTACGACTGGTGACCGGATCCAGGCGATAGAGCGCCACATACCAGGTCTGCGTCTCGCGCAGTCCGACGCCGCCCAGCTCACAGCTCTGCAGCAGTGAGAACCGGGTATCGCCGACCACCCGCCCCGCCCAACGGTCGGGTTCTTCAGCCCGATCCACGAAATAATCCGGCGGATCGCTTCGTGCCTGCAGCCACTGGCCTCCTTCGACCATTTCGGCAAACCCCAGATCACGCCCGATCTCCAGAATTTCAGGACTGACCAGCCCCATCAGATCCAGTACACGACGCTCGCTGGCATAGCCGAGTGCCCCGATGTCCAGCGCCGCCACGACGGTATCTTCCGGCGTGTTGTCACGGATCCATTCGCCGATCCCGAAGTAGCATTTCTCGATACCGGCCGGGAACTCGCGCGCGTGGGGACGAACCTGTCCGATCAGGATGCCCCAATTCAGCAACAGCGTCAGGCCCACCATGGTACCAATGATCGACCGGCCGATGATCCGGCCGCGCGGCCCGACCCTCCGGCCGTTCATGAGCCATTCGGCACAAACGGCCATGGCCAACATCAGCACCGGCGCGAGCGGAGCGACATAGCGCGAGATGATCCACACCTGCTTCAGCGCGTAACCGCCCAGCAGCGCCAGAACCCAGGTCGCGGCGATCCCCATCAGTGCTACCGGGCTCCAGACCGAGAGCGGGGTCAAGCCGGGAGACTTGCGCTCCGGCCCTGCCTGGGTCCGATTGTCCAGCAGTGGCACACCCGTCTTCAGGGGCTTCTGCGGACCCCGGTCCTCGCGCCCCGGACCATGGTTCCGATACAGCACCAGGGCGATCAGAAGCAGCAGGCCCAACCACAACGGTCCTTGCACCGCAGCCAGTTGGGCACTCGAGCGAGCCAAAGACTCGATCCACTGCACGGGTGCGAAATGGATCGCCGAGCTCTTGGCTGTTGCCGTACCCGGTGTGATCCGGCCGAAAGCCCAGGCGGCATAGACCAACCACGGTCCCACGACCACCCCCCATCCGGCGAGCGCCGCAATCAGGGGCTTGTGAGGTCGGGAATGCCAGCGATCAGAGGCCCCACTGGTGGCACGGAAGTACTCGAACCAAAGCAACCAGGGCAAGGCCAGCGGTCCGACCAACATCAATTCCGGCCGCGTCAATCCCGCCAAGCCGGCGGCGGCGCCCCACCCCAGGTAACGCACCCACAGTGGTTCCCGCGTGATGCTCCAGCCGCGTTCACGGCCTGAAAAAACCGGCCACAGCAACACCAGCAGCAGAAAAGTGGCCAGGGGTGTTTCCATGCCCGAGAAGGTCCAGCGCAGGAACCAGACATCGCTTACGGCGACGATCAGGAAGATGGCCTTCCAGCGATCCGAGAAGGTCATCCGGCTCAGGATCAGGTCCAGGGTCAGAATCGCGGCCAGACCCGAAAGGATGCCCAGGGCCCAGACCGCGGTCAGCGGCGCCAGGCCCAGTTTCATGAACAGAGCGATGCCGAAGATCCACAGGGGGCTGGTCGCACCGTAGGTGGCTTCACCCGGATTGAAAGAGAATTCGCCCAACTCCAGCAGGTGGCGGGCATAGCGCAGATGAATGAATGTGTCGTCGGTCACATAGCCGCGCAACAACCATCCAGCGATGGCGAAAAGCAACAGGGCAATCGTCAGGCGCGCGATGCGAAGAGCACCCAAGGCATCCTCCGACGTGAGGGATCCTCTATCTCAGGAACATGGGTAGATTCTGAACCCGTTGCACGACCGGTCGGTATTCCTTCTTGTCATAGAATCGGTCCACCTCGACCCGTTTGACTCCCTCGATCACCGAGTTCAGCCCGATCGTGGTATACTTGCCGTCCTGCAGGGCTGTCATCAAACCACTGGCACCGTCCAACAGCATGTCCATGGCCAAATTCGCGAAATTCATCGCCACCATGCGGTCCAGCGAGTCCGGGGCTCCGCATCTCATAATGTACCCCAACGGCTGGTAGGTCACGTTGAAACCTGTCAACTGACGCATCTTTTCCGCAGTCCAAAGACCAATGCCTCCCAGCTTCTTGTGGCCGTAGGCATCTTCGGTACCGGACTGCACGATGTCACCGCCCAGAGGCAGGGCACCCTCGCTGATGGTCATGATCGCATAGTTCGAGGGATTCTGTTCCTTGTCGTGGACAATCATCGCCGCCAACTTGTCCACATCGAAAGGCACCTCGGAGATGATGGCCCGGTCGACGCTGGCCAGATAGCTGGCGATGAGCGAAGTCTCGCCGCTGTTGCGTCCGAAAAGCTCGATCAGACCGATTCGCTCGTGGCTGCCGATCGGTGTGCGCATATCGCTGATCGCCTGGACCGAGCGCGTGATCGCCGTACCGAAACCGATGCAGTAGTCGGTCCCATAGACATCGTTGTCCATCGTCTTGGGAATCGCGATCTGCGGGTATCCTTCCTGGTTCAAACGCGCAGCGTAGCTGAGCGTGTCGTCGCCGCCGATCGGAATCAGGGCGTCGATCTCCAGCGCCTCCAGATTGGCGATCACCGTTTCGGTGACATCCATCGGAAACTTCTGGCCCTCCTTGCGCAGATGCTCGGGCAGATCCTTCTCCCGCATCTGGGCCGGATTGGTGCGCGAGGTGTGCAGGAACGTTCCCCCGGTTCGATCGATCGTTCGAACGTGGAGGCCTTCGAGAGTCGTCACCCAGCGGTCGTTCCATTCCGGATCGCCATCGATCCGATAGTTTACCAGACCACCCCAGCCGCGCCGAAATCCGACAACCTCGATGCCCGCCTTGTGCGCCCGGTAGACGACCTGCTTCATCGCGTTGTTCAATCCGGGGACATCGCCGCCGCCCGTCAAAATGGCGATTCTCTTGATCTTACCCATGTCTTTGCGCCTCGTTCGTTTCGGAGCCACCCGCCCCGCGTTCAAAATTTACCCTGACCCGCAGAATACGGGGATTGTTTCCCGGATTCAATGCTGGGCACCAGTCCGCTCGACCGAACATCGACACCCGGCCTCCAGGAACGTTCCCTTGCAGGACATCGCCGCCAGATTCCGGATATCGCCCTCGCTCATCCCGAAAAGTTCCATCGCGATCGCGTATTCCCGAGACAGCGAAGTACTCGAAACCGTGGGGTTGTCCGTACACAAGGCCACATTGATTCCCGCGTCCAGGAACTTCGGCAACGGATGATCTTCCAGCTTCTCGATGGCCCCGGTCTGGAGATTCGACGAGAGACAGACCTCAAGAAAGGTTCCGTCTTTCGCCAGGCGCTTCATCAGCTCGGGATCCTGCCCAGCGCTGGTTCCATGACCGATCCGGTGCGGACCGAGAGAATCCAGCGCCTCCCAGATTTTCTCCGGTCCTTCACTTTCGCCGGCGTGTGCGGTCTTTTTCAATCCCATCTGGCCGGCCAGGGCATACGCATTCTCGAAAAGGATCGGCGGGAAGGGAGCCTCATGGCCGGCAATATCGAAACCGATCACACCGACACCGTTGTGGAATTCCTCCTTCTCGCCGACGACTTCGCGCAACAGAAGACGGGCCATGTTGCCGCCGTGGTTACGCATCGCGATGACGACAATCCCCACCTGGAATTCCGGATGCTCTTCCTGAAACGTCGACAAGCCCTTCCGGGTCGCTGCGATCACCTGGCGGGTGGTCAACCCCGCCCGGCGGTGAATCGTCGGATTGATGCGCAGTTCGAGCAACCGCACGCCATCGTTCCAGGCGTCCTCGGCCAATTCATACGAAATGCGGCGGATATTATCGTAGAACTGCGTGTATTGCAGCGGCACATGGAACTTGTCGAGGTAGTCCAGCAGAGAATTGTCCAGACTGTCGTCCCAGGACAGGTAGTGTCGGAACTGCTCGAAGTCCAAGCCGGGCACGGCGCTGTAATACTTCTCGGACAACTCCCACAGCGTTTCCGGGCGAATCGATCCGTCGAAATGCCGATGCAGATCCGCCAGGTTCAAAGTGCTGATGAATTCCGTTCGCTGTTCAGGGGTCATCGATTTGCTTCCCTTTCCGCTCCAGATTCGTATCGAGGAACCGATATCCCTCTGCGTACCCGAAAATTTGCCGCACACGATAGCCGCAACACCCGCCGGTGTCCACCGTGTTCCCACGATCGGAAACCGGGGGCTGAACCGCATCACTTTCCGGGTGGCGATTTTCGCGGACGGAGTATAGTCTGGCGGAGGTCCATCCGTTGGGCCTGTCGGGAAAAGTGAGGGAAAACCGGCCCCACGGGCAATGTGGCGCCGAGAAGGAGCACTACGACCATGTTCGATCGTAACGTCCTGGACCTGGATCTGGAGAAGGAAATCGGGGAAATCGGGGCTGCTTTGCGCCAGACCGTTGCCAAACGGCTGATGCGCCGCGGCCTGGTGGTCGCGATCAGCGGCGGCATCGACAGCAGTTGCACCGCCGGACTGGCAGTGCGTACCTTCGGCCCCAGGAAGGTCTTCGGTCTGCTCCTGCCCGAGCGCGACTCCTCCGGCGCCAGTGTCCAATTGGGCAAGCAACTGGCCGAGCATCTGGGGATCGAGTACGCGATCGAGGACATCCAGCCGACCCTGGCTGCGATCGGCTGTTACGAGCGCTACGACCATGCGATCAAGAGCGTCGTACCCGAGTACGCAGAGGGCTGGAAGAGCAAGATCGTACTGCCGGGTGACCTGCTCGACAGCGACCGCATGAACTTCTACCGGCTGGTAGTCGAAAATCCCGACGGCGAGCAGCGCACCGAGCGGCTCCCGGTGCAGGCCTACCTCGAGATCGTGGCCGCGACGAATTTCAAGCAGCGCATCCGCAAGACGATGGAGTACTTCCATGCCGACCGCTTGAACTATGCGGTCGCCGGCACCCCGAATCGCCTGGAATACGATCAGGGCTTCTTCGTCAAGAACGGAGACGGCGCCGCCGATGTGAAACCGATCGCGCACCTGTACAAGACCCAGGTCTATGCCATGGCCCGCGCCCTGGGACTGCCGGACGAGATCTGCTCTTCGGTACCGACGACGGATACCTATAGTCTCGAGCAGGGTCAGGACGAGTTCTACTTCGTGTTGCCCTACGCCCAGATGGATCTGCTGCTGTGGGCCAAGAACCATGACGTACCCGTCGAAGACGCGGCCCGGGTCATGGACCTCGAGCCAATCCAGGTGCAGCGGGTGTACCACGATATCGACCGCAAACGGGCGACGACGCTCCCGTTGCACCTGACGTCGCTGTTACTCAAGGAAGTCCCGGAAATTCACAAGTAGATTGCCTGGTTAACGCCGTTATACTATTGTTTCGCAAGAGGGGTATACGAGGGGTTCGACCGTGTGCGAATCCACAACATGGGGAGCGTTCCGGTGCCATGAAAGTCAATACGAAGGTACGCTACGGGCTCCGCGCCATCCTGCAGATCGCCGAGGGTTATGGCGGCGACCCGGTGCCCATCAGCGCCATCAGCCAGTCCCAGGAGATCAGCGGCAAGTACCTCGAGCAGGTCGTCGGTACGCTGCGCAAGGCGAACCTGATCAGTTCGCGCAAGGGTGTCAAGGGCGGGTACAGCCTGGTCGAGCCACCGGAGGAAATCAATCTGTGGCAGGTCATCAACGCCCTGGATTCACATACGACGCTGGTCGAATGCGTTCTGGATCCCGAATTGTGCGATCGTTCCAGTGATTGCCTGACGCGCTCGATCTGGTCGCTGCTCAGCGCCCGGATGCAGGAATTCTGGGCCAGCTTCACCCTGGCAGATCTGCTCACGACCATGCACGAGACCGGGGACGTGATGTTGCAGGATCTGGCGGATCTACCGGCACGCGACATCAATGCCGGCTGATTCGGGCTCCTGACCGTCCGGAACGATACGGAACGCCACCCGATTTCGCAGTGAACCCTGAGCCCCACCTCCCCGGTGGGGTTTGTTTTTTTGCCGATCCCCGACGAGTTGTCAATTGACTAACGGACCTGCCGAAATCACCTTGGACAGGATGCCATGAACAATCACCCATTTTTGCTCTGAAAATGCGCAGAAAGGGAGCCCGGTGATGGAATTCACGCAAAGCCTGAGAAGCAAGGCTGCAGAATTAAATCGTACGATCGTATTGCCCGAGGCGGCCGATCCACGCATGCTCGAGGCGGCCGGCATCCTGCGTGACCAGCAGGTGGCCCGGATCATCCTGCTGGGCAACGAGGAGAGGATCGCTGCGGACCTGTCCGCTGCCGGCATCGACTCCGGGGAACTGACGGTCATCGATCCCGTGCTCTCGACCTACAAAACCGATTTCGCGCGCACCTACCATGAGATGCGCAAGCACAAGGGCATGACCGAGGACGAGGCTGCCGCCGCCCTGCAGGATCCACTTTTCTTCGGTGCCATGCTCGTGGACAAGGGCATGGCCGACGGCATGGTCGCCGGCGCCGTGAACTCCACCGGCAATGTCCTGCGCGCCAGCTTCCAGATCATCGGAACCGCACCGGGCACCACAGTCGTCAGCAGCTGCTTCGTCATGGTCAACCCCGACTGGCAGTTCGGCGAAAACGGTATGATCGTCTTCGGCGACTGCGCCGTGAATCCCCAGCCGGACGCCGCCCAGTTGGCCGATATCGCGATCGCGACGGCCCAAACCGCCCGCGCGTTGTGCGGCTTCGATCCGAAGGTCGCCATGCTCTCGTACAGCACCCTGGGCAGTGGTTCGGGCGATGACGTCGACAAGGTCGTTGAGGCCACCCAGGCGGTGCGTGAGCGCGCTCCCGAACTGATCGTGGACGGTCCATTGCAACTGGATGCCGCGATCGTGCCGAAAATCGGAGCGAGCAAGGCCCCGGACAGTCCTGTCGCCGGACATGCCAATGTCGTGATCTTCCCGGACCTGGATGCCGGCAATATCGGCTACAAGCTGGTGCAGCGCCTGGCCGGTGCCGAGGCCGTCGGTCCGGTGATGCAGGGTCTGGCCAAGGGAGTGAACGACCTCTCACGCGGCTGCAGCGTCGACGATATCGTCAACGTCGTGGCCATCACTGCACTGCAGACGGTGTGAAATGAAGAACGTCCTGGTGATCAACTGCGGTAGCAGTTCTCTGAAATGGCAGCTCCTGGACATGGAAGACGAGAATCTCCTGGCCAAGGGACTGGTAGAACGCATCGGGCAGGAACAGGGAATCCACACCTGGTACCGTCCCGGCGGCGAGGAACACCGCACCGAGGAGCCCATTGCCGACCATGCCTGCGCCATCGAAAGGCTGCTTGCGGCGCTGACCGATCCCCAGGACGGGGTCATTTCTTCGATGGCCGAGGTCGCGGCCGTCGGCCATCGCGTCGTTCACGCCGGCGAGGAATATTCCGGCTCGGTCGTGATCACGGACGATGTGTTGCGCGCCCTGAAAGACTGTATTCCTCTGGCCCCGCTGCACAATCCGGCGAACATCACGGGCATCGAGGCTGCCATGAAGGTCATGCCGGAGGTCCCGATGGTCGGCGTCTTCGACACGGCCTTCCACCAGTCCATGCCCGACCGCGCCTACATCTACCCCATTCCGTACAAGTTCTACGAAGAGATGAAGGTGCGGCGCTATGGTTTCCATGGCACCAGCCACCGCTACGTGACGTTGCGCGCCTCGCAGATTCTCGAGCGGGACATCCCGGACCTGAACCTGATCACCTGCCATCTGGGCAACGGAGCCTCGGTCGCGGCGGTGCAGGGAGGCCAGTCGATCGACACCTCGATGGGGCTGACGCCGTTGGAAGGCCTGATGATGGGCACTCGCAGCGGCGACGTCGATCCCGCGCTGGTCGGCTTCCTGGCCCGCCGCCTGGACATCGGCCTGGCCGAGGTCGAAAAGATCCTGAACAAGGAAAGCGGCATGCTCGGCATCACGGGCATCAGCAGCGACCTGCGCGATGTCGAGCGGGAGTATGCCAACGGCAACGATCGCGCCCGCCTGGGCCTGGAAGTGTACGGTTATCACATCCGCAAGTACATCGGGGCCTACGCCGTTGCCTTGGGTCGTGTCGATGCCATCATTTTTACCGCGGGAGTCGGCGAGCACGCCTCCCTGGTTCGCGAGTGGGCCTGCGAGGGGCTGCAAGCAATCGGCGCGGTCCTGGATCCCTTCAAGAACGCCACGCGACACGACGAAGCGATCATTTCGAAGATGAGTTCACGGGTAAAGATCATGATCGTTCCCACGAACGAGGAAGTCATGATCGCTCGCGATACCCGGGATCTGGTTCTGATGTAGGAACGCCTCGGTTGCGGGCAGGAGCGAAGGGGCCCGCCTTCGCTCCCCAATGATCCCACGGCATCTACCCTCCGGCGATCAGCGATTTTTTCTCGAAATGGAACGAGCCGCGCATGACGACCACCCCCGTCGCCTGGACTTCGATCCTCTCGACGGTACCGGCCCGCAGGTCGGCAAAGACGCTGGCAACGGTTGGACGGCCACGGGTGTGACCGTGTTCGGTGCGGATGCGAAGGCGACCGGAACCGGGAATCAGACCGTGAGCGGCGACGAATGCTCCGGCCGCGCCCAGGCTGGTGGCGCTGGCGATATCCTCGGTGCCTCGCGGGTCGGCGCAAAAAAACCGACAATAGTAGTCCGAATCATGCCGGAAGGTCTCCGGACAGATCAAGGTCACCCCTCCGATTCCGCGACGATCGGCCAGTTCGCCCAGCTGGGCCGGTCGAATCTGACAGCCCCGCATCGCCAGCCGATCGGAAATCGGCGCGACGATCTGATCGAATCCGCATGAAACGCGTTGAGGACCCTGGCCGGACAGCTGCAGCAGATCGGGTGCGATATCGAGAGCTTCGGCTACCTCGACCGTCGGCACCGGTTCACCGAAGCGGGGTCCGGGCAGGGTCATCCGGAAGTAGATACTACCCTCGGGTTCTTTGGTCAGCACGACCCGCAGCACCCCGGCTCCGGTTTCGACCTGGATCGGGATGCCGTCCGGCGTCGCCCGGTAGAAGCCGCGGTCGACCAGCGAGACCATGGCCGCGATCGCTACGTGACCGCTGATGACAGCCTCGTTGCGGCGCGTAAAGAAGCGCAGCTTCAAATCGGCTCCCGGCGACTCCGGGGGCAGGACGAATCCAGCCTCCATCGACAATTCGTCCGTGATCTGGAGCATCTCGATTTCGGTCAGGGCGGTGGCGTTTGGGATGATGGCGGCTGGATTGCCCGCAAAAGGTCGGTCAGAAAAAACATCCACAATATGGAATGGTACGATGGCCATGTTGCACCCCTTTCACTGATCGGAAATCGGGTATATCGGCCTGCCTCAGCTGTCCCCTTTCCGGATCATGGTGGCCGGAATCCGACGGAAGCTCTCCGGATTCTACCGCAAACGAGTCGCCAAATCCAGTGTTTCGTCGGACGGTCGAATCGAAGATTCCGGACAAAGATCGTGTACGACAAGGCGCCCGATCGGGTACGTTTCGAACTTCGCTATGCTCTTCTGGCGACTCCACCCCCATCCCGAGGATTCGTACTCATGACATCACACCTCGTTCGTCGATCCGTCCTGTTGATGACCCTCAGTCTGCTCACAGTCCTGCCACGGGGGGCGGCGGGCGAACCCGGCCCGGTCTGGAATTCCACGACCCCGGCCGGAGGTATGCGCAGGGTCGAACTCGAAGAGATGTGGCGGATCGGAGGCCCCGATGACGAGGAGAACCTCCTCGGCGTCATCGACCAGGCCTACGCGGACTCCACGGGCCAGGTGTATCTGGTGGATATTCAATTGAACGAGGTGCAGGTCTTCGACCGGGACGGGGAGTATGTCAAGACTCTCGGCCGGCAGGGCGACGGCCCGGGCGAGGTGCGCCGGCTGTCGGATCTGGTTTTCCTGCCGGATGGAAACCTCGGGCTGATTCAGTCCTTCCCCGGCCGGATCGTCAAGATCACTCCCGAAGGTGAGCCGGCCGGCGAACTCAAGTTGGGCTCGGACGAGCCCCAGCAGGGCGGCTTCTACGCGTTGATCTCGGCTCGGACGGTCGGGGACGAACTGGTCCTCGCCGGGCGCCGAATGTCGCGGCGGGAAAATACCAGGGTGGCGACCAGCTTCATCTCCCGCTACGATCAGGCGGGGACACCGTTGGCCGCCTACCTGGAACTAACCCGCGAACGAGATTTCACCAGTGGACGAATGCTGGAGGCGGAAAACTGGTCGCCCGTAACTGGCGGCTGGGCGTTGACTGCCGAGGGACAGGTGATCGCCGCTGCCGGACGCAATGGCTATCGGCTGCAGGTCTATCGGCCGGGAGGTCAGGTGACGCGGGTATTTGGACGCGATTACACTCCCTACCGGCGGACCGACGAAGAGATCGCCAGGATCCAGGGGAGCGCCCGCCGTTTCGGAAGACGCAACCGTCCGGCCCCTGAAATCGTAGTGGAGCCGACCGAACCGGACATCACCGAGCTGGTCTGCAGGATGGACGGCCGTATCTGGGTCCTGCCCAGCCGCGGCAACCGCGACCAGCAAGCAGGCATCCACTCGACCTGGGATGTCTTCGATGCTGAGGGTCGTTTCGTCGAACAGGTGGCCTTCGCCTGTGACGGGGACGGTCAGCGAGATGCCCTGTTCCTGGCCGGAGGCGACCTCGCGATCCTCGTTCGCGAACATGCCGGCGCCCTGGATGCGCTGCGCGGAATCAGCAACGAAGACGAGGCCGCGGAAGAGGAAGATGTTCGCCCGCTTGAGGTGGTCTGCTACCGGATCCCCAGGTAGGGTCCCGATTTCACGAACGACAGGAGACTGACCATGCACTGCGGTTCCCGCCGACTTGCCACTGCAACCGTTCTCGCCCTGGGCCTGATGGGCCTGGCGCTCCAGAGCCCGGCGTCCGAACCTCCGGTCATCGAGAATCCGGCGCTGGCCCCGGGCGGCGTGCAAAGAGTCCAGCCGACCGAATTGTTTCGCCTCGGGGGCGAGGATGCCGAGATCTTCTTCGGCAATGTCGGTTCGATCGACTCCGACGATGACGGCAATCTGTACATCCTGGACAGTCAACTGTGCGAAACCCACATCTATGCGCCCGATGGTGAGTTGCTGCGTACGATCGGCGGAGAAGGGGATGGACCGGGCGAAGTGCGCTCGCCCAACGGCATGTTCCGCGCGGGCGACGGAAAGGTCTGCATTCTGCAGGGATTTCCCGGCAAGATCGTCGAACTGGCCAGCGACGGGACACCGGCGGGCGTCACGGCGCATACCGTCCCGGGAGATCAGGGGGGCCAGTTCATGGCTCTGGTCACCGGCCAACGCTACGGCGACGGGATGATCCTGGCTGGAATCCGCATGACCTTCAGCGGCCCTGGCCAGAGTGACAACAATTACTTCCTGGATATCTGCAATCGGCAGGGCGTGCGGCAGTCTACGTTGTTCGGCAAGACCGTCCAGGTGAACTTCTCGAGTCTGGTGATGGACGAAGGCGCGACCGATTTTCCGTGGAACCGGTTCGCCTCCGCGCCCGATGGAACCATCTATGCTGCCCTGGCAAGAAACGACTACGCCATCACGGTATTCGAGCCCGATGGTTCGGTACGGCACGTGATTCGGCGGGAATACCAATCCGTCACCCGCAACGACCAGGAGACGGGTGTGGCGAGGAGGATCCAGGAGGCGATCGCCTCGAACTACCCGACTCCGGCGCAGAAGATCCTGGTCGAGGATACCGCGCCCGACATTTCCGGGATGTTTGTCACCACCGATGGACGCCTGTGGGTCAAAACCAGCCGAGGTGACCGCGAAAGCCCGGAAGGTTGTTTCACCGTGTTGGACGTCTACGACCCCGATGGCAATTTCGACCGGCAGGTGGCCCTGGTCGGCCCACACGATGCCTACCGGGACGGGCTGACCCTCCTGCCCGACGGTCGTCTGCTGGTGGTCACCTCTTCGCTCGATTCCTGGTTGAACCAGATGGGTTCGGTGCCCGACGAGTCGGAACCCGAGTCCGAACCGCTGGAAATCATCTGCTACCGGATTGAACTGTAATTTTGCCACGCCATCCGAGCCTGGAAAGGTCGAACATGTGCACTCCGCCGCTCTCGCGAATTCTCCAATCCGGTCGTTCCCTGGCGCTGACCGGTTTCCTGCTGGTCCTGTTCGTGGTCTCGCTATCCGCCTGCAACGGCGGCACCGGTGACGGAACCGCAGCCGATTCCAGCGCGACCGAATCGGCTGCGGCCGACTCCTCCGGAACCCAGCCCGGGAAACCGAAGAAGGAAAAGGCGATTCGCGTCAACACGAGTCTGATTCGCCGGGGCAATCTGGTATTGCCGGTCTACGCCGATGGCGAGATCCGCACTCCCAAAACGGTCGAGGTCAAGACCAAGGTCGGCGGACAGCTGACCGAGGTCCTGGTCCGCGACGGGGACCGGGTGAAGAAAAACCAGCTACTCGCGCGCATCGACCCGCGCGAATATCAGATCGCGTTGGAAGAAAGCCGGTTCCGGCATCTGCAGGCGCTCAGCCAGATGGCCGCCGAGGCCGACACGATCAGCGTGAACCACCAGGCCCTGTCCGACTTCGCTGCCATCCAGAAGGATCTCGGCAGGATGCGTGACCGCGGCACGATCAGCAACGACGAGTACCATGGCCGACTGATCGAGGTCGAAATGGACGCCCTGCAGAAGGGTGCATTCCGCGAAGCCGTACTGCAGCAGCGGACGGGCCTGGCCGAGGCGCGCATGGCCGAGGAGCGTGCACGCCTGAACCTGGAATACACGGAGATCCGTTCCCCCTTCGCCGGCACCATCCAGGGCCTGCACGTGGTCGAGGGAGAGATCGTTTCGAACGGTTCGGTGATCTGTCGCGTTTTCGACAACTCGAAGCTCGAAGCGACGGTGAACGTTCTCGAGGCCGACCTGGGCAACCTGACCGAAGGCCGGCCGGCCCTGTTGCACATCCCGGCGACGAATCAGACGCTGGAAACCGTGGTCGACGTGATCAGCCCGAATCTGGATACGGCATCGCGCACCTGCGAGGTCATCCTACGCTTTGACAACCCTGACGGACTGCTTCGCCCCGGTATGTTCGTTCGCGCGCAGATCGCCGGCTGGGTGTACCCGGACAAACTCCTGGCCCCGAAGGACGCCTTGCTGATCCGCGACTCGCGCACCCTGGTATTCAAGCAGGACGGAGATCGTGCGAAGTGGCTCTACGTGGATATCGGCCTGCAGAACGATGATTGGGTCGAGATTACCGCCGTGCACAGCGGGGGTTCGCTCGCCGCGGGCGATGCGGTGGTCGTCAGTGATCACCTGACGCTGGCCCACGAGGCGAAGATCAAGGTACGCAAGAAGGTACCGCCGGTCGATCGCTGGGCTTTCGCCGACTCGCTCGATCCTTCCGGAGGGGGCTCCGCGCAATGATCATCCAGACTGCGGTCCGGCGTCCCGTCGCGATCCTGATGCTGTTCGCCGGAATGGTCCTGATCGGTTTCCAGGCGCGCCAACGCCTCTCGGTCGATCTGCTGCCGGCCATCAACTACCCGAATCTGACGGTGATCACGAACTACTCCGACACGCCTGCCGACGACCTGACGCGTCTGGTCACCCAGCCGCTCGAAGAGGTCATCACCGGCCTGGCCGGAGTGCGGCGCGTTGTCTCCAAGACGCGCGAAGGCACCTCGACCATCACGGTGCAGTACGAGTGGGGCACGGAAATGGATTTCGCGAATCTCCACCTGCGCGAGGCGATCGATCGCGTTGCCTATCAGGAGGATTTTCCCGAGGCCGCGGACCGTCCGCTGATCCTGCGCTGGGATCCGAGTGCCCGTCCGATCGCGATTCTGGTCCTGCACGGTGACGAACCGATGGCGCAGATGACCGAGTTTGCGCGGGAAGTGGCCAAGCCGGCTCTCGAACAGATCCACGGGGTCAGTCAGGCCGAGGTCATCGGTGGTGCAGAACGCGAGATCCTCGTTCGCCCCGATTTTTCGAAACTACGGTTGTACGGCCTGACGATGGAGAATCTGGGCACCGCGCTGCGCGTGGCCAACATCAGCTTCCCCGGCGGACGCATCCGCAAGGGTCCCTTGCATCTGCCGCTGCGCATCCTCGGCGAGTTCGAGAACCTGGACGAGATCCGGCAAACGGAGATTCCCCAGGCCGGCCCCGGGATCACGATCGGCGACGTGGCCGAGGTATTGGACACGACCAAGGAGCCCGAGGGCTTCACCCTGATCGGTGACGAGGAAGTCGTCTCGCTGCACCTGTACAAGGAGGTGGGCGAGAACACGATCGAAACCACCGCCGAGGTGGACAAGATCCTGGCCATCCTGGACGACCAGTATCCCGACTTTGCCTACTCGTTCATCTATCGCGATGCGGATTTCGTGCAGGCGAGCTTCCAGGGCATGCAGAACTCCCTGTTGTACGGCGCGGGTCTGGCGTTCCTGGTTCTTTTTCTCTTCCTGATGGATTGGCGCAGCCCGCTGGTCGTGGGCCTGGCAATTCCCGTTTCGATCATGACGACCTTTGCCTTCCTCTATTTCGCGGATGTCGGCCTGAACCTGATGTCCCTGGGCGGACTCTCGCTTGCTGCAGGTATGCTGGTCGACAACAGTATTGTCGTGCTCGAGAACATCAACCGGCACCTGAGACTGGCCCGTAAGAGTGGAGAATCCGTCGGCGAAGTCTGCGCAAGGGCAGCGGCCGAAGTGGCATCGCCGGTGATCGCGGCCACGTTGACGACGGTTGCCGTCTTCTTTCCGGTCATCTATGTGCCCGGCATCGCCGGAGAGTTCTTCCGGGACCAGGCGCTGACCGTAACCATCTCGCTGCTGGTTTCGATCCTGGCTGCCCTGTTGCTGCAGCCGATGCTCTCGGCGCATATCCTGAAGGCTCCGCGAGAAAAGCCCGCGGGGCTGTTCATTCCCTTCGAGAACGGCTTTCAGCGTACCCTGGCCCACTACCACCGCCGACTCGAGTGGTGGCTGGACCACCGACGGCTGTTCTTCGTCCTGCTGTTGGTCGGCCTGGTGTCCGTCGGGCTGATCGGCACGCGCATCCGTACCTCGTTCATGCCGGACCGGACCCGTGGTGATTTCACGATCGCGATGGAGATGCCGGCCGGCACGCCGCTCGAAGTCACCGAGGATCGCGCGTCGGAACTGGCGGCTTTCCTGGCGCCCATGGACGAAGTAACCACGGTCTACACACAGGTCGGCGTGACCGAAAAAACGCTGGCCAGCTTGAAGGAGTACAGCTCGGCGAACACGGCGCGGATTCGCGTCATGCTGCGTCCCTCCCGGCAGGGGCGGCGCGACATGCGCCATGTGAAGGCACGGCTGCAGGGTCGGTTGGACGAGCAGGAAGGCGCGCTGTTCACGTTCCGCGAGGAAGGGATCGGCCTGCGCGAGATCCTCGCCAGCGGCGAAGCGGCTTTTACTCTGGGCGTCGTGGCCGAGAAGTCCGCTGAGGCGCTGTCGGTCTCGGAGGATCTATTGCCTCGCTTGCGCGAGATCGACGGTCTGGCCGATCTGGAGGTGGATCGCGTACTGGGCAACCCCACCGTGGAAATGACCGTCGATCGCGAAAAGGCCCTGCGGTTCGGCCTCGAGCCCGAGACGCTGGCGCGCGAACTACGCAACCGGATCCAGGGTACGGTGGCAACGACCTACAACGAGATCGAACAACGGATCGACATCGCCGTGCGATTGCCCCGCGACGAGCGCTACGACCTGCCCACGGTCCTGGCCTCGCCAGTCGAGGTCGGCGGACGAACGGTGCCTCTGGGCTCCTTCGTGGTGCAGCACCTCGGAACGCCGGTTCGCGAAATCATCCGCCGCGACCAGCGTCGCCAGATCACCTTGTCCTGCGACGTGGCCGACCGTAGCGTCGCCGACGTCTGGAACGACGTACATCACCTGCTCGACTCGCTGCAACTGCCCGAGGGCGTGAACTTCGTCACCGGCGGTGAGCAGGAGGAGATCACGAGTTCGTTCCATGACCTGGGCTGGGCATTGCTCCTGTCGGCCCTGTTGGTCTACATGATCCTCGCGGCGCAGTTCGAGAGTTTTCTTGACCCGTTGATCATCTCGTCCGTCTTGCCGGTGGGAGTCGCTGGCGCCGTGGTGACGCTGATGCTGACGGGCCAGTCGTTGAATATCATTTCGTTGATTGGACTGATCGCTTTGATGGGAATCGCCGTCAACGATGCCATTGTCAAGGTGGCCACGATCCGCCGCCTGAGGCTGGACGGCCTTGCCGGCCGCAAGGCGATTCTCGAGGCGAGTAGCCTGCGTTTCCGCCCGATCGTCATGACCACCGTCACGACGGTTCTGGCCATGTTGCCCATGGGCCTGGGACTTGGCACCGGTGAACAGATGCAACGGCCACTGGCAATCACCATCATCGGTGGACTGAGCATCGCCACGTTCCTGACGCTGTTCCTGACGCCGCTGGTGTACGAAACGCTGCACCGCTGGACCGACCGGGAGTACTGATCGCATGATCCGTTTCGCCGTAGACCACCCCGTCGCGACCTGGATGCTGTTCACCGCGCTGATCGTCACGGGAGTCTATGCCGTTCCGCGCCTGAATATCGAGGCCATGCCGGAAACCGACCTGCCGGAGCTGTCGATTGTCACCCAATGGAACGGGGCCTCCCCCAGTGCCATCCAGCGGTCGGTCACCCTGCCCATCGAGGAGGCGGTCGCCGGGTGCCACGGCGTCGAGGATCTGGATTCGATTTCCCGCCACGGGGAAAGTACCGTCACCGTAAAGTACAAACGCGGAACGAACATGGAATTCGCCCGGCTCGAGTTGTCCGAACGCCTGGGCGCGGTGCGCCGCAATCTGCCCAGCCAGGTTCGTCAGCCTTTCATCCGGCCCTTTGTACCGGATGAGCTGGCGACCGAGGAGTTCTTCAACCTCTCACTCATTTCGCCGCTGAGCATGAACGAACTGCGGGATCGTGCCGAAACCTGGCTGGTACCGCGCTTCCTGGCCATCCCGGGCGTAGCCGAAGCGAGTCTGCGCGGTGGAGCGCGTCCCCTGGTGCGCATCCTCCTGGACCTGGAACGGGTGGAGCGGTACGGCCTGAGCGCGGACGGGATCTACGAGCGGATCGCCGCGCTGGACGACATCCTGCCCGCCGGAGTCGTACGAACATCGGGTCGCGAATTGACCGTCAGCGTGCGCCAGAACGTCGAACTGCGAAAACTGCGGGGCACCGTCCTGGCCAATCGCGGAGGACAGGCGATCACGCTGGACAAGGTCGCCACCGTCAAACCCGACTTCGAAGACATCGCCTACTACTCCCGGATCAACGGCGAGAACGTGATCACATTGAACGTGACCAAACGCAGCGGCCAGAACTCGATCGCCGTCTCGCGCCGATTGCGGGCCGAGTTGCCCGGGATCCAGGCCGCCGCGCCGTTTCCGCTGACCTTCGAGATCGATCAGGACGAGGGCGAGGATCTCGAGGACAAGCTCGAGGAGTTGGTGATCCGTTCGCTGGTCATCCTGGGCCTGCTGTTCATCATGCTGGCCGCCGCATTGAAAAAGGTGCGCCTGACGGGCATCGTGATCTTCTCGATCGTGTTGGCAATCGTGATCTGCCTGGCGCTGTTCTACTTCTTCGGCGTTTCGGTGAACTTCATCACGATCAGCGGATTGACCGTCTGTTTCGGAATGCTGCTCGACAACTCGATCCTGGTGCTTGATGCCATCCATCGCCGCCTGTCGGGCCATTGGGAAGGCGATAGTCGCTGGGCACTGATCCGGGGCACCCACGAGGTGGCCTTCCCCATCCTGGCCACCACCTTCACGACGATCGTGGCCTTCCTGTCCTTCATTTTCATGACCGATCGCCTGTCGCAGTTCTACACGCCGCTCGCTGTCAGCGTCGGCATCGCGATGCTTGCGTCCATCTTCGTGGCCTTCTGCTGGATTCCGGTAGCTCTGCGCGGCACCGCGGCACGTGAGATGGGAAACACCGAGAGTGCTCACGACGAATTCAGCATGAGCGGATGGGCCCTGCTGTGGCGTTGGTCCGTAGCAACGGTCCTCATCGGTGCGTTGTGCCTGATCGGATACTGGATCTGGAAGGGGTGGTACCAAACCGCCGACATCCTGCCCTGGATCGGCGGCGCGGCCGCCCTGTTGGTCGCGGTCGGCACCTTCGTCTCCTACGTCGACCGTCTGACACGGTTGCACGTCCGCTATTGGGCCGTGCCCGTACTCGTCTCGCTGGCCCTGTTCGCCGGCACCTGGTACGTCTTCCAGGAAAAGGTACGCACCGGTGGATTCTGGAGACAGCAGCCACGCGAACAGATCGTGGTCTATATCGAGCGCCCGGTCGGCACGGACGTGAAGCTCTCGAGCGAAACGATGAAACTCTTCGAGGCCGAGATCCTTCCCATGCCCGAAGGCGCGCACTTGCGCACGACCAGCTGGAGCAACCGGGGTTACGCCGTCATCGAATTCGACGACGAGCTGTTGGCCTCGGCCTATCCCGAACTCTTCCGCAACAAGTTGATCGTACTGGCCGAGGAAATGGGCGGCATGTTCATCTGGATCAATGGCTTCGGCGATCCCTATATGAAGGGCGGCCGCGGCGGTGGACAGAGCAACTCGACCGTGCGCCTGACCGGATACAACTCGAAGGAATTGAAGGCGATCTCGGACGGTGTTCTGGACCGGCTGGGCCGCAACCGGCGGGTGCGCAACGCACGCCTGACCAGCGGCAGCCGCTTCAGCCGTAGCGATTCCGATGAGACGGTGATCATGCTCGATCGCGAGGCCCTGACCCGGTACAAGCTCAGCATGGCCGAGATCATGGGCCATATCCGGCGCCTTCTGGGCGTCGAGAATCCCTGGCACATGGTCATCGATGGAGAGGACCAGCGTTTGATGCTCAGCTTCGCCGACGCCGAGGAGATCGAATACGACCAGATCCTGGCCAAGACCTTCACGACCAGCGGCGGACAGAAAGTGCAGCTCGGCCGCCTGATCAGTATCGAGAGTCGGCCGGAGATCAGCGAGATCAACCGGCACGACCAGCGCTACAGTCAGCTCCTGAACTGGGAATACATCGGCACCGACCGCATGCGCCGGCAGTACATCAACGACATCATCGAGGGCATCGAACTGCCCTACGGCTACACGGTCGAGGACATGTCCGGGCAACAGATCACCGAAGAAGAGGAAGAGGAACTGCGCAACACGTTGTGGCTGACGCTGGCTTTCATCTTCATGGCGCTCGCCGCCATGTTCGAGAGTCTTTTTCTGCCTTTCCTGGTGCTGTTCGCCGTACCGATGGCTCTGATCGGCGTGGCGGGAATATTCTGGGGTACCGGGTACGAATTCGACTCGTCGGCCAAGATCGGCCTGGTACTGATGTTCGGTATCGTGGTCAACAACGCCATTCTGCTGATCAACCGCTTTCGTCTGCAGGTGCGCGAGGAAATCGATCAGGCCAATTTCAGCCCCGACCAGGTCCCGCGGAAGCGACGCCTCGGCGGTTTCGATCTGTGGCGATTGCCGGGCGAGGAAGGGCGCGCCCTCCTGATGCGGTCGATCCAGAGCGGCGTGCGGATCCAGATGCGATCGATCCTGCTGACAAGCGGAACGACCATCGCCGGTCTGCTGCCCCTGCTGTTCCGGAAGGAGAATGCCACCGGCAGCGACATCTGGGAGAACCTGGCCCTGAGCTCCATCGGTGGTCTGGCCAGCAGTACGGTGCTCATTCTCGGCGCGATCCCGGCCTTCTACTGGATGTTCACCCGCTGGGGCTGGGGATTCGCGCGGCTGTGGCGGCGGATACGGCAGGGAAAGACGCCGGCGCCGCTGCCCCCCTCCACTGATCCATAGAGCGGAGCGCGGCTTTCGATCGCCCGACAGGGAGCGAAACCTGGAGATCGGCGGTTCCGATACGGGCCTTGTATGCACGGACATCCTGGTCTCGAATATGCTGATCGGTCGCGGACCGGTGTCGGCCGAGGGCTTCCTGGCTCAGACACATTTCCGGCGGCACAACTGAAAGAATTTGTAGTGTCCCCTCTCGGGAGATATGTTCTAATCTACCATCTTCGCAACAAGCTTCGGTCCCTCAACAAGGAGAGAAGAGTCCATGGCTTCTTTCGGCTCAACGGCCTGGTCATCGGTCGGAAAGAAGGTGATTACCGGCATCACTGGATTGGCCCTTCTCGGCTTTGTGATCGTACATTTGATCGGTAATTTCACCCTTCTGCTCGGCCCGGGGGCGTTCAACGGTTACGCCCATTTCCTTGAAACCGCAGTCCACGGCTGGTTGATCTACGCTTTCGAGGCCGCGATCATCCTGATTTTCCTGTTTCACATCGTCTCGACGTACTCGGTGGCCTGGTTCGACAAGCGAGCGGCGCGACAAGAAGCGTACAAATACCAGAGCAACGCCGGGGGGAAGAGTCACAAGACCTTTTCGTCGACCACGATGATCTACACCGGCACGCTTCTGCTGCTGTTTGTGATCTACCACATCAAGGTGTTCAAATACGGTTCGCACGAAATGATCATGGTCCACGGCGTCGAGATGAAAAATCTCTTCCGTACCGTCGTGCTCGAGTTCAAGCAACTATGGTTCATGTGTGCGACGGTGGTACTGATGGCCCTGTTGGGTTTTCACCTGCGACACGGAGCCTGGAGTGCCTTCCAGTCGCTGGGCTGGGCCAATGACCGCTATCTGCCGGTGCTGACGCGGATCGCTCTGGTGATCTCCATCCTCCTGGCGATCGGCTTCATCCTGATCCCGATCTACATCTACTTCGTCGGCGATCCGAACGCCATCGTCGGCCCGGGAGGTCACTGATATGAGCAACCGGATTCTCGATGCCAAGATCCCCGGCGGCCCCCTGGCCGACAAGTGGGACACGCACATGATGGAAAATCCGCTGGTGGCCCCGGGCGGCAACCGGCGCAAGAAGACGATCATCGTCGTGGGTACGGGCCTGGCCGGCGGCGGCGCTGCCGCCACGCTCGGTGAACTGGGCTACAATGTGCTGAACTTCTGTATCCAGGACACTCCGCGCCGAGCGCACAGCGTCGCGGCGCAGGGCGGAATCAACGCCGCGAAGAATTACCAGAGCGATGGTGACTCCGTCTACCGCCTGTTCTATGACACGATCAAGGGCGGCGACTACCGGTCCCGTGAGGCCAATGTCTACCGATTGGCCCAGCTCTCGGCCGGGATCATCGACCAGAGCGTCGCCATGGGCGTACCGTTTGCCCGTGAGTACGGCGGCACCCTGGCCAATCGCTCGTTCGGCGGCGTGCAGGTTTCGCGAACGTTCTACGCTCGCGGCCAGACGGGCCAACAGTTGCTGTTGGGCGTCTACAGCGCCCTGGTGCGGCAGATGGAAGCAGGCACCGTGCACATGTTCCCGCGCCACGAAATGCTGGACCTGGTCGTAGTCGACGGAAAGGCGCGCGGCATTGTCGCCCGCGAATTGTTGACGGGCAAGATCAAGCGTTTCTGCGCCGATGCCGTGGTCCTGGCCACCGGCGGATACAGCCCGGTCTTCTACCTTTCGACCAACGCGGTGAACAGCAACGCGACGGCCGCCTGGCGCGCGCATCGCCGCGGAGCGCTGTTCTCCAACCCCTGCTACACGCAAATTCACCCGACGGCCGTGCCGCAGATGGGCGACTACCAGTCCAAACTGACTCTCATGAGCGAGTCTCTCCGCAACGATGGACGGGTATGGGTCCCGAAGGCGCCGGGTGACAAACGCCGGCCGAATGATATTCCCGAGAACGAACGCGACTACTACCTGGAGCGTCGCTACCCGGCTTTCGGCAATCTGGTTCCTCGCGACATCGCCGCAAGAGCCGCGAAGGTCGAGTGCGATCAGGGCAAGAGCGCCTACTACTCGGACCAATCGGTGTACCTCGATTTCTCCGAGGCCATCGGGCGTCTGGGCAAGGATGTCGTGGCCGACCGGTACGGCAATCTCTTCGACATGTACCACGAGATCATCGGGGACAGCCCGTACGAGACTCCGATGATGATCTACCCGGCGCCCCACTACACCATGGGTGGCCTGTGGGTAGACTACAACCTGCAGAGTACGATCGAAGGTCTGTTCGTGGCCGGCGAGGCGAACTTCTCCGATCACGGCGCGAATCGACTGGGAGCCAGTGCGCTGATGCAGGGACTGGCCGACGGTTACTTCGTCGTCCCCCGGGTCGTGGCCAACTACCTGGCGAACGCCGAGTTGAAGGACACGAACGAAGAGGCCGGCGAATTCAAGGCCGTCGAGAACGATGTCCGCGAGCACACGCAGCGTCTGCTGAACATCAAGGGCGAGCGCACCGTGCGCGACATCCACTGGGAGTTGGGCCGGACGATGTGGGACAAGGTCGGCATGGCCCGCGAAGGCAAGGGACTGCAGGAAGCCATCGCGAAGATCGGCAAACTGCGCGAAGAGTTCTGGCAGAACCTGAAGGTGACCGGAACCGATGCGGATCTGAACAAACAGCTCGAGCAGGCCAACCGTCTGGGCGACTATCTGGAGCTGGGCGAGTTGATGGCGCGCGATGCGTTGATGCGCGAGGAATCGTGCGGCGGACACTTCCGCAACGAGCACCAGACCGAAGAGGGCGAGGCCCGAAGGGATGACGAGAATTTCATGTTCGTCTCTGCCTGGGAATACACCGGTGAAAACAAGGAACCGGCCCTGCACAAGGAAGACCTCGAATACAAGGACATCGAAGTCAAAACCCGCAGCTACAAATAGAGGAGGTGCGTTATGGCAAAGAATGGAATGACCATCAAGTTGAAGATCTGGCGCCAGGCGCGCGGGGCGGCTCAGGGCAAGTTCGTCGACTACGTGATGCACGATATCCTGCCCGAGATGTCCTTCCTCGAGATGCTCGATCTGCTGAACGAGGATCTCGTCCGTAAGGGAGAGGAAGCCCTCGAGTTCGACAATGATTGTCGCGAGGGCATCTGCGGCACCTGCGGTCTGGTCCTCAACGGAGTCGCGCACGGCACCCACGCCGGTACGACGACCTGCGAGGTCCGGATGCGGCAGTTCAAGGACGGCGACTCGATCACGGTCGAGCCGTTCCGCGCCAAGCCGTTCACGATCATCAAGGACCTCGTAGTGGACCGCTCGGCATTCGACCGGATCCAGCGCAAGGGCGGCTTCGTTTCCACCAATGTGGGTTCGGCGCCGGACGGCAATGCCGTGCCGATTTCGAAGAATGCTGCCGACAACGCGATGGATGCCGCGGCCTGCATCGGCTGCGGTGCCTGTGTCGCCGCCTGTCCCAATGCATCGGCGTCACTGTTCGTCAGCGCCAAAATCAGCCAGCTTTCGTGGCTCCCCCAGGGAGACGCCGAACGCTCGCGCCGTGCGTTGATGATGGTTGCGCAGATGGACGAAGAAGGCTTCGGCGACTGCTCGAATCACGGGGAGTGCGAAGCGGTTTGTCCGAAAGAGATTTCGATCCAGAATATTGCCCGCATGAGG
>JANTGJ010000030.1 GCA_024762975.1 Candidatus Krumholzibacteriia bacterium
TCCACTTCCTGCCGATACTGGTCTTCGGTGCACGGCGGCCAGTTTGCAGGTCCGCCGCTCATGCTCCGACCTCGCCTGCCAAGGCATGAAAGCGGATCAGTTGATCCAAAAGAGGCGCAAAGGCCTCCAGCGGAAGTTGGGAACCGGCATCGCTCCTGGCACGCGCCGGTTCGGGATGAACCTCCAGAAAAACGGCATCGGCCCCGGCGGCCATCCCGCAACGAGCGAGCAGAGGGATCAGTTCAGGGGTTCCTCCCGTGGTGGTTCCGGTACTGCCGGGCGATTGCACGGAGTGTGTCGCATCGAAAACGACCGGCCAGCCCAGGTCCCCCATGATCCGGATCGAGCGGAAGTCCACGGTCAGGTCCCGGTAGCCGAAGAACGACCCGCGCTCGGTGAACAGGATTCGATCGCAGCCGACGTCCTGCAGCTTACCGGCGGCATGGGCCATGTCGGCAGCCGCGAGGAACTGTCCCTTCTTGACGTTCACGACCTTGCCGGTGCGACCGGCCGCTTCGAGCAATGAACTTTGCCGGCACAGAAAGGCGGGAATCTGGAGCACCTCGGCCACTTCGCCGACCGCCGCACACTCTTCGGGATGGTGAACATCCGTCAGCACGGGCACACCGTGTGTCTGTCCAATGCGCTCGAGCAGGCGCAGTCCCTCTTCGAGGCCCGGCCCGCGATAGGACGAACCGCTGGTTCGATTGTCTTTCGTGTAGCTGGATTTGAAGCAGAAACCGACTCCCGCGGCAGCACATTCACGTGTCAGAACTTCCGCCACCTGCTGCATTTCATCGGGTTCTTCGAGTACGCACGGTCCGGCGATGACGAAGAGCGGGCGGCCGGGCCCGGTCTCCTGATCGCCAATGCGGATGATCTTGCGTTCGTTCATGACCCTCCCTGTCTTACCACCGGATTCGGACTACCCCGCCGCCGTCTCCGCCTGCCGCGACTGGCGCTGCAGCGCAGCGGCAACCAGTCCCCGGAAAAGCGGATGCGCACGACGAGGCCGTGACTTCAATTCGGGATGGAACTGTACGGCGAGGAAGAACGGGTGGTCGGGATACTCCACGATCTCGACCAGGTTCCCGTCCGGAGACAATCCGGAAAAGACCACGCCGGCCTCCTCGAAGCGCGCACGGTAGGCGTTGTTCACTTCGTACCGATGACGATGGCGCTCGCTGATCTCGATTTGTCCGTACAGGTCGGCGGCGAGACTGCCCTTTTTCACCTCGCACGGGTAGGCGCCCAGTCGCATCGTTCCCCCCAGATTCGCGATGCCCTTCTGCGAGTCCATCAAGTGGATGACCGGGTGTGGCGTCGAGGCATCGAACTCGGCGCTGCCGGCCATCTCCAGGCCGACGACGTCGCGCCCAATCTCGATCAACGCACACTGCAGGCCCAGGCAGATACCGAGGAAGGGAATCCCGTTCTCCCGCGCAAAGCGGATCGCATTGACCTTGCCCTGGATCCCTCGATCCCCGAAACCGCCGGGGACCAGAATGCCGTGGCAGTCGGCGAACATCTCGGCCATCTTGCGCTCCCCGACTTCCTCTCCTTCCAGACTCTCCGAATCGACCCACACCTGCTCGACGGCCGCGTGGTTGGGAATTCCCGCGTGGATGAAACTCTCGATGATACTCTTGTAGGCATCCTTCAACTCGATATACTTGCCCACGATGGCAATGCGAACCCGCTCAGGGGGATTCAGCAACACCTGCACCATCTTTTCCCACTCACTCACATCGGGAGCCTGGGTTTCCAGCCCCAACCGCTCGCAGACCACCGCGTCGAGCCCCTGCTGGTGCAGGTTCAGCGGCACCTCGTAGATACTCTCCGCGTCCTTGGCATCGAAGACGTGATCGGCAGGCAGATTGCAGAACAGCGCAATCTTGCGCCGCGCATCATCGCCGATCGGTTCTTTCGCCCGGCAAACCAGGAAGTCGGGCTGGATGCCGATACTGCGCAACTCGCGAACCGAGTGCTGCGTCGGCTTCGTCTTGATCTCACCGGCGGCGTCAATATACGGCACCAGTGTCAAATGAACCGAAGCCGTGTCCTCGACCGGCTGCTCGAGCCGAAATTGGCGAATCGCTTCCAGGAAAGGTTGGCCCTCGATATCGCCCACGGTGCCCCCGATCTCGGTGATCACCACGTCGACATCGGGATTCTGCTGTGCCGACAACTGAATCCGGCGCTTGATTTCGTCCGTAACGTGCGGAATGACCTGTACCGTGCGGCCGAGATACTCCCCCTTGCGCTCGCGAGCCAGGATTGTCTCGTAGACCCGGCCGGCGGTCAGGTTGTTGTCCTGATTCAGATTCGTGTCCGTGAAGCGCTCGTAGTGGCCGAGGTCCAGGTCGCACTCGGCGCCATCCTCCAGCACGAAGACCTCGCCGTGCTGGAACGGGCTCATGGTCCCCGGATCCACATTCAGATAGGGATCGAACTTCTGCAGGATCACATTCAGCCCACGCGCCTTGAGCAGATTGCCCAGCGACGCCGAAGCGATTCCCTTGCCCAGCGCGGAGACCACGCCTCCGGTGACGAATACGAACTTGGCCATCAGCCTGCACTCCCGTCGGGGGTTCCTTCGTTCGTCCGCCAGATGCGGCGGACCTTCTCCAGGTCGTCCGGGGTATCGACCCCCACGGGCGACTGCTCGATCCGCAGGACCCGGAAGCGCAATCCGTCTTCCAGGGCCCGCAATTGTTCCAATCCCTCGGTGCGCTCCAGCTCGGAGACCGGCAACTGCAGAAACCGCTCCAGAGCCCGACGCCGATAGGCATAGATGCCGACATGGCGCCACGCGAGCGCCTCGGGTTCGGATTCCCTGCCGGGGAAGACTCCGGGAATCGCGGCTCTGGAAAAATACAGGGCGAATCCGGAGCGGTCCACCAAGACCTTCACGGCATTCGGATCGCACCAGGAATCGCGGTCCGCAAAGGGGTGTGCACAGGTCGCGACGTCCGCCGCGGTGTCCGACCGCAGGGATTCGACCAGACGATCGGCATCGGCCGGATCCAACAACGGTTCATCGCCCTGCAGGTTCACGACGATCTCCGCTCCGTCGCGCGCGGCGACCTCGCCGATCCGGTCGGATCCGGACGGGTGCTCCCCGGTCATTTCGGCCTCCAGTCCGGCAGTACGGACCGCTTCGACGATGCGTTCATCATCGGTCGCCACCACGACACGATCGGCAGTCTGCATGGCGCGGGCCCTGCGCGCGGTGCGCACGATCAGGGGCTGACCGGCCAGGTCAGCCAGTGCCTTCCCCGGAAAGCGGGACGAACCGAAGCGTGCCGGGATAACCACCAGTACGCGACTCTTCGCACTCGTCATGAGCGATTCCTTCCACTGCCTCGACCCGGATTCCACTGCCGGGGATCATCCAAAAGAAAAGCCCACCCCGTGCGGGGTGGGCTGTACTGCCTCGCAAAAACCATCACTAGGCCGGGACGATGTTGACCCGTTTCTTGGTCCGGCGGAAGCTCTGGAACTCCACCAAGCCGTCAACCAGGGCAAACAGCGTGTCGTCGCCGCCCTTGCCGACATTCTTGCCGGGGTGGATTTTGGTACCGCGTTGCCGCACGATGATCGTGCCGGCCAGGACGGCCTCTCCGCCGAAACGTTTCACGCCCAGATACTGGGGGTTGCTGTCGCGTCCGTTTCGAGTACTTCCGCCTGCTTTTTTATGAGCCATGGTCCTGCTCCTTGTGTCCTCGCTCGCCGAAGCGTGCTGCCATCATCTTGAAACCTGCTCGGCGAGAGCTAGGCGTGTCCTTAGGCGTTGATGCCCGTGATCTTGATCTGGGTATAACCCTGACGGTGACCGTTCTTGCGGCGGTAGTTCTTGCGGCGCTTCTTCTTGAAGACCACGATCTTGCGGCTACGGCCGTGCTCGACGATCTCAGCACTGACGGTGGCACCCTCGATATTCGGCGTGCCCACCTTCACGTCATCCCCGTCCGAAACCATCATCACGTCGTCGAAGGTGACCGTCTGACCGACTTCGCTGTCGATCAATTCGACCTGCAACAGGGCATCCGTCTGGACTCGGTACTGGTGACCCTTGATCTTGACTACGGCGTACATCGCATCTCACTCCGCTGCTTTGGTTGCGGTGGCCCGATCTGGTGAATGTCACTCGGAAGGCACACAAATACCCTCCGGCAGACCTCAGCCTCCCGAATTCCTCTTGAAGGGGGTACAATTAAACGCTTGGCCCGGTTCACGTCAAGGAACCGATTGGATTTAGTAGAGCCGCCCATCCGGAGCATTCCACGAGTTGACAGCGCGCAGGAAATTCGTATGGTTGCAGAGTTGCAGAAAATTGCGGGCTCGAAGTCCGGTACCAGCTCCCTGAAAGAGGAACAAAGATGAGCGAAAACACTACTCCGAAAGCCGTCGTGATCGGTTCCGGACCGGCTGGTTATACCGCCGCCATCTATCTGGGACGAGCCAATATTCCCCACATCCTGCTGGAGGGCAGCCAGCCGGGCGGCCAATTGACCATCACGACCGAGGTCGAGAACTATCCCGCCTTTCCCGAGGGAATCGACGGCCCCGAATTGATGATGAAAATGCGTGCCCAGGCCGAGCGTTTCGGCACGGAGATCAGGAGTGAGGTGGCGACCGAGGTCCAGTTCGGCGACCACTCGCATACCGTGATTACCGCCCAGGGGAGCTACACCGTCCCGGTGGTCATCATATCGACCGGCAGCACGGCCAAGTGGCTGGGCCTGCCGGATGAGGAAGCCTTCATGGGCAAGGGGCTGAGCGCCTGTGCCACCTGCGATGGATTCTTCTTCCGCGACCAGGAGATTGCCGTGGTCGGTGGCGGCGACACCGCCCTGGAAGAGGCTACCTATCTGACCAATTTCGCTTCCAAGGTAACGCTCATCCACCGCCGGGACGAGTTGCGCGGTTCGAAGATCATGCAGCAACGCGCGCTGGAACACGAAAAAATCGATGTGGCATGGAATTCAGTCATCGACAAATATGTGCCGGACGAGAACGGCAACCTGAAGTCGGTGCTGTTGAAGGACACGCAGGATGGTTCGACGCGCGAACTGGAGGTCACCGGCTGCTTCATCGCGATCGGGCACACCCCCAATACGCAGTTCCTGGCCGGGCAATTGGACATGGACCAGAACGGCTATCTGGTCACCAACCCGAATCGGACGGCAACGAAGATCCCCGGGGTATTCGCCTGCGGTGATGTGCAGGACCCGTTCTATCGGCAGGCCGTCACGTCGGCGGGCACCGGCTGTGCCGCGGCGATCGAAGCGGAGCGCTGGCTCACCGAAGAGGGACTCTAGCGTCCCTCCCGAGGCGGTCATTCCCGAATCAGGGAGAGGAACTCCTGGCGGGTCTCGCGGCGATCCTTGAAGGCACCCAGCATCTCGCTGGTCGTAGCGATCGAGTTCTGTTTCTGGACGCCGCGCATCATCATGCACAGGTGACTTGCGCGCAGCACGACGGCCACGCCCAGGGGCTGCAGATTCTGCATCAGGCAGTTCGCGATCTGGGCGGTCATCCGTTCCTGGATCTGGAGGCGTCGCGCATAGGCCTCGACCACGCGGGCGATCTTGCTCAGGCCGACGATCTTCCCGTTGGGGATGTAGGCGACGTAGGCCTTGCCGAAGAACGGCAGCATATGGTGTTCACACATCGAGTAGAAATCGATGTCCCCGACCAGCACCATCTCCCGGCCTTCGGCCTCGAAGAGCGCACCGCGCACCAGTTCGCCGGGATCGGTATGATAACCGGCGGCCATCTCCTGCCAGGCTCTCGCCACGCGTTCCGGCGTCTTGACCAGCCCCTCGCGCTCGGGGTCCTCGCCGATACTCACCAACAGATCTCTGATCAGGGATTCCATGCGCAGCCGCTCCTGGACATTGCAGGTCGCAACGCAGTGCGACCGGAAATTGTGGGTTCGAGGAGGCAACGGCCATGATCCACACGGAACCGATGCATCTTAAGCCCAAACGATATCAGGGTTTGTGTCGGAGTCAAGCCAGCGAAGGAGGAAACCCGCATTCGGGTTCGCATTGGGTACACTTCCTGCAAACACCGGATTGGTCAACACAGGCAATTGCAGATTGCCGAACGAATAAGGGCCGGTCCCACGTAGGCGAGCTGAGTCATTCCCCCTGACTTTTCGCATCGGGTGTCCGGCCCTTTTTCCTGCCTACCGGTTCTGGCGTATGTCATCCGCCAGCCTGGCCAGTACTTCGGGATAGAGCTTGCACTCCGCCTCGAAGACTCGCGACGCCAGCGAGTGGACATCGTCTCCGGGCAGGACCGGCACGGCCAGTTGGCCCAGGATCTCGCCATGATCGTACTGGCCGTCCACGCGATGCACGGTACACCCGCTGCGTTCGTCCCCCGCGGCCAGTACCGCGGAGTGCACACGGTCGCCGTAGTAGCCCCGGCCTCCGTAGGCGGGTAGCAGCGCCGGGTGGATATTCACCACCGGCCCGGCAAATCCGGCCGGCGCGATGTAGAAGCAGAGGTAACCGGCCAGGACGATCAGTTCGGGATCATGAGGAACCAGCCAACGGTTGATCGCTTCATTGTGCGACTCGGGATCCGCGTACTCCTTGCGTCCGAATACGGCGCATGGGATCCCCGCTTCCCGGGCGATGTCGACACCCCGCACCCCCGCGCGACTGGATCCGACGGCCACGATCCGCAACGGCAAATCGCCCGCTTCGATGTGCGTCAGGAAATTCGTCAGGGTACGCCCACTTCCGGAGAGCAGTACTGCTGCGCGGACGGGACGGTTCCTCATTTCGAATCCCCGTTCAGCAATTCGGAACGGACACGCTCCAGGACGTTCCGATGCGCCGCGAAAGCGATCGTTCCGGGCAGATCGTCCAGGGAGTAGAAACCGGCGTCGGCCGCATCATCTCCGGCCTGCAAGTCTCCCCCGCGCTCACGTCCGAGATAGAAAACAACAATCACCGGCTGATCCGGCGGCAGGATACCCGTTTCGACGGCGAAGAGGCGGGTCAGTTCGACCTCGAGTCCGGTCTCCTCCCGAACCTCACGCCGGGCCGTCTCTTCGATCGATTCGTCCCACTCCATGAAGCCGGTGGGCAAGGTCCACTGCCCCATCTTCGGCTCGAAGCGGCGCTGCACGAGACAGACCTCGCGCCCCCGCAACAGCACGACGCCCGCCCCGGGAGCCGGGTTCAGATACTGTACATATCCACATCCGGGACAGCAGGGCCGCAACCGTCCCCCTTCGAAACGCTCACCCAGCTCGTTTCGACATTTCGGACAATACTCGAAGCGATGCCTGCCCGGTTCGCTCATGGCGTGCGCCCCATGCGCGCAGAAGTGCGCGGACTGCCGATTCGCCGGCCGACGTTCATCACCAATCCGCACCACATCAGCACCAGGATCCACAGCGGTCCGTAGCCCCAGGCGACGAAGGCGGTCTCGCCCCGTCCGGGCTCGATGACGGCATGCACATAACCGCGCCGCCCCAGATCCAATCGATCCAGGATTCGGCCACGATCGTCGGCGACCAGGCTGATGCCGTTGTTTGCGCAGCGCACCAGGGGCACACCGCATTCGGCCGCGCGCAACCGGGACAGGGCGGTATGCTGCCGTGGACCGGCCGTTTCACCGAACCAACCGTCATTGGTCAGGACCACCAGACAGCGACTGCCGGAGCGGACCGAGGAACGCGCCAGAGTAGCGAACGCGGACTCGAAGCAGATGAGACCGGAAAAATCGAAGGAGCCGTCTGCCAGGTCAGCGCGCAGCGCGTGGGGCGGTTGGCCCGGCGACCACTCCGCCTGCCCCACATCGATCCGGGCCAGGAACGGAAGATACCGGCTGAAGGGCATCGCCTCGCCGATGGGCAACAGGTGGTATTTGGCATAACGATCGAGCAGCTCCCCACTGGGAGCGAACAGGCCCGAGGAGTTGAATTTGCGCATCGTTCCATCCGGAGCCCGGATGGCGTCCGGAAAACCGGCGAATAGATGAGCTCCCGAAGCACGTACCACGCGACGAGTCCAGTTCAGCAGATCCTTGTCGTAGCGCACGTAGGCCGGTACCGCAGTCTCGGCCCATACGACCAGGTCCACACCGTCGGCCGCCGCCGCCTCGGTCAGCGTCTGGTAGGGAATCCGGGTCGAATCGATTTTCGCATCCTGCCATTTGTCGCCCAGATCGACATTGGCCTGCACCGCCGCCACGGCCACTTCAGGCGCAGCTCCCGGTTGCAACCTCGAATTCCGCGGCGACAGTTGCGCTCCCACCACCCAGACCAATCCCAGAAGGACGGCACCTCCCACCGCGTATTGGAGGGTGGCCCGCGCGGGGTCCCCCAGGTCCGTCCGCAGACGGATCGCCGCAATGGCGAGCGCCCACAATGCAATCAGAAAACCCAGTCCCAGCTCGCCCGCGGTGCGCACCAGTGGCATCAGCGGGGTACCGATCACGCAGGACCCCGTCAGGCACCAGGGAAAGCCCATCTCCCCGGCAGAACGCAGGGCTTCCATCGCCGTCCACAGGGCCGGTAGCAGCAGCAACGCTCGCGGCAGGCCGAGTCGGCGCCGCAGATGCCCGAAAATCCAGCCGACCAGAAGATAAAAGACGGAAACGTAGGCGATGGTCGCAATCGCCTGCACCGGCACCAGCGCCCGCGTCGGAATGGACTTGGCGGGAATCAGCAGAAAGAGCCAGTGCAAAACGACGATCTGATGAGCCATCCCGAAAGCCCAAGCCAATCGTCCCGGCCGGTCGCTGCGGCCCAGTAGCACGAAGAGCAGGGCCAGCCCCAGCGGCACCAGGATTCCGGTCCAGGGATAGGGTGGTAAACCCGCCGCACAGATCAATCCTGCCAGCCAAGCCAATTGGGTCTCGAGCGTCGGTCGCAACCACAGCAGCGGATTGCCGATTTTTGTCGTTGAAGGCATCATGCCGGCAAAATACCGGAGAGGTCGGTCCACGTCCAGCGAGCGTTTCCCTACTTCGGATCTAGGCGGCGTTGCCCCCGCCTCGCCCCTGGACGAGATCTGTCATTCCATATCGTTGGATTTTCTTGTACAAACCCTGACGCGACAATCCCAGGCGACGCGCGGCAGCGGCCTTGCGTCCCTCGGTGGCGGCGATGGCCTTGCGAATCAGGTATTTCTCCAGCAGTTCATTGGCCTGGTCCAATTCGCGAAGGATCCCGAGATCCGCAGCCTCGATCGTTCCCGCGTGCGATCCCTGTACTTCCTCCGACAGGTGGCGCCTGCGAATCAACTCCTCTTCCGGGAACAGCGCCGCGAATCGGGCGACTTCGTTTTCCAATTCACGTACATTGCCGGGCCAACTCCAACGCTGCAGTGCCGTCAGAGCTCGCTCCGAGATCCGCATGTGGGCAATGCGCTTGCCCTGTTTCCGCAAAAAGTACGAAAAGAGCGGGGCGATATCCTCGGGTCGGTGCCGCAACGGCGGAATTCGGACACTGATTACCTTCAAACGAAAAAAGAGATCGAGCCGGAAGCGCCCCTCACGAATCTCTTCGCGCAGATCCTTGTGCGTAGCGGCTATAAAACGCAGGTCCACCGGGCGCGAAACGATATCGCCAATTCGCCTCACCTGGCGTTCCTGCATGACCCGCAGCAGCTTGATTTGCAGCGAATGAGGCATATCCCCGATCTCGTCGAGGAAGAAAGTCCCCCCGTTGGCCGCGGTCAACAGCCCCTTCTTGTCGCTGGATGCCCCCGTGAAGGCTCCCGCCTTGTGGCCAAAGAGTTCGCTCTCGAACAGGCTCTCGGGCAAGGCAGCGCAGTTCTGACCGATGAACGGCCCGTTGGCACGGCCGCTGGAATGATGGATTGCCTGGGCGATGATCTCCTTGCCGGTACCGCTCTCGCCGCCGAGCAGCACATTGACGCCGCTGCTCGCGATCGAGCGCAATCGCCGCCCGAGTTCCAACATCTCGCGACTGGCCCCGATACAGCCGGGAATCCCAGGGACCACGGAAGGACGCGGTAGCGGGACCGCGCCGGCGCGCCAGGAGGCTTTCCCGGTGATCGAAAGGGCAGGCACCCTGCGCCCGGCGAGCTGTGGTTGTCGCGGAGGCAGCGGGAACAGGGTACCCTGCCCGGAATCGTCGCCGTTCGGAGCCAGCGGCGGCATGGGTTCGAGTTGGTCGATCAGCGCTCCCAGACGCGGACCCAACCCCTGGGCCCACAGGAAAATGGCCTCACGCCAGGGCTCGGCCGCATCGAACCACACGCCCAGGCAGCCGCGAACCGTGCCCTCGCAGTGCAGTGGTTCGACCCACAGTGCAGCCTGGCCCTCGCGACGGTGCAACGCTTCGTGTCCCGAGTTGATCGCCCGCAGGAAGCTTCCCAGTGGCGGGCGCGCCGCCATGCCGCGACTGCGCGCCGAACCCGATGCCCATCCCTGCAGGAGTGTCAGCGGCGACGTCGAATCGGCTCCCTCCCGACGGGCAACCCAGACTGCGGCACCTCCATCGCAGTGCGGGAAACGGCGAATCTCTTCCTCCCAGAAGCGGACGGTATCCATCGGGGCTCCTTCCAGTGCCAGACCGGGCGAGGTGTCGGGGTGGCGGGAGCGGCGAGAGGGTTCCGGATCCCGGACCTGACCCCATGCACGGATGATGCCGGGTGGTCTTCCGTTCCGCCCACAGGCATGCGGAAGGGATCGGACATCAGCGGTTGCACGGACTTACGGAAAACGAGAGCGGGGCCGGGTCGCGAGCATGCTCGCACTCTCCCTCCCGGAGTGTCGCGGAACTGTCGCAACTTCAATTCTGCAGGGGGCAGAATCCAGGACGGTATTGCATCGCGACGCGGCCCATCAATCAGCCAACCAGTTGGGAGACATCAGGATCGGCGGCAGCTACAGAAACGCAACGACCGGCGTCCCACACGGGACACCGGCCGCAGTTCGCTCCAGCGCCATCAGAATTGCAGGTGGACCGCATCCTCGCCTTCGGTGACCGTTCCGAGCTCAACGGCACCCAACCCGGGCATCGCCCCCAGATCCACGGACGGATCGGCGACCACGACCAGGCCGATGCCCATATTGAATACCCGGTACATCTCCTCGCGCCCGACACTGCCACGCTCGCCGATCAGACGGAACAGGGCCGGCACCTCCCACGCGGTAACATCCACCTGGACGCACAGCCCCGCCGGGACCACGCGCGGAATATTGTCCACAAAGCCGCCGCCGGTGATGTGGGCCAAGCCGTGCACGGCTCCCCGTCCGTGGGCCTTCCAGATCGCGCGCAGATCACCCAGGTAGCTCTTGTGGACCGCCAACAGGGCGTCGCCCACCGAGACTCCGCCCAGTTCCTCGGGCGTGTCGTGGACATCGTAGCCAGCGGTCTCGAACAGGACCTTGCGGGCCAACGAGTAGCCGTTGGTGTGCAGCCCGGTCGAGGGCAGGCCCCAGACCTGGTCGCCTGCCGCAATCGCACGACCGTCGATGACCTCCTCGGCGCGCACGCGGCCGACGATGGTACCGGCGAGATCGAATTCCTTCTCCCGATAGACACCGGGCATTTCGGCCGTCTCGCCGCCCAGCAGGGCACAGCCATTCTCGCGGCATCCGCGGGCGAATCCTTCAATGACTGCCGGCAGGACGTCCTCCGTCAGCGTGGCGGTCGCGAAATAGTCCAGAAAGAACATCGGCTCGGCGCCCTGAACCAGGATGTCATCCACGCAGTGATTGACCAGGTCCTGCCCCACCGTGTCGTAGCGACCCATCCGGTGGGCGACCATGACCTTCGTGCCGACTCCATCGACGCTGGCTACGAGCAGCGGTTCGCCGGGGCCGGGCTGATACAAGCCGCCGAAAGAGCCTACATCGCTGCGAACCCGCTCGTCCCAGGTCGAACGCACGGCGTCCTTGGCGCGAGCCAGGGCGCGGACTGCCGTGTCGATGTTCACTCCGCTGTCGGCATACTTCATCCGGACTCCTGTCTGTCAGAACGTGGAAAAGGCCACCGGGCAGATGCCATCAGGGCATCTGCAGGGCCGTATGATAGGGGTCCGGGCGCGCAGGTTCAACCCTGCGTGAGGGATCTGACCGAAGGAAGGGTTCGAAGGCGCAGATCAGCCGCGGTACTAGCCGGTCGCCTCCAATGTGCGGCGCGGTGCCGTCTTCAACGCGTACATCCGCAAGCGGCGGTTCAGCGCATCCAGCACCGAGTACACTACGGCCTGTTGCCGATTGTGTTCAGCGGCGCAGGTTCCGAAGAGCGTTTCGGTGTGACGTCCTTCGACCAGGTCGACCGCCACGAGGATCAGGCTCCGTCCCCCGGCCTGCTCCTGGCGTACTTCGTTCAGATGCAGCAGGACCGGCTCCTCGAGGAGCTCGGAAATCGCCTGCAGGGCCGCCCGGGCCACCAGGGTCAGATCACTGGCGTGCGCGTTGGGTCCCTCGCAGGTACCCCGGGCTTCGACCTCGCCGGCCTGCAGCAGGACCTCGGCCCGGACCGATTCATTCGAGGCCATCGTGCCGACACCATTGCAGACCAGACGCGGCGGAATCTCTTCAGTGAGCAATACGGCGGGCTGGGCATCGTCCCGTGGAGCGGGAGTCACGGCAGGAGAGGCCGGTACCCTCTCGTCATCCCGCAGGGGGTCGGCTTCGATCGTCTCGACCGACGGCGGTGGGGCGGTTTCCAATCCGGGAAGCGCCGTGGGAGACGACTCGTCCGGAGCATCGGACTGCGTGGAGGCCGCACCATTGTCCAGCACCTGCACGACACCGATTTTCTTGTAGTAGACTTCCAGATCCAGGCGGGCCTTCAGCAGGCTCTCGACGTCCCGCACGATATGCCGTGGTTCGCGGTGCATCCCGGCAACCACATGGACGCCGGTGACATCACCGTTCTCATCGAGATCGATCTTGGATTGCAGTACGCCGTTGATCCTGGAGATCCAACGTTGGGCATCCTCCACCCACGCGTCCCGCTCATTGGGTTCCCAGTCCAAATTGAACTCCTCCAACCAGTTGGAAAGGTGATGACTCCGTTCAATACCATCCGGCGAAGAATATTACCACACACCAAGTATTCTAACAACACGATCTTCCATTTGGCCGGGTAACAGAATGTGACATCACAAAAAAAAACGGGAAACCCCATGTGATCACAGGATTTCCCTGCCAAGTAAAGAAACCCGGACCGAAAGCGTTGCCACGTGCACACACTTTCCGGGACCGAATCAGGGAATCATCATTCCCCGCAACCGGGACATGCGTGCGGCGTAGGCGTCGTCGTCGGTGCGCAGCAATCCTTCGACGCTGAACCCCTCCGGGCAGAAACTGGCCGTGACGGTGCCATCGAGCATCGCCTGCCGAAAGACGGCGTCTTCCGAGTCGCGATCAGCACCGGCTTGCGACAGTGCCCCCATCAACCCGCCGGCGAAACAATCCCCCGCGCCGGTCGGATCCACCACATCGTCCAAAATGATGGCCGGCACCGAAAGTACCGAATCACGGCCGAAGTAGAGCGCCCCATGCTCCCCCTTCTTGACGATGACGCGACTCGGCCCCATGGCCTGGATCGCCCGGGCGGCGTGCGCCAGGCTGCGCTCCCCGGTCAGCATCCGCGCCTCCGAATCGTTCACCAGCAGCACATCCACGCGGCCCAGGATGGCGCGCAGCGGTTCGGGCGTGGTCTCGATCCACAGATTCATCGTATCGAGAGCCACCAGTTTCGGAGCGTGCATCGAATCCAGCACGTGGGCCTGCAGCGACGGATGGATGTTGGCCAGGAACAGGTACTCGGAGTCGAGCCATTCCTGGGGCACCTTGGGTTCGAAGTCGGCGAAAACTCCCAACTCGGTCGCCAGGGTATCCCGCTCGATCATATCGGCGTGGTACCGGCCGGCCCAATGAAAGCTCCGGCCCGGCGCCTTTTCGATGCCGGCGATATCGCCTCCGTGGTCGGCCAGCAACTGCAGATCCTCCGCCCGAAAATCGTCACCGACGACCCCGACGCAGCGAACCTGGTCCCGGCCGCGGGCCGCGATCGTAAAATAGCTGGCGCTGCCTCCGAGCTGCCGTTCGCGCCGTTCGCGTGAGGTCTCGACCGTGTCGTAGGCCACGGATCCGACTACCAGTATCGCCATGTCAGTTCTTCTCTCCCATGCGCTCGGGCGCATCGATTCCGATCAATTCCAGGACCCGGCGCAGGACACGCTGGGTCATCAGGGACAGATGCAGACGGGCCAGGGTGGTTTGTTCGTCATCGGTGATGATCTTGCACTGGTGATAGAACTGGTGGTACAGCCCCGCGATCTCCGAGATGTATCCCGTCAGGCGGTGCGGCTCGCGACTGTTGGCTGCCGAGACGATGACCTGAGGCAGGCGGATCAACTCACGCACGAGATTCCACTCCGCATCCTGGTCCAGCCGCTTCAACACCTCGGCGTCCGGCTCCCCCGGATCAATGCCGGCTTCCGCGGCGTTGCGCAACACCGAACAGATCCGTGCGTGGGCGTACTTGACGTAGAAAACCGGGTTCTCGTTCGACTGTTCCTTGGCCAGATCCAGATCGAATTCCAGATGCGAGTTCGGCTTGCGTGTCAGGAAAATGAACTTCGCCACATCCGCGCCGACCTCGTCCATCAAGGCATCCATGGTCACGAACTGTCCCTGGCGTTTGGACATATTGATGGGCCGTCCGTCCTCCAGGAAGGTCACGTGCTGCAGGATCTGCACTTCGAGCCAATCGCGCGCCACGCCCAGGGCCTCCATGGCCCCCTGCATCCGCTGGATGTATCCGTGATGGTCCGGCCCCCAGAAATCGATGGCGTGTTCGAAGCCTCTCTGGAACTTGTGGTAGTGGTAGGCCAGATCGGCCAGGAAATAGGTCGGCATGCCGTCCGTACGCACCAGCACCCGATCCTTCTCATCCCCGTAGTCGGTCGCGCGGAACCAGACCGCATCGTCTTCCTCAAAAACCGATTCCGTCTTGCGCAGACGCTCGAGTGCGCGCTCGACACGCTTGGTTTCGTGCAGCTCGGATTCGAAATACCACGTCTCGAAACGCAGCCCGAAGCGGCGGCAGGTCTCGCGCTGCCAGCTGAGAATTTTCATCAGGGCATACTTCGAGAAGCAGCGTACCGAATCCTCTTCCGGTTTCTTGCGCCAGTCCTCGGCATTCCCCTCGGGCGCGGTGATGCGCTGGAAACTCTCGTCATCGAATGCCGAGGCCGCTTTCTTGACCGCCAGGGAATCCTGTTCCATCAACTCGGCAGCCATGATCTCGAGATAGCGGCCATGGTAGCCGTTTTCCGGGAACTCGACCTCGTCGCCGGCCAGTTGCAGATAGTGCGCGCGCAGCGAGCGGCCCAGCAGGCCGACCTGCAGCCCGGCATCATTGACATAATATTCGGCGTGGGCATCGTAGCCGATGGCATCGAGCAGACGGACCAGTGTCATGCCGAAGGCACCGGCGCGTGCGGATACGACGTTCAACGGGCCCGTCGGATTGGCCGAGATGAACTCGACATTGATCCGCTTCTGTGCTCCGGTCTTGATCGCCTCGAGCGCCCCCTCGGGCCCCCACAGATCCATCAGAAGATCAACCTGGTACGCAGACGCGATCCGGAAATTGATGAAGCCCGGTCCCGCGATCTCGACGGACTCGATCACGTCGCCGGGGAAGGAGACCTCGGCAGCGATCTCGCCGGCCAATTCTCGCGGCTTACGCTGCAGCCGCCCCCCCAGCATCAGGGCCAGGTTCGTGCTCAGGTCGCCGTGACTGCGATCTCGCGGTTTCTCGAGTTGGATGTCGATATCCTCCTCGAAGACGCTGTATTTCTCGAGAACAGCCAGCAGGCTCTTTTTGATCAGTTCTTCCAGCATGACTCCCTGCTTCCAGGTCAGGTTCCTGAGCGATGATGTGGACTGGCACGGGCGATGCGGTGATCAGGCGTCCGAAAACAGTCCGGGGTGGCGCGCCTTGACCTCGTCATTGCCGAACCACTCCGGCGGGATCTCCAGGGTACGCGCGTCGCCCCAGAGCCGCTCGAGTTGAAAATATTCGCGCACATCGGTCTTGAAGATGTGCACGACGACATCGAAGAAATCCAGCAGCGCCCAGCGGCCGTCCTCCATGCCTTCGATACCGCGGGGCTTCTCCTGCACATCCAACAGCTGGTCCCGCAGGTGCCGCGCCAGGGCCTTGACGTGGATATCGCCCGTACCACTGGCCAGTACGAAAAAATCACAAACGTCGGAGATGCCGCGCAGATCCAGAATCATGACTTCTTCGCCCTGCTTCTCCAGCAGGTGCCACGCCGCGCGCTCGGCCAGGCGAAAACCGTCCGAGGCATCGGGCACCTCGAATCCGGGCTCCTTCTTCTCTGCGTCCGCGGCCTGGTTCTCGGGCTGCTTCGAATTCTCGGTCATGGGCCGTACTCTCGATCCGACACAGCGAAGGTCAGTTCAGTCGATTGATGACGTATTCGACGGCAACGGCCAACAGATCCTTCTGGGGACCCGAGGCCAGAGGCGTCAAGGCATTCTTGGCTTCCTCGCCGAATTCGCGGGCCTTCGCAAAGGCGTAGTCCACGCCCCCGTACTCGGCTACCAGACCCTTTACTTCGGGCCAGCAGGCCATGCGTTCTTCCGCATCACGCAGGGAGGAATAATCCGCGATGCGGGTCTTGATTTCCTGCGGAGCGTTCCGCCAGGCCGCGATCAGGGGCAGCGTGATTCGCCCCTCTTCCCAATCCTGCCCCGTGGGTTTGCCCAGACGGCGCTCATCCCCCAGATAGTCGAAGATGTCGTCGGTGATCTGGAAGACCAATCCGGTTTTCGCACCGAACTCACCAAAAGCCTCTTCACCGTTGCAAAGATCCGGGTTGAACGACACCCCGATGCGGCAGCTGTTCTCGATCAACGAAGCGGTCTTCTGGTAGATGATCTGCAGGTAGCGCTCCTGGGCGATATCCAGATCATAACGATGCTCGAGCTGCAGCATTTCCGCCTCACTCATCAGCACCGTCGTCTTGCTCAGGAGATCGACCGCCCGATGCTGTCCCGCGGCGCACAGATTCTGCAGGGCCTGGCTATAGAGGTAGTCGCCCATGATCAAAGCCGCACTCGATCCGTACTTGACGTTCACCGACGGCAAGCCGCGACGGGTCTGGGCCTCGTCGATAAAATCGTCGTGAACCAGGGTGGCGGTGTGCACCAGTTCGACGCTGGCCGCGGCCGTAATCGCCCCTTCGGCGATTCCGTCCTCGGTCTGGGCGGCCAGCAGCAACAGCGTGGGACGGAACTTCTTGCTCGTGCCCTGACGAACGTGATCGCAGATCTCGCGCGTCAGCGGACTGTCCCCGGTCGTAATCCGCAGGAACTCCGCGTCCACCTTTTCCAGGGCCGGGCCGATCTTCTTCTGCAGACTGATCAGCTTGATGCGTTCACGGTCCAATAATGACATGGAATCCTGTCCTCACGTGCGGGCGTCGGGTGCGGATGCCCTGACCGGCATCCCGTCATGCACAAATATTCGAATTTTGGCGCGAGTGTCAATTCTCATTCCGTTTCCGGTGGGTAACCAGGATCGCCACCAGCACGGACGACATGTACAGGACCAGCACCGGGCCCGCCATCATGACCTGGCTGACCACGTCCGGCGGAGTCAGTATGGCCGACAGGGTGGCGATGATCACGATCGCATACCGCCACGTCCGGAGCAACATCCGGGGATTGACGACCCCGATCCAGGACAGCGCCAGTACCAGCAGCGGAAGTTCGAAAACCAGTCCAAAGGCCAGGCACAATCGGTTGACGAAACCGAAATACGGCCCCACGCCGATCAGTGGCGACATGGCGTCGGTGCCGAACGAAAGCAGAAAACGAATCACCTGCGGAATGACGACCAGAAAGGAGAAGCTCACTCCCGAATAGAACAAAAGGGTCGTCGCCAGCAGCAGGGGCGTGACGACCTTGCGTTCGCGACGATACAGCCCGGGCAGGATGAACCCGTAGATCTTGAAAAAGATGAATGGAGCTACCACGAAAAGGCCCACCGAGCCCGAAAGCTTCAGCCGGGTCAGGAAGGCTTCATTCGGCGCGGTAAAGTACACCCCGTGATCCTTGATCGGCCGGATCAGGATATCCAGCAGATCCGCCGACCAGAACCAGCACAGGATCGTTGCGACGAAAGCCGCGATGGCCGAGTGCAGGATGACCCACCTCAACTCGGTGAGGTGATCGAGCAGGCCCATGCTCGATTCATCCTCTTCCTCGGAAGACTCCGGCGGTTTGTTCCCGGGAGATCCTGACAGGGATTCCTTCCGGGCGTTCATCTCGTCGTCCAGAAAATCCTGATCGCGGGGTCCACTCACCCTTCGTCCTCCTGCTTCTCGCGCAGATCATTCAAAAGGGCGAAGAATTCGTCCACGGACTGGAAGGAGCGATAGACCGAGGCAAAGCGGACGTAGGCCACCTCGTCCACCCGACGCAACTGTTCCAGCACGGCCAAACCGATTTCCTCGGTGGGGACTTCCCGCCGACCCGAACCCGCCAGCTTGTGCTCGACGCCGTCGACGATCATCTCGATTTCTTCCAGGGCGACGGGCCGCTTCTCACAGGCCTTGGTTACCCCGACCGTGACCTTCGAACGGTGGTAGGCGACCCGTTCTCCACTGCGTTTGATCACCAGCACCGGTTGCGTCTCCAGCGCCTCGTAGGTGGTGAATCGTTCCCCGCAATGCAGGCACTCACGACGCCGCCGCACGGCCCGCCCATCGCGGACCGAACGGCTGTCGACAACCTTGTCCTCTTCCGTGCCGCAACGCGGACAACGCATGAAAACGCCTCTCGACTACATGCCCGGATACAGCGGGAACTGGCCCGCCAACTCTTCGGCCTCGCCACGCAACCCGCTCAGGACTTCCTGGTTCTCACGATTCTGGACCGCGCGGTCCATCAGATCGGCGATCCGGACCATTTCGTCCGTGCCCATGCCGCGGGTGGTCAGGGCCGGAGTGCCCAGCCGGATACCCGACGTCACGAAAGGGCTCTCCTGGTCGAACGGAACCGTGTTCTTGTTGGCCGTGATGCCCACCTGCTCGAGAAGCTCCTCCATCGCCTTGCCGGTCAGGCCCTTGTTCGCAACGTTGACCAGCAGGAGGTGATTGTCGGTTCCCCCGCTGACGAGGTGGAATCCGCGTTCCAGCAGGGCATCGCCCAGGGCGGCCGCGTTGGCCACCATCGACTTCGCGTATTCCTTGAACGAATCCTGCATACACTCATGGAAACAAACAGCTTTTGCCGCCACGACATGCATCAGCGGTCCCCCCTGGACACCCGGGAAATTCATCTTGTTGATGTTCTTGAAGAAGTCCTTTCGGGCCAGGATCAAGCCACCGCGCGGACCGCGCAGGGTCTTGTGCGTGGTCGAGGTCACAACGTCGCAGTGCGGCACCGGACTGGGATGCACACCACCGGCCACGAGCCCGGCAATGTGCGCCATGTCGAAGACCAGGACCGCATCGATCTCATCGGCGATCGAGCGCAGTTTCTCATATTCCCAGAAACGCGGGTACGCCGACGCCCCACCAACGATCATTTTCGGGCGCTCGGCCAAGGCCTGGTCGCGCAACTTGTCGTAGTCGATCATCTCGTTCTCGGGGCTGACTTCGTAGTGGATCGCCTCGAAGAGCAGGCCCGAGAAGTTGACCGGATGGCCGTGGGTCAGGTGTCCACCGTGCGAAAGCGACAACCCGAGGATCTTGTCTCCCGGCTTCAGGAAAGCCAGGTAGGCCGTCATGTTGGCCGTCGAGCCGCTGTGAGGCTGCACGTTGGCACGCTCGGCGCCGAACAGTTCCATGGCCCGTTTCTTGGCCAGGGTTTCGGCTTCGTCGACATTCACACAACCGCCGTAATAGCGCTTCTTCGGGTAACCCTCGGCGTATTTGTTGGTCAGCGTCGAGCCCATCGTCTCCATGACGGCGCGCGAAGTAAAATTCTCACTGGCGATCATTTCCAGCTGTTCACGCTGTCGCGCCAACTCGTTGTCGAGAATTGCCGCGATGTCGGGATCGATCCGGCGTACCTGGTCGTACATGGCCTTCACTCCTGTTTCATGTTCTGCCGCTCGTAGGCGGTAATGATTTCTACCCGCCGGGCGTGGCGCCCACCCTCGAATTCCGCACCCAACCAGGCCTGCGTCAGTCGAACTGCCGTATCCTCGTCAACCCCATCTCCACTGAGACAGAGCACGTTACTGTCGTTGTGCTGGCGGGTGGTGCGAGCCTGGTCCTCGGTGAAGCAGAGCGACGCGCGCACGCCTCGCACCTTGTTCGCCGCGATACTCATCCCGATGCCCGAACCGCAGATCAGCACACCGCCCGCGACATCACCTCCGGCAACCAGTTCCCCGGCCCGCAGCGCCGCGTCGGGATAGTCCGCCGAGTCGGGACCGTCGCATCCGCAATCGACCCCTTCGATGCCGTTCTCGGCCAGGCTCTCCAGGATGCGTTGCTTGTGGAAATAGCCCCGGTGGTCGGAGCCGACCGCGATCTTCATCGAGCATTCCCTTCTTCACCGCGGCCCTGCTGGCCCGCAAACCGCGCCGCGGACAGAAGCTGCCCGCGGCGTAACTCTACAACGGCAAAACTAGACCTCACACGAATGCGCGTCAAGACTGGTCGTAGGGCTTGGGAAGAGGCTCCGGCCCCTCCCGCAAAACCCGTACCGGCGAAGTCCGTCCATCGATGAGCGCGCTGGGCTGCAAAGCAGGATCGGACGAGGCCGAAGGAAGATCGGGAGCCCATTCGTGGAACCCATCCACCTGGTCGCCGAAGCGCTCGATCGCAGCTTCGATCGTACGGGCGGGCTTGTCTCCTTCCCGGTTGACACTCGTCGAGACGATCGGGAAACCCACCTCGCGGATCAGGTTGCTCAGGTGCTGCAGCGCCGGTACGCGCACCGCGATCGAATCACTGCCGTGGGTCACTTCATCGCTCGTCCCCTGCAATGCCGGCAGGATGATCGAGAAGGGCCCCGGCCAGCAGGCCTGCAAGAGCTGCCGCTGATCCTCGTCCCGCACCGTTGCGACCTGCAGCGCCTGCTGCAGTGAACTGGCCAGCACCAGAAACGGTTTCCCTTCCACGCGCCCCTTGAGCGAGGCGATCCGGGCCACCGCCTCCGGCCGGTCGGCGCGGCAGTGGAATCCCGGCAGCGTATCGGTGTCCATCAACACCACTCCACCCTGTTCCAGGATGTGTACCGTTTCGGCTTCCGTCAGATGGGGAATCGACATGGACTACTTCCTGTCATTGCTACTTCCCGCCACGGGCGAGTTCCTTGATGTAGGCATCCAACGCTTCGGCGACTTTTTTGTCCCCCAGTGCCAGCATGCGTGCCGCCAGACAGGCGGCGTTCCTGGCGCCGGCCCCACCAATGGCCACGGTGGCCACCGGGACGCCCGGCGGCATCTGTACGATTGAAAGCAAGGCGTCGACCCCCGCCAGCGGTCCTGCCGCTACGGGAATTCCGATTACCGGTTTGGCAGTCATCGAGGCGACCACCCCCGGAAGGTGGGCGGCCATGCCGGCCGCCGCGATAAAAATCTCGGCACCCGCCTTCTCCGTGTTGCGAATGATCCGCTTCAATTTTTCCGGTTGCCGATGTGCCGAGGCCACGTGGACCTCGTGCCGGATGCCGAAACGCTCGAGCAACGGGTACATACCTTCGATCACCGGCAGATCGGATTTGCTCCCGAGCAGGATCACGACGCGGGCGGATTCGGTTTTCTTGCTAGCGGGCATCCCGGTCCTCCCCGGAGGCGCCAATGTCGCGCCGATAGGTCAATCCTTCGAAATGGGTCTCGCCGAGCAGTCCGTAGGCCGTGGATCGGGCCTCTTCCAGATCGTTGCCGACCCCGACGGCACCCAGTACACGCCCGCCGGAAGTGACCAATCGGTCCTGCTCGTTGCGAGTTCCGGCCTGAATAATCCAGCCATCATCGTCCGGTCCCGACGGCAATTCGATCGCCTTGCCGGAGAGGTAATTGCCAGGGTACCCATCGGCCGCAGCCACGACTACGACGGAGTGCCGGTCCCAGGCCGTCAAATCCGACCCGGTCCAGTTTGCGGGAGCCTTGCGACCAGGCTCGTGCAGACCCTGAAGATACGCTCCCAGATTCCCCAGAGCGGTCTGATAACAGAACTCCAGGAAGTCGCCGGTAAAGAGCGGCAGTACGACCTGCGTCTCCGGATCGCCGAAGCGGCAGTTGAACTCGAGCACCGAAGGCCCGCTCTCGGTCAGAATCAGACCGATGTACAGGACACCCCGGTAGGGAATATCCCGCCGACGCAATTCGGCCAGTACCGGCAGAACGATCCGGGCATCGATCTCCCCGTAGAGATCGGCCGGCAGTTCGACCGGGGCAAAAGCCCCCATCCCGCCCGTATTCGGACCGCAATCATTCTCACCGATCCGCTTGTGGTCGCGGCTCGGCGCCAACAGACAATAGTCCTGACCATCGGTTACCACCAGCACCGAAAGCTCCGGACCGAAGAGACATTCCTCGATCAGGATGCGCAATCCCGCCCCACCGAAACGCTGATCGTCCAAGCATTCATGGACATGGGCCTCCGCCTCTTCCCGCGTGGCGCAAACGGCGACCCCCTTGCCCTGGGCCGCTCCACACGCTTTGACCACCACGGGCATGTCCAGGGTGTCCAGATGCTTCAGTGCCGCCGACGAGGTGCTGAAAGCATGGTAATGCGCCGAGGGGACATCGGCTGTCGAGAGCACTTGCTTCGCGAACTCCTTGTCCCCCTCCAGCCGCGCACCGGTGGCGCCCGGGCCGAAAACGGGGATATCGATCCGGTGCAGTACGTCGGCCAAACCGTCGATCAACGGATCTTCCGGCCCTATGATGACCAGGTCCACCGATTGCTCCCGGCAGAAGCTGGCGATTCCTTCGAAATCGGAGACGGACAGTGGCACATTCGCGGCCAACTCCGCGGTGCCCGGATTGCCGGGTGCACAAAAGAGTTGGGGCTGTTGCGGGGAGGCCGCCAGCTGTTTGACGATCGCGTGTTCGCGTCCGCCGGATCCGACGACGAGTACTTTCCTGGACATCGGCGCTTCCTATCCGGATCCCCGGCCACGAGCAAGCAACCCGCGTCAGGAGGGCAGGATCCTGGTCCCCTCCCGGCCTTCGATGGCGTCGATCAGGTATTCGGGTGAAGTGATGATCACTTCCTGGCCACCGCCGGCGAGAAACTCCAGCGCAGCCTCGATCTTCGGTCCCATGCTGCCGGCAGGAAATTCGCCGTTCTCGAGCATGGTGCGGGCACGGTCGACGGGCAGAATGTCCAAGGCTTCCTGGTCCGGTGTGCCGAAGCCGGCGAAGACCTTGTCCACCTGAGTGATGATAACCAAGACGTCGGCTCCGATCAATCGTCCGAGTAGATCACTTGCCCGATCCTTGTCGATCACGGCATCGACACCTTCGAGCATTCCCTCCGCGTTGCGCACGACGGGAACCCCGCCGCCGCCGACGGAAATGACGATCGCGCCGGACTCGACGAGCGTCCTGATGGCCTCGGCTTCGACGACCTCGGCCGGAATCGGACTGGGGACCACACGCCGCCAACCGCGATTCGCATCCTCCTTCACAGACCATCCGAATTCACGCCGAACCTGATCCGCCTGCTCCTGACTATAGAACGGCCCGATGGGCTTGGTTGGATTCTCGAAAGCAGCGTCGGACGCTTCGACTCGTACCTGGGTCACGATCGAGGCGACAGGACGCTCCAGTCCGACCCGGCGCAGTTCGTTCTGCAGACATTGCTGCAGCATGAAACCCAGTCCACCCTGGCTGTCCGCACCGCAAACGAACATCGGCATCGCCGGAATCCCGTGCACGGCCGCGCCCGCATCACATCGCAGAACGATGTTGCCGACGACCGGGCCATTCCCGTGCGTCATGACGATCTCGTGGCCGGCGAGCGCCAACTGGGTTACCTGTTCCATCGTTCGCCGGGTGATCGCTTCCTGCTGCTCATAGGTGCCTTCCTGGCCCACGGGAATGATTGCATTCCCGCCCAGGGCGATCACAAAACGCCGGCGCTGTGCCGCCTGCTTGGGGCTTTCCATCTTGAACCGCCTTGCAGAGTTCCGAACCGAACCGGGACCCTCAACCGATGTTCCTGGCATGAATACGAGGGACCGAACAGGGGGTGCTCGTCCCGGGCTGCGTCGCGCGAGTCGTAGAGGGGTCGTTCCAGGCGCCGCCGCCATGGGGAAACGTAGGCGGCAAAGCCGTTCGAGTCAACCGGATCAGGCCAATGCTTCGAGGTATTTGTCGATCTCGCGTCGCAGTTCGCGACGAACCCCGGCCCGGTCCAGGGACAACCTCTTCAGATCCACTTTCGAGACGAACTTCACGTGGACGAATTTGCGCAACACCTTGACCGAGACATTGCTGGGATTCCGCAGACAGGCCAGAGGGACGTCGCGATTGGCAAAACCGGAATGCAGCGTCCGATCGGCGGCGATCACCGAAATGATCTGGGGATTGCGCGTCCGTGTCGCTACCTCGGCGACCAATCCCGGCACGGCGGTGATCTTCGGATTGCGCAGCAGCGCCAGGAGGATCGAAGTTGTCTGCAGCGAATTCATCACCAGCTTTTTCGCCTCCGAGGCCCCCATCTCTTCGGCTTGGTCGGGCTTCTCGTCGGAAACAGGAGCAGGGGGAATCTCGACCGGCCCGTCCGGGAGCAACGCTCCATCGCGGAACAGCGGCAGGCCATGAGGCCAGTCGCGAGTCCGCTCCGGGTCGCGTCGCGGGAGCTGCAATACGCGCCCCTCCTCGACCAGGCAGACACCCGCCAGGTCATTGTCAGTGGCGCCGAGTCCGGGAAGCCGAGCACGGAGGGATTCGGCGACCGCCTCCGAAACAGGCACGCGCAGGCCCTCGGGGTTGCCGTATTGGACGGCAGCGGAAGCGGCGCGCAGCGGATTGTCCCAGCAGTCATTCACCCGGTCGGCAGCCAGGACATGACCCAACCTCTGCAACCGCAGTACGTCATCAGCGAGATGGCGGCGGTCCACTGCTCCGGCGATCCTCCGTTCCAGGATCCGCCCCAGGTCGCTGTGATTTTCCGAACCCAGCATCGCCTGGCACAGCTGGCGGAACTCACCGGGTTCCATCGTTTCCAGGGCCCGCGAAACGGGCCGCCGAAAGACTTCATCCAGCTTGCCCGCCTCAATCCAGGAAATCATGGTACGGGCATCCCGGATCCGTGAGTCCAGGGTACTCAGGATCGGAAGGAGGCGCTGGATCGCCGCGACTCGAAAGGGATCCACGCTGCCTGCCAGCAAACTGGTGCGTTCCTCGAGAGCGTCGACCTCCAGGCGCAGCAGGTCCTTCACGTCCCGCGATGCGGGAGAAATTCCCTCGCCCGCTCTGGAGAGATCCTCGATCGCCGGAACCAACCAGCCCCTCAGCAGAGACCAGGGATGTTCCTCGCCCGGACGCGGGCGATCGCCGCGGACCTGCGTTGCCGATGCGACCGCCGCTCCCGCCTGGAGACGACGGCTGATTTCGACCAGACGCGAGACCCACGAGCGGCCGAACGGATTCGCCTGGCGCTGGTCCAGATGTAGAGTCAGGAAATAGCGCCGCGACGAGGTAAATCCATGGAGATAGGGCAGGATTCGGTCCGCCATCGTGGACAGATCCAGGAAGGCGGAAAGGAGTCGTACGCCCGCCGGTTCGCCGGCGGAAGCCAGGTAACGGATTCCCTGCAACAGTTCATCGAAACGCTCCGAGCCCTGAGCCTTGCGTAGTTTACCAAACAACGGTGCCCCCAGTAGGCGTACCTCCGGAATGCGCAACGCCAGGTACTCGAGCTCAACCCGCACCTCGTCGGTGGGCGGACGACCGGATTCGATCCGTTCGCTCGCCGCTGCAGTGTTGCGCTGAGTCGTTGTGGGCACGGGGGGCGGTCTCCTTGTTCGATGGACGCCGGCAGGGAGCGGGTGAGTCGCTCGCCGCGGTTGCCTCTCTCTAGATTCGGCCCGGTCAGGCCCGGATTGAGCATCCATTTCGCAGCCTCCAGGTAGCTTTTCCGTTTCAGAACGAGCCGCGACTGCCCAACCACACTGCGCGTTCTGCAGGCAGCCCCGACGAGGCCGTCCGCTCGCGCTGCGAGGCCGCCAGACTCCAGGACACCGGGCCGGTTCGGTACTCCAATCCGCACAGGAGTTCCCTGCGCCAGTGGCCCCAATGACGGGGAAGCAACCATCCCGGCGAAGGCGAGACGGCACTGACCAGATCGGCATCCCCTCCCCACGCCACGCCCCCTGCGCAACGCATGCGAAGGCGGTGGTTCAGATCCCTGCGAAAGGTCACCTGCGCCAGCCTGCGGGTACGAATCTCCAGCCCGTCCCGGTTCGATTGACCGCGCAGTAGGACTCGGACCTCGGAAGCGCCTTCCCGCCGCCGTACCGAGACGGTCCAGACCCCGCGCAGCCGATCCGGCAGGCGGCTGACCGGCTGCCAGGGAAATCGTGCCGAGTGTTCCCATTTACGGTCGAGCTGTCCCCGCCACCGCAGATCGATCCACCAACCGGGGATCGGTCGCCAACGGCCATCCACCTCGTACAGCGCCCGTTCCTGCTCCGCGGCGTCGGCTTCGGCCTTCCGCCCCCGGGATCGGCCGGCCAGTGCCGCAAGACGCAGACCGTTGCTCGGGTGCACCAGGACCCGGAACGCCCACCCTCGGCCGAGATCCGCAGCCAGGACCGCCGGTCGGGTGCCTGTGCCCGGCCAGGGCCCCCCATCGGCCTGCGCGACCAGGAACTCCACCGCTCCGTTGCGGGGCAGCTCGTACCCTGCATTCCCCAACAGGGACCGCTGTCCGCGTCCTCGATGCCGAGGCGCCGACCAGGTCCCCTCGAATCGGGTCTTCAACCCGGAGCGCTCGACCGTCGCAAACACGCTGCCACCGAGCCGGGAGCCCTCGCGCAGAACCAAGACTCCGATGCTCCCGGAACCGACTCCTGTCTGCATTCCGACCGCCCCGCGCCAAGGCACCTCTGGAGCGAGCGCCCCTTGGGGACGTCCCCCCAATGCGAGAACGCTCCAGGGGCCCTTGTGGCCGACCAACAGCACACCGGATATCGCCTGTTCGGCGGGGGCGGACCCACCGGAAGAAGCCCCGAACCTCCACCGCAGCAGGCGGGTGCCCGCATACATACCGGAGCGTCGTGACGGCCCGCTGGCCAGCATTCCGGCTCCCCAGTCCAGACCCAGATCACCCGCGGTCGATTGTACCCCCGCATACCGAAAGGACATCCGTCCCCGGAGTGCGCGATTTCCGGCACGACGTTGCACCGATGCCCGGCCGCTCCAGTCGGCGATATTCCACGCCCCACTCCAGCGAGGATCCCACCCCGCCTCGTCCGTGGGCTCGGTCCGCAGGTTCCAACGAATCGACCCGCTGCGCCATCGACTCCAAGGACTCGCACCCCCCTGTTCCGGTGGAGAGGAGACCTCTGCTTCCGGCAGCACGCCGGCTGCATCCAGTTCGGCCAGCGCCTCGATCAGCAACGGATCATCCGCACCCGCAAACGGATCAGCGGCATGGACCCGGACTGCGGCCCCGGCAAGAATCAGGACCGTCCGAACCAGGTTG
>JANTGJ010000031.1 GCA_024762975.1 Candidatus Krumholzibacteriia bacterium
AAAATTCCTGATCAAAAAGTGTAACTGATAGCGAAATACTGGGATAACTCCCCGATTCCGCCCACGGGAATACAGGCACCCTGCTCGGAAGTTCCCCTGCAACTCCTGCCGTCCCGATGCGGTGTTCATCACCGACATCGAGATCCCTTCGGGGAATGGCACGCCCGAAAAACAGAAGGAGCCGAAATGCATTCCTACCCAACCCGCCGCGCGGGAAAATTCTGGATCCTGGGAATCCTGGCCTTGCTGAGCCTGACCAGCGCTTCGTGTGGAAGCGACGATAGTCCAGTCGCACCGCCGGCCAACCGGGCTCCGGGTGCCCCCACGATCGATACCGCCAGCGGTGCTCCCGCTGACCATGCGGTCGATACCGCCCTCAATCTCAGTCTGCATTGGAACTGTAGCGACGCCGATGGCGACGACCTGACCTACACTGTCCGCTTCGGCGACGAGGCCACGCCCGTCCCCGTGTCCACCGACCAGAGCGGCACCAGCTACGGTCCGCTTTCCATGCTCGGCGGTACCACGTTCTACTGGCAGATTGTCGCCAAGGACCCGGACGGAGAAACAACGGCATCACCCGTCTGGAGTTTTACGACCATCGCCCCCGCCGGAGAAACGGTGACCACCCCGACGACGCCGACGGGACCGGTCACGGGCGAAACCGCGGCCGCCCTGTCCTTCAACACCGGCGGAGCGACCAGCAGTCTGGGCCACGCCGTAGAGTATCGCTTCGATTGGGGCGGTGGCGTCATGTCCGATTGGTCCGGCACTCTGCCGGTGGACCACTCCTGGACCACTGCCGGCAGCTATGAGGTCGCAGCGCAAGCGCGTTGTGCCACCGACACCGCCATCGAGTCCCTCTGGTCAGCGGCCCTGACCGTCGTGATCAGCGACCCCGCCACCGAAACCGTGGGCACGCCCGCCGCGCCCACCGGGCCACTCACCGGTCTGGTCAACGAGTCCCTGGTCTACTCCACCGATGCCGTCGTCAGCAGTCTGGGTCACGCGGTGGAATACGTCTTCGAATGGGGTGATGGCAACAATTCGGGCTACATGATTTCGCCAGCGAACCATGCTCACGTTTGGCTCGCCGCGGGGACATACGACGTGCGGGTCAAAGCCCGTTGTAGCGAGCACCCGGCCATCGAGTCTGCCTGGTCCACAGTCACCACGGTAACGATCACCCAACCGGCCGAAACCATTTCCGCCGCACCCCGCACGAACGAAGCCACCACCGAGTTCGCCGCCGTGGGCGAAGACGCCTGGGTCTCCTGCACCCAACCCACCAGTAGCCTGGGTCATGCGCTGGAATACCGCTTTGACCTGGGTGATGGCACCATCACCGCCTGGCAGGCCGATTCGTACCTGTACTACGCCTGGGCGGCCGCCGGCACCTACGTGATCCGGGCCCAGGCCCGTTGCAGCATCGACACCGAAGTCATCACGGACTGGTCACCCGACGAAGGTTCCGCGTCGATCACGATCCATGAAGCGGGAGTCGAAACGATTTCGCCGGCCGTGCTCGAGTTGGGAAATGACACGTACAACACCCCCTTCGTGCAATACCGCTTCCTTGTCTGGGCCCACACCGACCAGGGCAATGACATCGAGTGCCGCATCGATTGGGGGAACGGGGAGATCTCCGACTGGATTGCCGGTGACGACGCGGCTGCGGTGATCTACTACACCTACAGCGTATCAGGCACGTTCGCGCTCAAGGCCCAGGCTCGCAGCAGCGTGAACCCGAGTACTGTCTCGCCCTGGAGTGATGAGGTCTCCATCACCCTCGATGAGCTCGTCACCCGCCCGACCCTCACGGGGCCTACCACCGGCACGGTCGGACAGGAACTGGTTTTTGTCGCCTCGGACGCAATCAGTACGTCCGGCCATGCCCTCGGGTATCAATTGCGAGTGGATTCGACCCTGCTACCTGAATCGGTGGACCCCAATCTTCCCTACACCTTCACGGCACCGGGCAGCTACACCGTCAAAGCCAGGGCCTATTGCCTCGAGCACGGCAAGTATTCGGAGTATTCCACCCCGCCGCTGACGGTGGTAATCACCGACTGATCGAATCCCGGAGTGCAGCCGGACTGCGCAGGGAGCCACCCCCTTCCGGGGCCGACACGATTCGTGTCGGTCCCGGGAGTGCCAGGAAAACCGGAAAAAGAACACAGTTTCACCACGAGGAGGAATGATGAACTCGACGATCGCGCCCGGAAAAGTACCCTGGATCGCAGCGGCCCTTTGCACGCTCATTCTGGTTGGTATGGGATGCAAGAATGACGATCCCGTAGGTGTGGCCACCGGAACCATCACCATCGCCCCGTCGCCCGACGGCATCCATGCCGGGTGGGTCCTGCGCGGAACCGGCGGACCGTTGTTTACCGGCGCGGGGGACTCGGTGTTGTCGGGCATGGATGCCGACGAATATTCCATCTCCTGGAGTCCGGTGGGCGGATATATCACCCCCGACTCGTCATCCCAGTCCCTGTCCAGTGGGGGTGCCATCACCTTTACAGGTCACTATGTGGCATCCATCGACGATTTCGTCCTGGTTCCGGCGGGGACCTTCATCATGGGCAGCCCGGATGAGGAAGCGGGTCGCAACTCCGATGAGCCCCAACATACGGTGACCCTGACCCGTTCGTACTATATCTCCGATGTGGAAGTGACCGAGGGCTTGTGGGATGAGGTGACGAAATCCGGTAGTGCCGTCTCCGATCAACCCAAGGTGGATATCAGCTGGAATGACGCAATCGTGTTTTGCAATTCCTTGTCGACCCAGCGCGGACTGACCCCCGTCTATGAAGGCTCGGAGAACGATTGGACCTGGAACCAGGGCGCAAACGGCTACCGCCTGCCGACCGAGGCGGAGTGGGAATATGCCTGCCGGGCCGGAACCACCACCGCTTTTTCCAATGGAGGGATCACCGCCGTTGATTGCAGCTCCGACCCGAACCTGGACGCGATGGGGTGGTACTGCGGCAACGCCGACAGCCACCTCCACGATGCTGGAGTCAAGCAGGCGAACCCCTGGGATCTATACGATATGCACGGGAATGTCTGGGAAATGTGTTGGGACTACTACGCCGACTACCCGGGTGGTTCTGCGACGGATCCGGTGGGACCGGGAACGGGTTCCAATCATATTACCCGGGGCGGCGCCTGGAACTCGAATGCGAGATATTGCCGGTCTTCCTATCGTGGATCCAGCAATCCCGACAACAGCTTCAACTACATCGGATTTCGCTTGGTGAGGTCGGCTGAGTAAGACGTCGCCACCTCATACAGGTACGGCCGGGGCCCGGTAGTTCCCCGTTGCCCCGGCCGCCGACTCAAACCAACCGACACCCCATCGCGATCGAAAAGAACTTCGTCTCCTCGCTGTCGGCGCGGCTGGTCAGCACACACGGCACCTCGGTGCCGACGACAGCGGCGGCCAGACGCGCGCCCGACAGGATCGTCGCCGACTTGTAGAACACATTGCCGGACTCGATGTTCGGGAACACCAGGATGTCGGCCTTCCCCTCGACGGGCGTATCCAGGCCTTTGATGCGTACGGCCTCGGGGCTGATCGCCACGTCCAGCGCCAAAGGACCGTCCACGATCGAGCCCGGGAACTCGCCGGCCTGCCAGCGTTTCTTGATCTCGGCGCCGTGCACGGTGGCCTTCATTTTCTCGCTGACCTTTTCGCTGGCCGCCAGGATCGCCGCGCGCGGCTCGGCAATGCCGAAGCTGCGAGCCGCCTCGAGGCAGTACTGCAGGATCTGCACCTTCGTCTCGAGATCGGGTCGGGGAATGATCGCCACATCCGACGCGAACAGGAGCTTGCCCAGCGACTTCACATACGCCGGCAATTCGGCCACGGTGATATGCGACAACACGCGCCCCGGCGGCAGCAGGCCACCCTCCTTGTTCAGGATCAGACGCATGTAGTCGCCGGTCCCGATCAGACCCTTCATCAGGACCTCGGCTTCCCCGGCGCGGATCAACTGGATGGCCTTGGCGCCCGCGGCGACGGGGTCCTTCTCGTCGACCACGCGGAAGAGGCTCCGGTCCAGTCCCTGCTCCGCACACAACGCATCGATGCGCTCCTGGTCACCGACGAGGATCATCTCGGCGATGTTCTCGCTCGCGGCGCGGGCAGCGGCGGCGATGGTATTGGGATCGTGCCCGGCGGCCACGGCCACGCGGCGCGACGGCTGTTTCTTGAGTTGTTCGACGAGCTGATCCAGTGTGCGAATCGGGTCCATTCGGTAACTCCAGTACTAGGGATGGATCTCAGGACGATATTCCCGTGCCGTTTCCTTGCCATCCAGAACCCGAAGCGCGCCCTTGACCAGGGCGTACATCTCGTTCTCTCCGGGATAGGCCGTCAGGCCGGCTCCCAGGGCGGCGACGCCGCGTTCGATATCGGCCACGAATCTCTTGCTGCGGGCCAAACCACCCGTCAGCAGAATCTGATCGACAGCTTCACCGTCGAAGGCCGGCAACAAGGCGGTGATGTTCTTGCAGATCTGGTAGACCATGGCCTCCCATACGGCGCAGTATTCCGGATCGCCCTCCTGGACATGGCGCTCGACTTCGCGGAAATCCGCGGTGCCCAACAGGTCGATCAGGCCGCCGCGGCCCTTGTTCAGTTTCAGCAGCTCGGCCTCGGTGTACTTGCCGCTGAAACAGAGGCGAATCAACTGTCCGGTCGGTTCGCTGCCCGAGCGTTGCGGGCTGAAAGGGCCTTCGCCGTCCAGGCCGTTGTTCACATCGATATACCGGCCCTTGGCGTGCGCGCCGACCGTAATGCCGCCTCCCATGTGGCAGACGATCAGGTTCTGGTATTCGTAGAAGGTCTCATGCTCTTCGGAATAGCGGCGGGCCGTGGCGATCTGGTTCAGCGCGTGGCTGATTACCCGCCGGCGGATATCCTTCATCCCGGTAATCTTCACCCGCTCGGGCGCTTCGTCCACCACCACCGGATCGACGATGAAGCACGGGATGTCCGTGCCCTCGACCAATTGGCTGGAGATCAACGCGCCCAGGTTCGATGCATGGTCCGCCCCGGTGCCCGACAACAGTTCGTCGGTCATGCGCTCATCGATGGCGTAGGTGCCGTGCTCGATCGGCGCGAGCAACCCGCCACGACCCGAGATCGCGTCCAGGTCTTCGATGCCGATGCCATGGTCGGCCAAGGTATCCAACAGCACGTCGCGGCGCATCTCGTACTGATCGACGATGCGCTTGCCTTCAAACGGCGCCAACTCCTCGGCCGAGTGTTGGATCTCGGTGGTGAAACGCTCCAATTCGCCCTCGTAGACGGCGATCTTGGTCGATGTCGAACCCGGGTTGATGGCCAGCGTGCGGTGGCGCGGAAAGAAGGTATCCTTCGGCGTGCGCGACCAGTGGCCGAACTTGTGCAGACGCAGGATCGAAGCCTTCACGCCCAGCATCGCATCCTCGGCGGTGCAATCCATGGGCAGGTCCACGCCCTGGAAGCGGATGCCGAACATCACGCTGAACTTCTTCGCCTCGGGATAGCGGGTGGCATACAGATGGAAGAGCAGATTGCCGGTGTCCAGATTCGGCACGATGATCACGTTCGTCCCGCCCACGAAAGCGCTCTCTCCCTGGCCGCGGCGATACAGGTGGGCCGAACGGCGGCTCATCGCCACGCTCACCTTCACCTCCCCCTCGATGTTGATCGTCTCGTAGCGGCCTCCCAGAGCGATGCGTTCGGCCAGGATCTCCGGAATCAACTCGGTGGCCTTGCGCACCAACTCGGGTCCCGGGCCCTCGTCCGATCCCCGGTTCGAGTAGGACACCAGCGCTCCATTGATGTGGGGCAGCGCGTCTTCGGGGAAGATGTCTCGCGCCACAGCGCAGGTGCCGACCGCGATGTTGGCCAGCACCTCGGGCGTGACGGTCGCGTTGGCGCCGACGTCACCGACGACCAGCACGTTGTTCGGGAAGATATCCGTCGGGTGACTGTCCGGCAGGACAATCACACCGGCTTCGGACAGGACTTCCTGCTTGGCCAGCAACTTCGTCATGGGCCGGAAATAGTCTCGAGGCTCGTGCAGGATACCGCCGACCACGGTGTCGGCGTGGCCCTGGCGCACAGCCATGATTCCAAAGATCGTGGGGCGCGAAACCATCTCGCGAGCCTCGTCCAGATCGCGCGTCAGGTTCATGCCACGAGGCAGTTCGACCAGAGCCTGCGCGAATTCCTCGACCAGTTCCGGATGATCGTCCGGATGGCAGAACGCGCTTTCGGAAAGGGTGAACTCCGCGCGTACCGGATCCAGCTCCGGCAGTTCTTCCTGAACGATGCGCTCGATCTCATCCCGCCGGGCCACGAAGACGGGCCGCACGAAGCGGGGCAGGTGGCACGCCGCCTCGATGATGCGGGGGTCTTCGGCCTCGGTGAAGATCACCGCCGGCTTGTTCTTCATCACGTCCAGAATCTGGCTATCCATGCTGGATTCGATGTCGTACATTGGACTTCCCTCGAGGTTGAAAAGGCGTTTCCCGCCCCATTCCGGTCCGCTGGAAATCAGCGATTCGGTACCGACCCGGGCACTACCCGACAAATCTTTAACAATATTGGCCCTCGGACCAACTCTTGGCAAGGAGGTCGCATGCAACTTGGCGGAAACAGCGCTCGAAATCGCTTCACAAATGGCAACCTGTTGCTAGCCAAAGAGCTAGTCGATGTGAATTTTGCACCAAAACCCTCGCACTGGTTGTGGGTGGACGTCGCGAGCCAGCGTCTGGTCCTGGTAGAGGGTTCAACGCCGCGTGTCGAGTGGCCCATCTCCACGGCGCGGGCCGGAATCGACGGCCGACAGGATTCGCAGGGAACCCCCCCGGGCCTGCATCGCATCGAGCAGAAGATCGGTGCGGACGAACCGCGCGGCGCCGTTTTCAAAAGCCGCACTCCGACCGGTGACGTCTGGCCGGACCGGATGTCCGGCCTGCAGGACGATACCGACGATCTGATCCTGACCCGTGTCCTGACCCTCGCCGGAATGCAGGACGGCATCAATCGGGGACCTGGCTGCGACAGCCGCGAACGCTACATCTATCTGCACGGAACCAATCACGAATCTGAGATCGGCAAGCCGGTTTCGCATGGCTGCGTACGCCTGCGCAACGACGACATGCTCGATCTCTTCGCCCGCGTCGAAGCAGGAGATCCCGTTGTTGTCCTCTGAGCCGAACCCTCCCGTGGATGTTCCCGCCATCGATTCCGCCGCGTGGCTGCACTTCATCGGGGCCGCCGGCAGCGGAATGAGCGCGCTGGTACAGTTCCACGCGCTGCGCGGCGGCCGGGTTACCGGTAGCGACCGCGCTTTCGACCGGGGCCGGCAGTCGCAAACGCGAGCTCAATTGGAGAAATTGGGAGTCGAGATCCTGCCCCAGGACGGAGCCTTCCTACATCATGTCCCGGATCGGCGCCCGGATGCCGTGATCGCCAGCACCGCCATCGAGAGTGCCGTGCCCGACCTGGAAGCCGCTCGCAACGCCGGTGTACCGATCCTGCATCGCTCCGAACTCCTGGCCCGCTATGTTGCGGCGCATCGCACGATCGCGATCACGGGCACCAGCGGCAAGAGTACGGTCACGGCCATGGTCTTTCACCTGCTGCGCGCCGGTGGCTGGGAACCGGGTCTGTTGACCGGAGGGGCCCTGACCGGGCTGATCGCCGAAGGACATATCGGCAACGCCTGGGCCGCAGGAGCACGCGACGACGGTCCGCCGTGGCTGGTGATCGAAGCGGACGAGAGCGATGGCAGCCTGGTGCGATACGAGCCCTGGATCGGCGCGGCCTTGAACCTGGGCCTGGATCACAAGGAGCCGGCGGTCATCCTCGAAATGTTTCGTACCTTCGCGCAGAGAACGAAGGGGCCATACCTGGTCGGACAGGATACCGAACTGGAAGAACTGCGGCGCGACGATTTCGTCTTCGGTATCGGGGGCGATTCGGGTTGCGGGTGGTGCGCACACGAGGTCCGGCTGCGCCCCGAGGGCTCCTCGTTTTCCCTGCACGGAGTTCAGTTCGAGCTTCCCTTGGCCGGCCGGTACAATGTATTGAATGCGACCGCAGCCCTCGCCCTGGCCCATGCCGCCGGGTTGTCCCTCGAGACGATGCGTGCCCCTCTGGCCGGTTTTCAGGGAGTCTCACGCCGCTTCCAGGAGCTGGGGTCTGCCCGCGGCGTTTCCGTGATCGACGACTTCGCCCATAACCCGGACAAGATCGCCGCTGCGATGCGGGCGGCTCGCCTGCGCCTGACCGACCAAGGCCGGCTGCTGGCCTTTTTCCAGCCGCATGGATTCGGGCCGACCCGCTTCCTGCGCGAAGCGCTGGTCGAAACATTTACCTCGGAGATGGCCGAACATGACGTGCTGTGGCTACCCGAAATTTTCTTTGCCGGCGGCACGGTTACGCGGGATCTCTCATCGGCGGACCTGGTCGCCGACGTCCGCGCCGGTGGCCGGGACGCACGCTTTGCGGCCGAGCGCAGCAACCTACCGCGGTTGATTGCGGACGAAGCCCGTACCGGCGATCTGGTACTGGTGATGGGCGCCCGGGATCCGTCACTGACGGGTTTCGGACGTGAGATTCTCGAACTACTGGGAAGGTAGTGCCGATCAGACGGGGGAATCGGCGGTCGGCTCGGCGCCGCGGCGCTCTTGCGGGCAGTCTTCCTGAGAATCCTGGCGCCGGTCCGCGGTCCGCCGGTCCAGGAAGAGATTGCTGCCGGGCACGGCCTTGGCGGCTTTCTTGACCTCGGCGCAGACGGAGAAGACCTCCACGGCGCGGCTGAACTGCCGGCGTTGCAGGATCACCCCGCCCAGGCTGATCGACACGAAGGGAACCCGGACCCGCTGACCGCGCCGATCGAGCGAGCGGAGGTAACCTCGCTGCCGGTCCTCGTCGGTGTAGAAGTCAGGGACGCCGCGATCGAAGCGCAAAGTGATTTCCTGCCCCACTTCCTGCGCCTTTTCGGTCGGCACCATCAATACGAAGTCGTCGCCGCCCACGTGGCCGAGGAACCCCTCGCCGTCGCAGACGACCCGTAGCACCGTGTGCAGCGTTTCGGCCGTGAACAACAGCACATCGTCGCCCTCGGAGAATCCATAGGCGTCGTTGTAGGATTTGAAATTGTCCAGATCGGCATAGATCACACACAGGTCCTGCTGCCGTACGACGGCCTCCTCCACCTTCTGGACGATGGTGTTGTTGCCCGGCAGATGCGTCAGCGGGTTCAGATCAATCGCCGCCTCTTTCAGACCTTCGACCTCGCGCAACAGACGGAACAGACGGATGTGTGTACGTACCCGAGCCAGGAATTCACTCAGGTGACAGGGCTTCCGGATATAGTCCACCCCACCGGCCGCGAAGCTGCGGTCGATCTCCTGTGCCGAGCTGCTCTTGGTAATGAAGATCACGGGCGTATTCAGCAGGCGGGGATCCTGCTTCAGTCTTTCGCACAATTCGAACCCGTCGATGTCCTTCATCGCCGATGCGATGAGATACAGGTCGGGCGCGTCGGCCTCGGACAACAGCAGCGCCTCTTCGGCGTTGCCGGCCGTGACGATCCGGTAGCCATGCTGAACAAGAGTCGCCGCGTGGATCTGCAGATCCTGCAACGAGTCGTCCACCAGGAGGATCTTGGCGTCCGAGTCCATCAGCCGCTGGTCACTTCCGCGGACACCAGCTGGTGTACGGTAGCCAGCAACTCGGAACGGTCAACCGGCTTGGTGAAGGTCTGCGCCACTCCGAAGCGGCGGGCCCAACCCAAATAGTCCTCGGGGTTGATGCGGCCGCCGCCCGAGATGGCGATGATCCGCGCTTCGGGATTGAGGCCTTTCATCTCCATGATCGTCTCGATTCCCTCCTTGCCGGGCATGACGATGTCCGTAATGACCAGATCGAATTCATCGGCGCGGTACTTTTCCATCGCCTGAAGTCCGTCCTCGGCCTCCACCACCTGCAGTCCGTCGCGCTCGAGGGTGAGCTTGATCATCTCGCGGACCTGTCGGTCGTCATCGACTACCAGAATTTTCGCCATGGCTTCTTCCTCAATTGACGGCCGGTGCGCAGGTCAGTTCCTCCAGCGCCTCGCCCAGGTCCCTGATTCTCAATGGTTTCGTCAACAGCCGGCGGATCCCGACCTCACGCATCTTCGCCTCTCCGTCCCCACAACAGTATCCGGTCGTCAGGATCAACGGCAGGTCGGGCCGAATGGCCAGCATCTGTGCCGCCAGTTCGAGTCCGGTGATGCCCGGCATGGTCTGGTCGGTCACTACCGCATCGAATCCCATCGGGTCTCTGCGGAATACTTCCACCGCTTCAACACCATCGGTCATGCCAACCACTTCGAACCCCAATCTCGTCAGCCCGCGTACCGCCACATCCACGATCATTTCTTCATCATCCACGACCAGCACCCGCGCATTGCCGCGCACGTCCTGTCGGTCCGGTTCCATTCCCCGGGTCTTTCCCGCCGCAACAGCGGAAGGCAACAGGATCGTGAAGGTGGTTCCACGATCCACTTCGCTTTCGACGGAGATCTCGCCACCATGGTTCTTCACAATTCCATGCACGATCGCCAGCCCCAGGCCGGTTCCTTCATTCGATTTCTTGGTAGTGAAATAGGGCTCGAAGATTCGCTCAGCCATAGCCGGATCGATCCCCGCACCGGTATCGCTGACGCGCAGGCGAGCCCAGAACCCGGGAGCGGGATTCGGAGGTCGATCCGCCCCGAATCGATCGACGATCGCGTCGATTTCGACCCGCAGGGTCCCACCGGTGTCTCGCATGGCATATCCGGCGTTCGTGCAGAGATTCAGGATGACCTGCTGCATCTGCGTGGGGTCGGCCAATACGAAGGAACAATCCTCGGGCAGATCCGTTTCGATCGCGATGGTTGCCGGCAAGGAGGCGCGCATCAGGCCCAGCGTCTCGAGCACCACATCTTTCAAACAGACTTCGCTCTGCGACGTCGCGGCGCGCTGGCCGAAAGCCAGCATTTTGGCCACCAGGCTACTGGCGCGCTCACCGGCCTTGATGATCTCGTGCAGGTATTGGTGCGCATCGGTCCCGGGTTCCAGCTCATCCTCGGCCAATTGCGCATAGCCCAGCAGGGCGTAGAGAATATTGTTGAAATCGTGCGCGATGCCGCCGGCCAGCGTGCCGATCGCCTCGAGTTTCTGCGACTCTCGCAGTTTTTTCTCCATCGCGACTTCGGAAGTGACATCACGTTTGACGGCCACATAGTGGGTGATCTCTCCGGCGTGGTTTCGTACCGGCGAGATCCTCGCTTCCTCGAGAATGATCACACCGTCCTTGCGCCGGTTCTGGAAGCGCCCGGTCCAGGTCTCGCCGCGCAGCACGGTATTCCACATTTCTTCGTAGAACGAATCCGGATGCTGCCCGCTTTTGAGAATGCGTGGATTCTGCCCCAACACCTCTTCGCGGCGATAGCCGGTGATCTTCGTGAAAGCAGGATTGGTGTACTCGATCCGACCCTCGGCATCGGTGATCATGATCCCCTCGGCCAGGTGGTCGATGGCGATGGACAGGCGATCGGTGGGACGGTCGGCATTCAGCGCCTCCTGGCGCTCCTGCAACAGAGACCCCAAGTAATCCAATTGATTGGAACGGTCTACAGCCATGGTCCCACCTCGCGGCACGTACCGCCGACTCGGGAGATTCACCTACCCCTATCATTCGATATCCTTATCGCCCGATTACAGCCCGCATTGATCATTTTTTACGTCCCTTCCTTACTCAAAGAGTCCGGTTTTCCAGCCGACAATTCCTGGGTGTGCAGTCGGGACCCTTCGCAACCGCGAAAATCGCTCCCCGACCCCAACGCCAGCACCAAAGGTCGTACCATGCCCGTCCTGAATCAGATGACTCCACACCGGCTTGATTTCTCGCTGGACCAGGAAGCGGGCAGCGATACGAACCCTCAGGCGATGCAGCAGGTGTTCCTGCACGATATCCTGAACACCGCCGGCAGCCTGAAGGGAGTCGCCGAGCTGTTGGTAGAGGCCAAAGCAATGGACGACACCCAGTTGCGCGATTTGGCCCTGAATATGGCACAACAGCTGGTCGAGGAGATCACGGCCCAGCGCGATCTGATGGCTGCCGAGGCCGGGACCCTGGAAATGCAGAGCCATCGTCTTTCGAGCCGGAACGTCGTAGCGCATCTCGCCCGGCGCTACGACGAGCTTCCGGTATCCGAGGGCAAACAAGTGGTGATGCAGGAAGGGGCGGTCGACGCCGTGGTCGAGACCGACCCGCGTCTGCTCGATCGTGTGCTGTGCAACATGGTGCTCAATGCGCTCGAAGCCGAGCCGGCCGGAAGTACGGTGACCATCGGGTGCGAAAAAATGCCCGGGGCGGTCCGTTTCTGGGTCCGCAACCCGGGCTATATCGAGCCGCGGAACCAGGCTCGTATCTTCGACGGTTCCTTTTCCACGAAAGGTCGCAATCGGGGCCTGGGAACCTACAGCATGCTATTGCTCGGAGAACGGTTCCTGCACGGATCGGTCGGATTCTCGACCGCCCCCGAGCGCGGGACGACCTTCTATATCACTCTGAACGATCCCGAGCCTTGAACACGAGCCAGCCGCCGAAGATCACCAGAATGATCGGCCACCAGTTCTCGACCCATTCCATCGACCAGTTCGTGTTCAGATCCATCAGGATCAACCCGCCCAGAACGATCAGGATCAGACCGGCCGGGACCGATCCCTTGGCGCCCGGCATCTGGAAATCCTCGGGAATTTCCGCGGCGCCCAGACCCTCCAGCGCACGGTTGTAGTGTGCGGCGCGGCGATTGGCGTCGACCATGTTGAAAATCCAGAAGAACGCGAGAAACATGCCCAGCAGCGGTTCGAGGCCATGTGCAGCTCCGGACGACAGCAGCGCGATGATCGCCGCGGGAATCAGTACGAAGATAAACCCGTGCTGGTAATATCCCGTGTAGATCTGTCCCAGGCCCGGCATCAGCGACAGCACCGTGGCCAGCACCGGAGACTTATAGGGCAGATTCGGACGTCGGGCCCCGGGGGCGGCGGGGTACACGGGTGCCGACGCGGCGGGCGGCGGGGGCGCTACTGGGGCAGTGTCCTGGGGATTGACCTGTTCATAGTGGGTATTTTCGCCGGTCATGGCGTGCTCCTTTCGCGATCCATCGATCGTGGGTTCACATTGGCTTCGGATTCGTTCTGCGGCGAGGCCTCGCGGCCCCTCCATTGCCGCCAGGACTCACCGGCGGCATGTCCGATCTGCGGTACGAAATGGCCCGCGTCGGACAACTGGCCCTGACGCAACTGCTTCGCGCAGTCGCGAATGCTCTCGTTCAGCCGGTTTCGCGCCGGCGCGCTCCGCTCGATGCGGCGGTTCCATTGATCGGTCACGCCTCGGACGACCCGCACGATATGTCCACCCGTGGCATCGACCCGCTGGGTGATCCAGAGTCCGGCTGACTCGCCCGCGGCTCCTACGACGGGACCGAACACCGGCAACGGACCGCTTCCGGCGCGCATCGTTTCCAGCACCCTGCCGGGAGTCCCGCGCAGCGGTGAAATGGGCGTGGACGTCAACAGGATCAGAACTACGGTAGCCACATAGGCGACCTGCATCGGGAATATCGGGCGCAGGATTCGCTCGCCCCACCAGCGGCCGAGACGATCCATCCAACCGGCCGGCCCAAAGCCCCCGGGCTCGATGATCGGGCCGGCGCTCATCCCCGGCGCAGCCAGCGAGGTCTTCTGCAGCACCCTTCGGGTGAAGGCCGGACCAGGATCGATTTCGGCCATTTGCGGCAGCAATGGTTCCAGCCAGCCCAGCGTCACGGCCAGCGCACGGCACTGGCCACAGTGCTCCAGATGCGCCGTGATCAACTGGCGATCCAAAGCGGCCAGTTCGCCATCGGCCAGACCGGGCAGTTGATTCGCGGCCCGGTTGCAGGCCGAACCGCTGGTTTGTCCCAGTACGCCCTGCACAAATTCTTCCTCGCGACGACGACGGTCGCGGTCATTTCTTCCGCCCTGCATCATGACGCCGCCTCCGCGCCGATACTGCCGGGATTTTCCGGCCCCCCGGGGCCGCCGCCGAGATCGACAATGGCCCGCGCCAGTTCGACGCGAGCCCGGCTCGAGCGCGACTTGATCGTTCCCAGCGGCAGATCCAGCAGGCGGGCGATTTCCTCCAGGGGAAGCCCCTGGATATCCTTCAATAGAATCATCTCGCGACTGATCTCGCTCAGACACCGCAACGCCTGGTGGACCAGGCGCTGCCGCGAGGATTGGATCCAGTCCTCCTCGGGCGTGGGGACGGCGGATTTCAGGGCCGGCATTTCGTCGGCCGGAATGTCCTGCCGCGGCGGACGCGCCTTGCGCCGACGCAGATGGTCCAGACAGGCATTGCGGGAAATGCGGAGCAGCCAGGAGTGGAACTTTTCGGTGTCACGACAGGTATCGAGCCGGTGGTACAGCCGCACGAAAATTTCCTGGGCCAGGTCCAGTGCCTCATCCCGGTCGCCGACGTACCCGTAGGCGATCGAACAAACGCGTCCCTGTTCCCGCCTCACGAGCACCTCCCACGCCAGTTCGTCGCCCTCTTGGCAACGTTTCAGCAATTCAATCTGGTCCATACCGTTCCCGCTGAATCCGGCCGTGGCCGGGTTGAAAATCGATTTCGATCGCTGCAATCCCCTCACAGACGCGCCCGGAAGGCGAATAGTTCGGTGACTTCCTGTTTTTTTTCGAAAAATTGCCAGAATAGGCGCGCTGAGGTGTTTGTACTGGAACCTCGGTCGGTTCTCTCCGTAGTTCCCCGATAGATCCGAGCGCCGCGAGGCGCCGCCCCCCCCATCTGATGACTTGCAACGCGTCCGGCGCTCCCGACCGCCCACGTGTTTCACATCCGCCGAGGAGCCCTAATGCTTTCCAGGAGCCGATCCGTGCGCATTTCCGCCTGCGGCACCAGCCTGCTCATCCTGATGATCATGACCGCTGTGGCAACCGCCGCGCCGGTACCCAGCTTTCAGCCCGAGGGATCCGGGTTTCAGTATCCTGATTCCTCGCATGGCATCCGAACCGCGGTCCCCTCGATCGAGGCCCACTACCTGGGAAACGAGAAGATCGAACTGGATGGGCGACTGGACGAAGCGGTATGGGATCGCGCGCAAACGGGCTGGGGATTCCAGCAGAATGAACCGGACCGCGGCGTCCCCGCATCGGTGCCCAATACCTTCAAGGTCCTCTACGACGACGATGCGCTGTACCTGGGCATGGCCTGTTGGGAGGAGGACGCTTCGCTCATTTCAAGCTTCCTGAGCCGGCGCGACCAGATCGAGTCCTCGGATCTGGTCAGCATCTATATCGATCCCTACCACGACCACACGACCGGCTACAACTTCCGCGTCAATCCGGCGGGTGTGCAGCAGGACGCCTATGTATTCGACAACGGCCACAGGGACGTGGATTGGAACGCCGTCTGGGAATCCGAGGTCTACCGCGACGAGCACGGTTGGTATGTGGAAATGCGCATCCCCTTTGCGGCGATTCGATTTCACCCTACCGACAACATGACCTGGGGATTGCAGGTGTACCGCTGGTTGCACGGGCGCGGCGAGGACATCGGCTGGGTTACCTGGGATCGCAACCTGAACGGATTCGTCAGTCGCTTCGGCACGCTGACCGGCCTGAAGAACGTGCAGAATCCGCGCAAGCTGGAGATCACTCCCTATTTCGTGACCAGCCACACCAATCCCTCGACCGCGGACGCGGATGCCGACGTGCTGGATCATTTCCAGAACCTGGGTGCCGACCTGAAATACGGACTGACTTCGAACCTGACCTTGAACGCCACCATCCAGCCGGATTTCGGTCAGGTCGAGGCGGACCCGGCGGTACTGAACCTGTCGCCATTCGAAACATGGTACGCCGAAAAACGGCCGTTCTTTGTCGAGGGCGCGCGCTCCTTCCAGCATCCCGACTTCAATTTGTTCTATTCGCGACGCATCGGTACCGGGGACGCGAATTCACGTATTCGCGGTGCCGCCAAGTTGACGGGCAAGCTCGCCGGTGATGTCTCGCTGGCGTTCCTGGGAGCGGCGACCGACCTGGCCGACGAAGGCAAGGTGCACAATCCGTTCGTCACCGGACGACACAAGGCCTTCTATAGCCTGATGCGCATCGGCAAGGAGTTCGACGAGGGCAACCATCGCATCGGGCTGATGGGTACCGGTGTTTTTCGCGATGAAGATTCATTCGGCGACTCGCAACGCTACCGCGACCGCCGGGACGGTTCCACGGTCGGCGCCGATTTCGAGATGAACTTTGATGACCGCAACTACCGGCTGCAGGGCGCCTGGATGGGCTCTCGCGTGCAGGCCGATGCGGCCGAATTCAGCCCCTACGAAACCGACGAAGCGATCACCGGCCACGGAGGAAAACTGGAGGCCGGGAAGATCGGCGGCAACTGGCGCTGGAAGGGCGAGGCCGCCTGGGAATCGGATCGATTGGATCTGAATGATATGGGCTTCCTGCAGGCGCCGGATGAGATCACCACGGAAGCCGAGCTGGGTTACGTGTACGACTCCGACGGCGAAGACCGGCTCTTCAATCGCGCGAATTGGGAGTTTCAGATCCACCACAGCATGATGTACGCCGGCGACTCGGGCCACGAGATGATCTCGCCCAACGACACGACCTTCACGGCCGGCGCCGAAGCCTGGAGCTACGATGCCCGGCACCGTCAGCGTACGCAGTTTTCCTGCAACGCCTGGGGCCAGTTGCGCAACTACCACCAGGGCTGGATCTGGCTGGCATACACGCTCGAAGGTTCGGACAAATGGGCAACGCGGCGCAACGATCTGGGCGAACGCGGCCCCCTGATGGCCACACCGGAAAGCTTCGACTTCGCGCTGGGCGGCACCACGGATTGGCGCAAACCGATGTCGCTGCATCTGGAGATCAGCGGAGAGTTGGGCGAGCGGGCGAACTCGGTCGGTTATTCCGGCTTCCTGCGCTGGAATCAGGGCGAGCATTTCACACACAGCATCGGTTGGGGTTACCGATACAACCGCATCGACTCGCAATGGCTGGACAATTTCGTCAGCGCCACTTCACGCACGGGCGAGACCGGCATCGCCGGCGTTGACTATGTCTTTGCCCGGATGGATCAGCACATCGTGGACATCACACTGCGCTCGAGTGTGCTATTCAACCGGAACCAGTCGCTGCAACTCTACCTGCAACCCTATTTGAACTGGGGCGACTACGGCGATCCACGCTTCCTGGCGGCACCCGACACCTATGACCTGCGCCCCTACACCGTCGACGCCTCCAACTACGATTTCAAGCAGGGGGCAGTCCACCTGAACGTGGTCTACCGCTGGGAATATCGGCCGGGATCGACCCTGTTCCTGGTCTGGACCCACAGCAACTTCCGTCGCGACCTACGGGAAGATCTCGGTCCCCGGCAGTCCTGGGATCGTGGTTTCGATCCCGGCTTCGTCGTGAACTCCGAGCCCGAAGACACGATCCTCATGAAGTTGTCCTACTGGTTCAGCATCTGAGTAGGTAGAATCGGCGAATGTGGAAACGTCTCACAGGCTGGGTCAGGGATCACCTCGGCGAACCGATGGGACCCACCCGGTTTTTCCGGGGCCCGCGCTTCGTGATCCACAAACGCTACCTGCTGGATCTGCCCTTCCGCCAATACGATGCGCGGCGACCCTTCCGGATCCTGGCCTATCTCGAGCGGCGCAAGCTGCTACGGCGCGGATTTCTGCGCCGACCGCGGCCTGCCTCACTGCGCCGGCTGCAGAAGATTCATGACGCCGATTACCTGCGATCGCTCGAGGCGCCGGGTGCGCTCGAATCCATCGTCGGATTCCCGCTGGATCTCTCGGACCAGGACAAGTTCCTCTGCTTTCAGCGCCTGATGTGCGGCGGCACGGTCGACGCGATGCGCAATGCCGCGGCGCACCGTGGAGTGGCCGTCAATCTGGGCGGCGGCTTCCACCATGCGGCTCCGGGAGCCGGTTCGGGATTCTGTGTTTTCAACGATGTCGCGCTGGCAATCCGTTTGCTGCGCGAGCGCGGCTTCAACTCGTCGATCCTGGTGATCGACCTGGACCTGCACGACGGCGACGGTACGCGGAAGTTTTTCGCCAACGACCCCACCGTCCACACTTTCTCGATTCACAATCGGACATTGGGTTCGAGCCGGGCGATCGCTTCGACCTGCGTCGAGTTGGGAACGGATGTGGATGACGAGCAGTATCTGGCCGCATTGCGCGACCACCTGCCCCGGGTGATGGCCGAAGTCGCCCCGGGATTCGTGTTCTACCTCGCCGGCAGCGATCCCGCGGTCGAGGATGAACTGGGCGACTGGCGGATCTCGCTTCAGGGCATGCTCGACCGCGATCGCTTCGTGATGAAGCAGCTTCCCCCGCGCACACCGTGCGTGATCCTGCTGGCCGGCGGGTACGGCAGCCAGGCCTGGCGACACGGCGCCGCCTTCCTGTCCTGGCTACTGAGTGGCAACGCGGTCCTGGATGTCCCGCTCGAACTTGAGCTGCCGGTGGACCACTACCGCCGCCTGACCCGCTGGATGAAAGTGCCGCACCTGCTGCCGGAGGAGAAAGACAGCACGGAACAAGGGCCTTCGTCGGAGAATGACTGGGGACTCAGCGACGGCGATCTGGGCATGGACGGAGCGCGTCGACCACAACGGTTCCTGGGGTTGTTTTCGAGACACGCCATCGAGTTGGCGCTGGAAGAATCAGGCGTGTTGAATCGCCTGCGGAGACGCGGATACCGGGGATTGCGGGTCGCCCTGGAAATGACCGATCCCTCCGGCGATCTGCTGCGGATCCTCTCGATCGGGGAGTCGTCCCGCGTACTGGTCGAAATTCGCTTGCGGATCGATCGCTCGACGGATCCAGGCCGGACGTGGCTGGCCGTCGAGTGGCTACTGATCCAGGATGTGGGGTATTCGTACGAGATGAGCCGCCCCCTCCTGCCCGGACAGCGCTATCCCGGTATGGGACTCCTGCGGGATGCCACGGCGATGCTGATTGTCCTGTGCGAACGGCTGGAGCTGGACGGATTGCTGTTTACGCCGAGTCATTTCCATCTGGCCAATCTGGCTCGGCCGCTGGCCCAGGCTCGTGTGCCTCAGGAGGAAGGGCGATTCCAGGCGGTGCAGCATGCGGTGCGCAACCTGCGCTCGCGCGAAGCCGCCGAGGCCATCGAGGCCGGCTGCCTGCGCGATACGATATCGGGGCAGCCTTTCCCCTGGGAACCGGTGCCCTTGATCGCCCCGGTCAGTCGCCGGGCCCACGCGCACTTCTTGTCGCAGGACTATCGCTCGGCAGTGGCCCGTGCGCGTGCCGAATGCGAGCTGGAACTGGTCGACCCCATCTGAAATACGCGCCCCACCAACTCGACGGCAGCTCGCACGCGCCCCAAAGCCCGGTTCAGCGGGTGGCGTCGCGACAGATCCGAGATCACCGGCGACCGCCCCAGATCGAACAGCTCGAAGCCGGCCTGCACGCGCGGATCCTCCGGTGCCAGATGCTTGGCCTTCATCAGGTAACGATAACCCTGCTCCAGTTTCGATCCCAGCAGATGAATCGTACCCAATGCATAATATCCGGCTGCCGAGCGCGGTGCGATTCGCACGGCCCGCTTTGCCAGCTTCGTGGCCGAAACGAAGCGTCCCGTGCTCCTGGCTACACAGATCGCCATTCCCGCCAACGCCTCCGGATCCTCGGGATTGTCCCTCAGAATGCGCTGAAAGCGCTGTTCGGCACCCTGGAGATCGTCGCTCAAGAGGTGATGATAGGCCATCCGCGTCGATGGGTCGGCCGAGAGTCCCTTGCAAAGAGACTGATTCTGATCCCCCAGAAGTCTGCGAAGTTCATTCATGATTTCCACCGTTCGGGCAATTTGGAAGATCGCGCCTTGCGTTTTCCATTTTGCCCGTTCCTTCTTTGCCTCAGGCTTCCTTCTGCTTTCCCCCGACGACTCATGTGAAGATTTCATGCATTTGACAGGCCGACCGCAACCGGGGGTTGCGGTCCGGACAAAACTGACTATTCTGCGGACAAACCAAACCACACGGAGGGAGCGTACCGATGAGCCTGACCAAGAAAGAACTGAAAACCCGTCCCGTTACGAAAGTTACGTTTCGGCTCGCGGCCGATGCCGCCCCGGCCGCGAAATCCGTCTGCCTGGTCGGGGATTTCAACGACTGGAGCGAACGCGCGACTCCGATGCAGCGCCTGAAGAACGGGGAATTCAAGGTCACATTGGACCTGACGACCGGACAGGAGTACTCTTTCCGTTACCTGATCGAAGGCAAGGAGTGGGAAAACGACTGGTCCGCCGATCGCTACGTCCCGAGCGGCATCGCCGGGGCCGAGAACTCGGTCGTGAGGGCCTGAGCCCAGCCCGCGCACGGATGCGTGGGGCAACCCGGGAAGCGGAAATGATCCAGCGCAAGCCCCTGCGGGACGAGATCCAGAAGGAAATCGTCGCGCGCATCCATGATGGCCGCCTGGTGGCTGGTCAGCGTATCAACGAGACCCACCTTTCCGAGGATCTGGGCATCAGCCGCACACCACTGCGCGAAGCGATGCTCACCCTGGCGGCGGCCGGCTTCCTGGACAGTGACATGGGCAAGGGCTTCGGAGTCCCTCCCCTGGATCCAACCGAGTTCGCCGAAATCCAGTCTTTGTTGCTTCCCCTGGCTCCCCTGGCGCTGAGAACCGTGGGAATTCCGGCCCCCGGACGGGTGATGGAGCTCGGCAATCTGCTTGCGCGCGCGCGAGTGCCCGGCGGCCAGGGTCTGAGCCCGGCCGAAGCGCTGTTTCGCTGGAGCTGGTTGCTGGTCGAAGACTGTCCGAATCTGTTGCTGCGCGCCGAGGTCCTGCGCCTGGAGGGTATGGCCCGGCGCTACTGGCAGGCTGCGTTCGATCGCGGACTGGATGCCGCCCCGCTCCTGCAGTCGCTGGGTGCGATCTACGAAATGTTGCGCACGCGACATCTGGAGGAGGCTGCGGCGGCATGGGCCGAGCAGATCCGCGTCTACGGCGTTCAGGCAGGCGCCGCACTGACCGGCGATTGAGCGGTCAATCTCCGTCGGCTCGCCGCAACAGTTGACGAGCCCGCTCGATGCCGGCCCCTTCGGTGTCGAATTTTCCCTGGATCTGTTCCTCGTAGAGGCGTTCCAGTACCGATCCCAGTACCGGTCCCTCTTTCGCGCCCAACTCGATCAGGTGCCGGCCCAGAATCAGCGGCGCCGGTTTGCCGCTCTCGGCATGGAGCCGGCGCGCCTGTTGCAACAGCCACTCCCCCGCCGGATAGGTACCGTCGCTCCGTGGCGGCCGCCCCATGCTGTCTGCCCGCGCTACCCGCACCAGCCGGTCGATCCGACCGACCCGCACGGCCAGGCGCCGAATCGCCGCATCCGAAGCACCGGCCTCGTACAGTTGGCTGGGCCGCATATGCTCGGCCACGAGCGGCTCCACCGCACCCAGGACGCGTGGCGAAACGACCAGCCGTTCGAGCAACGCACGGGTAGGCACGAGTCCCTCCTGTTCGTGTCCCAGCGAACGAAGGCGACCGTCCTGCGTACGGCGCGTCACCAGCGGCTTGCCCAGGTCATGACAAAGCACCGCCAGACCAACGATCAGATCCTCGCGTTCATCCCCCGATCGCTCGTCGGCAAAGGCATCCATACAGTGGAGCGTGTGTTGCCAGGCATCTCCCTCGGGATGCCAAACCGGATCCTGTGGCACACCGATCAGTGCTTCCAGTTCGGGGAAGTATTTCAGCCAGCCGGTTTGCTGCAGAAAGCGCAGCCCCCGCGAGGGCTCCCTGCCCTGCAGCAGCAGTTTGCGCCACTCATCGTAGACGCGTTCGGGAGCCAGCCCCTCCATTCCGATCGTCCGGCACAAAGAGACCGTCTCGGGAGCCGGCTCCAGGCAAAAACGCGCCGCGAATTGGGCACCCCGCAGCACCCGCAGCGGATCTTCGACAAAGGCAGGCGAAGTGTGGCGCAGGACTCGCGCCTCCAGATCGTCCCACCCGCCCCACGGGTCGGCCAGTTCGCCGGTCAGCGGGTCGAGGTACAGGGAATTGATCGTATAGTCCCGGCGGGCCGCCGCCGTGGGCAGATCCAGGTGCGGGTCCGAGTTGACCACGAAACCGCGGTGCCCCTGTCCACTCTTGGATTCGCGTCGAGGCAGTCCGACGTCGATCGGCAGGCCCTTCAGTTTCAGGATACCGAAGGCCGTACCCACGGCATCGAGCAGCCAACGGTTTTCGAGCACGGCCTGCAGGTCGCCGGCGGGCAAGCCGAAGACTTCGAGATCCAGATCGTGCACGCGCTCGCCGAGTGCCAGGTCACGAACGGTGCCGCCAACCAACCAGGCGCGCCCCCCGGCACCCGCCACGGTCTCGGCCACTCCGCGTAGAGGTCCTTGCAATTCTTCCGGCAGGCGGCCCAGGTCGGGTGTGGACAGGCTCATGATTCTGTTTCCCTGCTACATTCCTTGCTGTGTGGTATCGCGGCGTTACCTTCGGTGTCGATCGATTCATTCGGACCGGAGCGTACAGGACTTGGATCCAAAAGACAATTTCGTCAAGGTGGATACGGCTTCCGCAAACGAAGTGACTGACAACATGCCCCGGGCGATGACCTGGATGCTGCTGTCGGGACTGTGCTTCGCGTTGATGGGAGCGATGGTCAAGTTTGCCGGCGACACGCCGCTGCCGGCGAAAGTGTTTTTCCGCAATTTCGTCACATTGATCATCACTTCGTCGGTTGCCCTGAGCACCGGCGAGAATGTTCTGGCTCGCACTTCCCAGGCCTGGCGCCTGGTTCTGCGCTCGCTGTGCGGTCTGATCGGTGTGGCTCTGTACTTTTTTGCACTGGGCCATTTGAATCTGGCGGACGCCTCACTGCTGAATAAGACGTCGCCGTTCTTCGCTTCGGGCCTGGCAGTTCTCCTGCTGGGAGAAAAATTCCGCCGTGCCCTGATTCCTGCGCTGGTTTTAGCCTTTGCCGGGGCGATCCTGGTGATCAAACCTCGCTTCGACTACTCGGCGCTGCCGGCACTGGCGGGATTGGGCTCGGGCTTGTTCGCAGGCATGGCGTACTCCCTGGTGCGCTCCATGAAGGGGCATTTCAGTCCCAATCGCATCATCTTCACATTCTCCCTGATTTCTTCGTTGGCGACCGCGCCGTTCCTGCTGGTGGATCCTCCCTCACCGACCGCGATGCAGTGGTGGGCGCTGATCGGCACGGGAGTGTTCGCGGCGGGCGGACAGTTCGGACTGACCTTCGCCTATCATCACGCGCGCGTCTCGCGCATTTCGGTGTTCACCTACCTGCACGTGCTGTTCGCGCTGGTCATCGGCTTCATCTTCTGGGGCGAGCGGCCGGACCTGTGGAGCTGGTTGGGCGGGGCGTTGATCGTCACGGCAGCGTGGCTGGCACATCGGATGAAGGGCAATACCCGGTTGAGCTGATCGAATTCGGCCTGTAGCAAGAGCGCACCGGCGATCCGGACGGCTTGGCCTGGAACGAGCTTCGGGACCGTAGCAGGAGCAAAAATCCCTTCCACCGCCTTCGGCTCTGACGAAAACTCCCCTGCCGGACATGTCCGACAGGGGAGTCGTTTTTCGCGTGGATTGCAAAAACTACTTCAGCAATTCAGCGGTCTTCTTCGGATGAATCAGCAACAGGTTCGCGTCGGCTTCCGCCGGCGTAGCGCCCTGCTCGATCAGGGACACAACCTCGGCCGGCGTCAGCGACGGCTTCAGCGTGAATAGTTTGCCGGCCAGATTGCAGACGTTGGGCGAGGCCATCGAGGTACCCGACATTTTCATCGTCCGGCCGTGCGGGACCTCGCTCTCGACCTGGAAACCGTTCGCATAGACCCGCACGTTGCGGCCGCCGCTGGTGAAGCTCGTCGGCTCACCGGCCTGGTCCACCGCACCGATGATCATCAGGTTCGGCAGGTCGAAGCTGGACGGAATGACCACATCGAACTCGACATCGTTATCGTCGTTGCCCGCGGCACTGACAAACAGGATCCCCGGCGAGTCGATCATGGCCTGCTTCAGGCCGTCGCTCAGCACGTTGATCATTTCACGCGCCATCTTCGAACGCTCCTCGGCGGATTGCCCCACACCGTTGGCCTCGAGCGAGCCCAGGATCTCGGTGTACGACCAGCCCCAGCTCATATTCACCGCACGCACCCCGTTCTCACGGAAGTACTTGGCCGTCGCGACATAGTCCCTGGCCAGGCGCTGTGCGGTCTCCATCGTCATCGCCTGGGGCGTCTGGTGGTAGTCGAAGGTGATCCGCGCGACCAGAGCCCGGGCGAACGGATTCCCCTCCATCGCGATTCCGGCGACATGGGTACCGTGGGCATACAGCCCGCCGAAGCTGAGCGTGGTCATCAGATCGCCCACCTCGTCGGCCTGCATCTCGGACAACCGCTTGTTCATCGCCGAAGCTTCGGGGCTGTCGATGGCCGACAGCAGATCCTGGAAGCCCTGCATGTATTCGAAGGCCGAGTCCAGTTTGCCCGCCTGGTCGCCCAGCGGATGCAGCAGATACGAGTTGGCCCGGCCGTCCAGATCGAAGGCGATGCCGTGCACATCGTCGATCCATCCGTTGCCGTCGGTGTCCTTGCCGTCGACCTTCTCGTTCGGATTGGTCCACATCTGGTGCGGGAAGCTCTCGGCGTCCACGCCCGAATCCCAGATGCCGAGGACGACCGGCTTCAGGCCTGCCCGCTTGCCCAGGTCCAGATCCCGTGCGGGCCAGATGTTCTCCTTCACGCGATCGTTGGCGGCGATGTACTCGCCATAGACTTCGGCGACCACCGGGTTCAGCGGCAAGACCTCGTCGATGGCGTAACGCATGCTGATCAGCCCGCCGGCCAGATCGGCATTCAGCTCGCCGGCCGCCTGCGCCGCCGGTTCCATCTGCGATTGCACCATGCCCATGACGAATCCCTCGCTGAGGAATTCGGCGCGGCCCTTGCCGCTCTTGACGGCATCCTGGACCACATCCCAAGGCAACTCGTTCACGGCAGCGGTCAGTTCCTGGCGGAACTTCTGGTCCGTGTCACCGCCCCCCATCTGGGCGCGAATACGCGCCTCGGAAACCAGACCGGTCATCAGGCGCGTCGACTCCTTGTCCTCCATCGAACGGATCCTGTTCAGCAGTACGCGCGCGTCGGGATAGCGCTTCTCGGCCAGCGCGATCGTGTACAGTGACCGATACTTGCCCTGCAGCGTGGCGACATCGTCAATTTGATAACGGGCCAGATCCGACTCGATGTCCTTGCGATAGGCGTTGCGCAGCGTGCTCATCACTTCGGGATTGTTCAGCATTTCGGTCAGTGTGCCCTCAAGCGGATAGGTATGGACCGGAAGCTCGTCCAGCGAAGTGATCTTGATCTTCGCCGGCGGGGGCGGTGCGTCCGGGGTAGCCGGCGCGGCCGGAGCTGCAGGAACTTCCACCACCTCCGGAGCCGTTTTCACCGGGTAGCCGTCGCCATACCCGCATCCCACAACCGCCGCCAGAGCGATTGCGGCCAGACCGATGGAGAGGCGACTCAGGGCCGCAGTTTTCTGGAATCGAATCATGGTTTTCTCCTTGGGAGGCGTCCCCGGACGCCCTCGGGGTTGAACGGGGAAGGATTGCGATGAATCAAGAGTCCAATATACACGTTTCCGCGAATGGTAACGCCAAATTATTCGATTAACCCGCCTCGATTCCGGACGAAGACAGGGAATGGAAAAGCGGGCAATCCGAATCCGCTGAGAACCGGTATTCACGGAGGAGATCGATGTCCAGGCGGCAACTTCTGAATCTTTCCCTGGGATCCTGTGCGTTCCTGTTCCTGGTCGCGCTGGGCGCCGTCCTGTCGAACTGGGCCGGACCCCAGGACTGCGCAACCCAGATCGACCTGGCCCACCAACAGGTGCAGGGCGTCGAGGACCTGAGTCGAAGGCTCGGCCAGTTGGAGGCTGCAGAGGATTTCGAGTCCGTCCAGACCCAACGCTCCGGGTTGGCCCAGGACATTCTCCGCTTCGACGAGAACCTGAGTGCCCTGTTGAACGGAGGCTCGGCCACTGCGACATCCGGTGCCCACATCGAGGTCGAAGCCGTCCGCGACGCCGCGGCGCGCAAGGCCCTCGAATCCGGCGCCGAAATGTGGCGGGAGATCGGTATGCCGCTGGCGGACATGGCCGCAGGCGAGTTTTCGATCTTCAGCGCCGCCGGGCATCAGGCAGTCCAGGAACTGCGCCAGGGCGGCGTGGATCTGGTCCAGTCGATGGAATCCGCCTCGCAGGCGATGAACCAGGCAGCTGAAGCAGGGAGCCGCCGCGCCCGAACCGCGCAGGCGATCGCCCTGCTACTGGGAGGCCTGACGTTGGGTATCGGTTTCATCCGGTTCCGTCCGGCGCGCCAACCCGAACCCATGTTCAGCCGCCCGTCCGTCCGGCAGATGGCCCCGCAGAGCGCCACGGACCAGGAAACCGCCGTCGAGACTCCGGTCGTACCGGTCGCCCCTCGTCCCGGCGCTGCGACGGCCGCCAGCGGCGGCTTCGAAGGATTCCAGTCGCCGGTCGATTTCGACTCGGTAAATGCGTCGGTCGACCAGATGTCCGTCGACATGAACACCATCGCCGGCAGCACCGACAAAATGCGCCTGGCGATCGATTCGGTCGGGCACGCCCTGCAGGGGATGCTCTTCTCGCTGAACGAAATGGCCCAGGATACGGCCGAAGGATACAAGGTCGTCCGCGGCGCGAACAACGCCGCCAGCTACACCGCCTCGGCTGCCGAGGAGCTGGCCGCCTCCAGCCGCGAAATGGCTCAGGTCGTTTCGCGAGTCACCCAACTGGCCCTGAAGACGAGACAGGTCGCCGGCCAGATCGATGCCGAGGCCGTACATACCGGTCAGACCGGCGAGGCGTTTACTTCCGTCGTCGCCTCCGAAGTGAAGGGGCTGGCAGTCCAGACATCCCGCGCAACTACGGAGATCGAAGAAACCGTAGCCCAGATCCTGGCGACCGCGCGGCAATATGAAGAGGCCATCGGACAGATCATCAAGAATATCTCCGGGATCAACAAGGTCGCCCAGAATCTGGGCGAGTTGATGTTGCATCCGCCACAGAGAGTCGTGGCCGGTACACCTCTGACGCCGACTCCGCAACCCGAACCGCCGGCCGTCGCACCAGTCGCCGCACCGGTTGCCGCACCGGCTGCGCCGACTCCGGTGGCGCCGCCACCGGCCGAAATCGCGACGGCGGCGCCAGTCGAGCCCGATCCGGCCGCCGATTCCGCGGAAACAGCCGCCGAAGCGCAGCCGGCCGGGAACGAGGCGGCATCCGCTGTCGACCCGTGGGGCGGCATCATGGATGATCCGGACGAGACGGAAAAGAGTGTCGACGACGTGGTCGCCGAGACGAACT
>JANTGJ010000032.1 GCA_024762975.1 Candidatus Krumholzibacteriia bacterium
GCGTGGTTTCGCGTGCGGGTGAGTTGTATGTGCGCGGTGGTCGCTCCGGCGAGGTCAAGTACCAGATGGACGGCGTCTCGGTGAACAACCCGCTGGGCGGCGGGCACCTCGAGGTCTCGACTCTCTCGGTGGAAAATACGACGATGGCCACCGGTGGTCTGGATGCCAAATACGGAAATGCCCTGTCCGGTGTCGTGAATATCACCACCAAGGAAGGTGGCGAGAAATTCGGTGGCGGGTTGCGTTTCCTGACCAATGATTTCGGTCGCCAGGACAAGACGTTCACCAATTTCGATCGATTCGAGTACGGCTTCGGGGGTCCGACTCCGATCAAGGGTTTGACCTACTATTTCTCGGGCGATCTCCTGTTCGACGATACGGAACGTACGTCCCGCGCCGACCGCCCGGAGTACAATGTCGAGATCGGGAATACTTCCCTGTTCAAGTTCCGCCGTCGTCAGACCAACTCGGCCAAGGGCTCGGTCAAACTGGCGTACACCCTCAACGAGGACATGAAGGTCACCGGCGAGTATACGTACTCCGCCTCTCAGGCCGAACGCTACACGTTGAACTGGGATGTGCAGGGATACGCGCGCCGCGTGGTCTATATGCCGTTGGTGATTTATCGGGCGAGTCTGCAGGACTGGTGGTACAGCGGTCAGATCATTCCGGTCTACTACGGGCCGTGGTACGATACCATGTTGCAGAACGCGCGAACGGTGATGGTCACCGACAGCCGAAATGCCTCCGAACAGCGCGTGGCGATGCCGATCATCCAGGTCCGTGCTGCCTTCGACAATCGGTTGTATCACGTGGTCGCCCACGCCGAATTCGATGGATTCAACTATCCCTACTCCTCGTTCTCGACGGTGGCGCTGGATAGTTCGTATACGCAATTCAACTCGGCGAACAACCAACTTCAGTTCAAGAATATCGGCCAGATCGGCAAGATCGTTTGGCGGCACAACCTGACCGAGTCCACGTTCTACAACGTCCGCCTCGGCCTGGTGGCCTTCGACAGTCGCAACGATGTTCGCGACAAGGACCCCTGGGATTACAACCATGGCGGCATCTACTCGCCGAGCCTGTTCACGGGCCAGGACCGTCCCTACAGTCCGACTTCGGATTACTATACCGATGATCTGAGTCCGTACTTCGTGACATCGAGTGACTACGGATTCTATTCCGAGGAGTACAGTCGTACCTACAGCCTCTCATTCGAGCTGGTTTCGAATCGTTACGAGGGGCATTTCATGGAGACCGGCTTCGGTGTGGTCTACAATGATCTGGAACGGTACCTGCTGGTGGATCCGGCTCGAATGCGACAGGATCCGAACACCCTCGAATATTCCCAGGGTGGAAACCGGAACGTCTTCCATACCTACAACCCGGAAGCCAACTGGTATGTCCAGGATCGCTGGGAATACGAAGGTATGGTCGTCAACTACGGAATCCGTTGGGATATGTTCTCGCCGGGTTCGGCTGCCGAGATCGAGTTGGTCAATGAACAGGTCGATCGGAATGTGACCAAATACAAGACGGCTTTCCAGCCGCGCCTTGGCTTCGCCTTCCCGATCACCGAACGTGACGGATTCCACTTCCACTACGGACGTTTCATTCAGTTTCCCGATCGCGAGTATCTCTTCGCGAGTCAGGATCCGGTCGGGGCGTCGGGCATTCTGGGTAACCCGAATCTGGAACCGGAAATGACGATCCAGTACTCGTCGGGAATCAAGCACCAGTTTACCGACTTTATTGCCGGCCAGTTCTCGCTCTACAGCAAGGATATCTACGATCTGATTGCTGCAACGCAGGCCTCGGACGAGGCTACGGGACAGTTGCTGACACGGCGAATCAACAAGGCCTATGCGTCGGCGCGTGGCATCGAAATGACACTGTCGAAACGATACAGCGACAAGTATTCGTTCAACTTCAGTTATACCTATTCCTTCGCCGATGGTGTGGCTTCGGATCCTGAATTCGGATCGAGCCCGGACGGCCTGGAATACCTGCCCAACCAGGAACTCCCCTTGAACTGGGATCAGCGCCACACACTGAACCTGATGCTGATGTTCCAGGAACCGAATGTGTGGCTGACATCATTCACATTCAGCTATGGCAGCGGTGTTCCCTGGACTCCCAGCGATCGTTTTGCCAAGAAGGTGGACCCGATGCTGGAGAACAGCGAGCGCCTGCCGGCGGATTTCTCGCTCGATATCCAGATTCAACGGGACATCAACTTCTATGGCAAGCAGCTCTCGCTGCAGATGCAGGGCTTCAATCTGCTGAACCAGGATGTCATCCTGTCTCCGGGAGGCAGTGGTATCGACCCGGGCATGATCAACGGCGCGGGCTACGGTGGGATGGCGCATCTGACGGAGACCGGGAAATTTGGCGCCGCCCTTCTGCAGGACGAGGACGGCAATGGCCAGGACGAATTCATCCCCATCTATGACCCGCGGACCTTCGGTGCTCACCGCCTGTTCCGTATTGGCGTGGGGTATTACTTCTAGAGGGGCAGTTTGCTTCGACGCCACCGCCTGGGTGGCCGCAATAGGAGAGGAAGGCTATGAACAGGACCATCTTCGCATTCGACGGAGCTGTCGGAGGCCGTGCCGGGCAGTGGGCCGGGCTGTTGCTCCTGGTGCTGATGGTTGGGTCCGCTGCGACGGCGGCGGCCCGCTCCAACCTGCCGGATCCCGGTGCCTACGGCATGGGGCCGAACGGCGTGTTCGAGCAGAACGGCGACTTCGTGATGAATGTCGGCGAGGTGCAGATCAATATCACCAACTGGGGATTGATCGGCTCCACCCCGAGCTTCAACGCTCCCTGGTCGGACGCTCCTTCCTGTCAGTGGCCTGCCGGATCAGGTAACGAGTACCTGTGGTCAGCGGGACTGTGGGTGGGCGGAGTGGTTCTGGGTGAACGCCTGGTTACGACGGGCGGTTGGGGATCCGAATTCTATCCGGCCCAGAACGACGTGGCGGCCACGATCTACGAAGCCGTTGGCGGCAATCTGTTGAGGCCTGCCGGCAATGCCGAGGCCGGGGGAGTCCGAGCTCCGTCACCGGGTCCCGACGACGACGACGACGGACGGATCGACGAGGAAATTCTCGACGGCTACGACGACGACGGTGATGGCCTGATCGATGAGGACTTCGGACAGGTCGGTAACCAGATGATGGTTACTACGATGTACGACAATACGGCTCAGGTCCAGGAGGCCCGCCCGGAGCACAAGCCGCTGAACCTGCGCGTCGTTCAGAGTTCCTATCAGTGGGAGAACGATCAGGTCGATGATTTCGTCGGCTTCGAGTACAAGATCACCAATGTCGGTGTTGCGGACATTGAAAAGGTATACATCGGATTTTTCGCGGACAGTGATATCGGCCCGCGTGGATTGCCTACTGCGGATGACGATGCCGCCGGTTCGTGGCGCGGTGCCGTACGTGCCTCGGACGGAAGTTTCGTGCCGGTGGAAGTCGGCTACATGTATGACGTAGCCGAGAATGATCCGGTCGATGGGTATTTCGGAATCGTGTTCCTGGGGCACGACGTGGACCCGACGGGCCGTCGGGCGCCGACTCGCGTCGGCATGCGCACGTTCCAGAAATTTCAGGGCCAGGCCGCGTTTGATCAGGGAGGGGACCCGACCAATGATGACGAGCGTTATCAGTTGCTGGGTGCCGAGGCGGCCGATTGGGACGGGAACACTCTGACGAACAAGGAAGCCGATTTCCGTTTCCTGGTTTCGGCCGGACCCTTCGAAATCCTGGAACCCGATCAGACCCTGCAGTTCCAGGTGGCGATGGTGGTCGGGCCCGGACTGGGGAGTTCGGCCGGCGGCGAGGGGCTGTTGGCAAACTGCGCCGAAGCTGCGTTGACCTGGTACGGAATTTACGTCAACGATATTCCCAACCAGGTGTCGAACGAGGGTGGTGCGGAGATCATTACCGGCCATCTCGGTCGCGAGACGATGCTTTGCAAGGACGACTTCGACATCACGGCGTGGGAAAATTTTGCTCCGGACTTCATGGATACATCCTGCGTGAATGCCGAGTGGTTGATTGGCCAGCAACTGACCGCGGAAGACGAGTTCGATTTCACGACGGAATTGGAAGATGGCACACTGGAGACCAAGACCTGCGCCATGTTCAACATGGATAACTGCTTCGAGTGTACACGACAGAGTGGACATCTGTGCGGGCCGGAGGACTTCGAGGGCGCAACGCCGACCTGGAAGTGCAACGATCCGAATGCGGAGTCTTTCTCCGGTTGCACCGGTGTCAATGGGGAAGAAACCCAGATCCACTGGCTGGTGGGTATGGCGCCTCCGCCGCCCCTGGGGCTGCGGCTGTGGCCGACCGATGGGCAGGTCCATGTCTTCTGGGATGACAACAGTGAGAACGTGAAGGACATTCGCCTGCAGCAGATCGATTTCGAGTCCTATCGCATCTGGCGTGCTGACAATTGGGATCGTCCTTTCGGCTCCTCGGTCGTCAACGGACCCGAGGGAGACCTTTGGAAGCTCATTGCCGAGTACGACAAGATCAACAGCTTCGTTTCCTACCGGAATGTGGACACGGGCACGGGCGTCTTCACGTACTACGACACCATCCCGTTGGGCATGAATACGGGGCTGGAGCCCATCAAATACACGCCGCGGTGCCTTTCCAATCCAGCCTACGAGGGTCTGGCCGAGGCCATGCAGGTCATTGTCGACGCGGATCACAACAACGATCTGCGCGAGCGTCCGGACATCCGCTTGTCGGACGGCACCATCGACCCGGATTACCGGGGCCTGGTGTATTGGGAGAATTCTCCGGCAGTGCTCGATACCTTTTTCTGGGTGGCCTCGCGGGAGGAGGATCGCGTACGGCGGATCCAGCCCAAGCGATCGGTGCAGTTCTACGAGTACGTGGATCCTGATGTTCACAATGGTTTCCTGTATTTCTACTCGGTAACCGCTTCGGATCACGAGCTGTTGCCGGGTGAGAATGAATTCGATATCGATTTGCCGACGGGCCCGGGGCTGGTCGGCGATCCTGGCTCCTCGTTTACCCACACGACGCCCGGTACCATGGCCCAGACAGCCGAAGAACGGGCGCGAGAGGGTGCCAACATCTACGTGTTTCCGAATCCGGCGACCCGGGAGGCGTTGCACGAGTTCCAGGAATTGAATGCGAATGGTGATGACCCAACCGGTGTGCGGGTGGACTTTACGAATTTGCCCATGGCGCACAATACGATCAAAATCTTCACGGCGGCGGGCGACCTCGTGCAAACCATTGATCACGACGGTACCAACGGTGTGGGGCATCAAAGCTGGAATTTGATGAGCCGAAACGGACAGGAAATCGTCAGCGGCATCTACCTGTTTGCCGTTCAGTCGGACGATGACCGGTTCGACGATTTCATCGGCAAGTTTGTGGTCATCAGGTAGCTGCCGTAAGTTTAGGGGCAGAGAATGTGTCAACTCCGTCGAAGGACGGACCTGGAGGTTTTCATGAAGCGCTTTGCGATCCTGACCACCATCCTGCTGGTATTGCCCACGGTAGCCTTGGGCGCCGGCGGCTTTGCCAAGGTTGGCACATTTGGCGGTCAGTTCCTCAAGATCGGCACCAGCGCCCGCGCGACGGGCATGGGCTCGGCGTATACGGGTGTCGTTGATGACGCTTCCGCGGTGTTCTGGAACGCCGGCGGACTGGTCAACGTGCTGGGCAACGAGGTCGCTGTGAATCACGTGACCTGGGCAGCGGACACGAAACTGTCCTCCCTGGTCGTGGCATTCAATCCGCGCTCCATCCCGGGAACGTTTGCGATCTCGGCCCGCTCCTACTGGATGGATCCGATGCTCGTGCGAACGGCTTACAATCCGGAAGGTACGGGCGAGACGTTTGATGCCGGCATGTCCACTTTCGGACTGAGCTACGCCCGCTTTTTCACCGACAAGTTCTCTGCGGGCGTGACGTTGAATTACCTGCATATGGGACTGGCTGAGGTCGCCGTCAACTCCGGCGCCCTGGACTTCGGGATCATGTACCGGATCGGCATCAAGGATCTGAAGTTGGGAATGACGATCCAGAATCTGGGCGGGAACTACAAGTACGACGAGCGCGAAAGCAAACTCCCGGTGATTTTCAAGGTCGGCGCGAGCTTCACGGTCTTCCACACCGAAAACCAGGCACTGCTCGGTTCGATCGAGTTTGCGCATCCTGCGGATAACCTGGAGCGCGCGAATGCCGGAATGGAGTACGCCCTGAACGACTATTTCTTCCTGCGCGGCGGCTACCATATCAATTATGATACCGATGGCATCGCCGGTGGATTCGGGGCCGCTGTGCCGACCGGCGAATCGACGCGTCTGGTTGCGGACTACAGTGCAGTCGATATGGCTGCGCTGGGGATCGCTCACCGGATCACGGTTCGGGTGATCTTCTGATCTCCGCCTGCGCATTCCCTGTTCTCTGGCCGCCCCGGACTTCGGTACGGGGCGGCTTTGTACGTCCGTATGTCGTCCGTTCCGGGATGATCCATCAAAAGGGCTGGTACTGGGTGCGAAAATTTCGTACACTCATGGCGGCGCTTCGGTGTGGCTCTCACTCGGTTCTACCATCGGCGCCGCCGGTCGAGGGGGATCGGTTTCGCAAGCCCATAGGGGCCTGTCTATGATCAACACTACGAGGCACCGCGACCGATCCGGTTCGGCAGCGTCTCCCTATGCCGTCTTCCTTCTTTTGTTGCTCACCCTGGCTGGGTTCGCACCTGACGCTGGTGCCGCTTTGGTGCGACAGTTGGAAGGTTCGGGCCAGTTCCACTCCTACATCGACGTCGTGAACCGCTGGACCACCGAGGATCAGCTGGATGTCCTGGTACTCGTCGAGGTCAGCAATGCGGATCTGGGCTACCGTGAGGACCGCGGCAAACTGGTGGGCAGGCTGAATCTGGAGGTGGAAATCACCGCACCGGATGGGCGAACGGTTCAGCGGACCAACCGGGTGCGGACCCTTCCGATGACTTCCGAGGAAGCCGGAACCCGCACTCTTTCACAGGTTTTCGGCGTCATATTGGAAGATGTCCCGATTCGTTCCGGCCGCCTGGTCTGCGAGGTCGTTGATGTGACCCGGCGCCGAGAGGGCGTCATGAATCGGTACTGGCGAAACAACTACGTCAGCAGCGGCGTGATCGACTGGGTTGTCGAGGAAGGACCGCGGGCGGACCGTGGCTTGGCCATCGAGGACCCACTCTTTCTGGCCCATGCACCGATGAAGGTATGGAACCCCGACGCCGTCGCCGGCGAGTCCACGACCACGGACTGGTTGCACGATTACGTGCATCCTTCGCGTCGCTACGGGCTTGAACAGGAAGCGTTGCAATTGGTGTTCCCGGTGTGGCCGGTCGCCGGTGGGATTCCGCTCGACCAGTCCCTGCCGGGCCTGCGTGTCCAGGCTTCCAACGCGGACATGACCTACGTTGTGAATGATACCATCGAATTCGATCATCGAGCCCGCCAGGCGCTGCTGGCCGGCCGTCCGGCCTGGGTCTTCTATGAGCTGGATGTCAATCAATTGCCGGAGGGATCCTATCAGCTGTCTTTGGCGCCTCTGGGTGGGTACGGCCGTGCCGTGGTTGCCGGATTCGATGTCAATTGGAGGCTCGAAGGTTTGGGGCGGCATCGCGATCTGGTGCTCGGCGAGGGGGTCTCGATTTTCTCCGGCGAGGCGGAGCGACAGTTCCGGGCCGCCAGCCTGATCGAACAGGAAAAAATGCTCGAGGAGTTCTGGGCCCGAAACGACCCGGACCCGGACAGCCCGATCAATTCGGCCTACCTGGAATTTCAGTCGCGCATCGCCTATGTCCGTTCCTTTCTGGGAGGATTTGGATCCGAGGGTGCGCTGGATGACCGCGGGGAGGTTCATCTGATGTTGGGGCCGCCCGATGAGATCCAGTCCAAGCGATTGCCGATGAACAACCGTGACCAGGACGATGCGAGGGTCAAGGTTTTCGAGAAGGGTGCTCCCGATCGCGAGGGTGTCGCCTCCAAGGGAACGATCCTGGATTCCAGCCAGGCTCCGCACGAAACGGCGAATGGCATCCCGATGCCGTATTCGCGGCTTGCAGAGGCACAACGACAGACGCGGCAGTTCTCGGCGAGCCACAATTTCGGGTTCGAGTTGTGGAGCTATGATTCGGGAGGGTACTCGCTGTTCCCGAATCGGTTTTCCATGACCAGCCTGGGGTCTCGCTTCCTGTTCGTGGATCGTACGGGCTCGGGCCACTACATCCTGGAATCCTCCAACCTGGTCCAGGGTGATGACTAGGTCCCGGGGAGCGTATGGTGTCGATCGCATATCTGGATGTTATGGCGGCAGTTGCAGTTCGGGCTTGGGCAACTGGGCGGTACCCGGGGTGTTCACCGGTCCTGTTGTGTTTGCAGGTTCGGTCGAATGCAAGCGAACGGTCGAAAACATTCTTCGAGCCACCACCAAAAGGGTTTGACTTGGTACCCCGGTCTGCACTAATTATATCGAGCGACTAAGACCCCATTGACCGGGTGAAACGAGGGCCCTTGGCGCATCCGCGCCGGCTTTGAACGGGCCAGTCAGGCGACGATCCAGAGAGCATCCCACCTGCCTGTGGAATCGTCCCCCGAACAAGCTTACAAAAAAGGGTCCCAATCTGGAGGAGACTTGCACAATGGCTCGTCATGGTATGTTGAGAAGCGCCATTTTCCGGTTCATCACGGTAGGGATTCTGTCCCTGCTGTTCGTGGTTCCCGTCCTGGCCCAGGACGATGGATCTGCCGGAGCGGAAGCTGACAAGTTCGCGCGGATCCAGGCCACCAGCGACTCGCTGGGCTTCGGTTCGACGGCAGCCGACTCTCTCAAGGAAGTTCCTCAGATCATCGAGCCGATCAGTGGCATGATGGGCTATGTGGACCGTTCCCCGCTGGGGAAGACGGGCATGGGCGAGCTCTTCGTCAAGGGTGGAACCTTTATGTGGTGGCTGCTGACAGTCGCCATGGTGGGTTTCGTCTTCCTGATCGAACGCGCCTGGACGCTCAATCGTGCGCGGGTCAATACGCGTCGTCTGATCGGTACGGTGATCACGACCTTGCGCAATGATGGCGTACAGGCTGCGACCGAGGAATGCCAGAAGGTACGCGGACCGATCGCGGCCATCCTGGCATCCGGTCTGATGAAGGCCGACCGGGGGAGCGACGCCGTCGAAAAGGCCATCGGAACCGCCGGTACCATCGAAATGTCCTTCCTGGAGCGCGGTCTGATCTGGATCTCCTCCGTGACCACGATTGCCCCGCTGATCGGCTTTCTCGGTACGGTGTCCGGTATGATCAACGCCTTCGAGGCGATCGCCGCTTCGGAGCAGGTCAACGCCAAGCTGGTCGCCTCCGGTATCTCCGAAGCCCTGATCACCACCGCCACGGGTCTGATCGTCGCCATCCCCGCCACCATCGGCTACAACTACTTCGTCTCCTCGATCGACCGTTTCGTCATCGAGATGGAAGAGACGAGCTCCGAGTTGATCGAAGAGCTCGAGCGGATGAAGGGCTAATTCTGGTGGGTCTTGCCCCGCGGGCTGTTACACCGGCGGGGCGGAAGGATGGAACGGCATGGCAGTCATGAAGAAAAAGAAGAAGGAGCCTCTCGGCGAGTTGCGTATGGACTCGACCGCGGACGTGGCCTTTCTTCTGCTGATCTTCTTCATCGTGACCACGATTTTCGCGGCCGAGCAGGGGCTGACCCTTGTCCTGCCCGGCAAGCAGAAGGACCAGACCGACAACATCAAGGTGAAGGAATCGAATATCGCCACGATCTTCGTACAGGCGGACAATTCGATCACCTTGAATCGCAAGCCCATCGTCATCAATCACATCAAGCGGGCGATCGAGGATCGAATCCTGGCGAATCCGAAGCTGGTGGTGGTTTTGAAGATTCATCCGGAAGCCGATTACGGTTACATGGTCGCCTGTTTGGATGAGCTTCGTCTGGCCAACGCGAACAAGGTCTCGTTGAAGACCTCGGAAAAATAGAAAGGAGGCGGAAATGGATTTTGGACGGTCAACCAACAAGGATACTTTCATTCCCACCTCCTCGATGGGTGACATCGCCTTCCTGTTGCTGATTTTCTTCATGGTGACGACGATCTTCCGTGAGGAGACCGGATTGCCCGTGGAGTTGCCGCGGGCGGAAGCAGGCGAGGAAGTGAACCGGGAACTGGTCTCGAATATCTACATCAACCGTGTGGGGCAAATCTCGATCGACGATCGATTGTTGCAGGTCAAGCATGTCCGCGACATCATCGGTCAGAAGATCAACGAGAATCCACAGTTGATCGTGGCCTTCAAGACCGACACCTACACCGACTACGGCGTGGTCAGCGATGTGATGGAGGAGTTGAAGGAAGTGAACGCGGTACGCGTCTTCTTCAACAACGACATCGAGTCGCTGCCCGGTCTGAAGTACTAGGAGTGGTATGAGCACCGCACCCGCAAATACCATGATCCACATGACGGCCAATGATGCCTTCAAGGCGCAGTACAACAAGTACCTGCGCTGGTCGGGCCTGGTTGCCATCGTGCTGACGCTGATCGGTTGGATGATTTCGCCGACCTATACCCCGAATCCGTACAAGCTGCGGCAGGAGGAATTCGAGGTCGTGGACGTTGAGGATCAGGAAGTCATCGAGCTGCCCCCGCCGCCTCAGGAAGCTCCGCCGCCGCCCAAGGTCATCGAGGCTGCTCCGGATGACGAAGTGACGGAGGATGTCGAGATTGCCGACACGCTGATGGATCTTGATACGGCGATCAGCAGCAGCATGCCGAGTTACAATCTGGGGGGCGACGAAGGCTTCGTGGCCTCGTCCGAAAACCCGAAAATCACCGTCTGGGCCAAGCCCAAGTACCCGGAAATCGCTCGCAAGGCGATGATGGAAGGTACGGTGATCGTGAAGGTGCTGGTCGGTCCGAGCGGCGATGTTCTCGATGCGCAGATTCTACAGGGCGCCAATCCACTCCTGAATCAGTCGGCGCTCGATGCAGCCCGCCGGTGCAAATTCATGCCCGGCAAGCAGCGGAACATTCCGGTGAAGGCCTGGATGGCCCTGCCGTTCAATTTCCGTCTGAACTAGATCGGATTCCATTTTTCCCAGTGGAAATCCTTCGACCCGGGCCGCGTCTGCTGGACGCGGCCTTTTTTTCCCGGTGCAATGTTTGCAACCGGCGAACGGAATCTGCGTAGGTGATCGGTCCCGAATACTGACCGGGGATCCGGGTATGGGATTGCGCTTGGTTTTTGGCACTCCAGCGTTCTATGATCCGGTGGCGTTGCAGTGCGCCGGCGGCGGACCGCACAGGTGCACGAACAGGACGAAACACTCGAGGGAGCAGGCATGCAGTCGATCGTGCGGAAATCGAAGATACATTGGATGTGTGGCCTCCTGGCGCTCCTCGTGGCGGGAATGGCTGTCGCGCAGGACGGGGGATTGCCTTTGCTGTCGTTGGACGAATGCATTCGGCTGGCTCTCGAGGACAGTCCGACGCTGAAGATCGCGGCCGAGCGGGAAGTGATTGCCCAACAGGGTGTCAAGGATGCGTACGGGGGATTCCTCCCGAATGTCTCGGTATCCCACAGCTGGGCGAAGTCCGAGCGCACGGACGTTGATGGGCGGCCCACGGAATTCGTACCGGTCTATCGCGGCTCCACTTTCGATTCGGCGGGCGATTCGACCCTGTGGTACGACATGGTGGCGGTGGAAGACAGCTATGTGGATCAGACCGTCGAGGCGACCAGCAAGGACTGGGGCGCACGGGCCGATCTGAACCTGTTTTCGGGATTCTCGAAGTTTTCCCGCCTGGGATCCGCGAAAATGGATCGCTCGGCTGCTGTCGCGACCCGCGGCTATACGCGCGAGTTGGTCGTCGAGGAAGTCATCACCGCATACTACAATCTGCTGCGTTACGAAGAGCTGTTGGCCGTGGCCGCCGAAACGCGCGACCAGGCGGAAAAGGAGCTCGAGCGTACGGAGACCTATTTCCGCCTCGGCAGTGCCGCCAAGAGTGATGTTCTACAACAGCGGGTCCGTCTGGAGAACACGAAATTGGATTTCGTGGTGGCGCAAAACAGCGAAAAGAAGGCGTTTGCTGATCTGGCCTTCGCGATGAACCGACCCTTGGCGCAGATCTTCCGCATCGACCGCTCGGGGCTGTCGACCGAATATGGCGTCGAGGACCTGGATACACTCTACCAGGAGGCTTTGAGTGCGCGCCTGGACCTGTCCAGCAGCGAGTACAACCTGCAGGCGCGGGAAAAGGATATTCGTACCGCCGATGCCGGCCTGTATCCCTCGGTCACGCTCTTTGGAAACTACAATCACGCCAACAACGAATCGCCCTACAAATTCGGCGCCCAGATTTCCGACTCGTTCAGCTATGGCTACCAGGTCAACTGGAATATATTCGACCGTTTGCAGACCTGGACGAATCGCTCCCGCGCCAAGGCCAATGCGCGGATCGCGGAGTACCAACTGGAGCAGGCGCGCATGAATGTGCAGGTCGAGATTCGGCAATTGCACAATTCCCAGGTCGAGGCGCGGGAACGTGCCAACGTATCGCGGGAGACGATCGAGCAGAGCGCGGAGGAATTGCGTCTGGCGCAGGAACGGTTCCGCGTCGGAGCCGGAACGACACTGGATGTAATCGTCGCCCAGGTGAACCTGGCCAGTGCACGGGCGTCCGAGGTACAGGCCAAGTGTGACTACCTGATCGCGCAGGGCAAGATGGACCGCGCGGTGGGCCGACTTCGCGTGGCGACGGTCGAGTGATGAGCCCGACCGAACACGCTGCGGCCGAGGCGGGCCGTCCCATTATCGAGGTCCAGGATCTGCACCGGACCTACGAAGTCGGGACTGAAAAAGTCTACGCCGTCCAGGGGGTCGGGTTGACGATCTGCGCCGGCGAGTACGTGGCGATCATGGGCTCGAGCGGTTCCGGCAAATCGACCCTGATGAATATGCTGGGCTGCCTGGACACGCCGACCAGCGGTTCGTACCGGCTGGCCGGCACCGAGATCTCGGCGTTTACCGAGGATCAACTGGCAGAGATTCGCAATCGCGAGATCGGGTTCGTCTTCCAGACGTTCAACCTGCTGCCGCGAAGTTCCGCGGCCCAGAACGTCGAATTGCCTCTCGTCTACGCCGGGATCCGATCGAAGGAACGGTCGCGCCGCGTGACAGCGGCGCTGGAAGCTGTCGGTCTGTCCGACCGGGCGGTTCACCGCCCCAACGAGCTTTCGGGAGGGCAGCGCCAGCGCGTTGCGATCGCACGCGCCCTGGTGAATGATCCTTCGCTGATTCTAGCCGATGAACCCACGGGCAACCTGGATTCCACGACCAGCCACGATATCATGCGCATTCTCGGCGAACTGAATGCGAAGGGGCACACGGTGGTCATCGTAACGCACGAGGCCGATATCGCGGAACACTGCCGGCGTGTGATTACTCTCAGTGATGGTCGCATCATCAGCGATGAAACCGGGGGCGCCTCTTCCTGAGGCGCTCCACAATCTGTTCAATCCCTCTCGATTCCGGCCGATCCCTTGGGAAATTCGTTCGATTCGACCGTACCGCACCGGCGGGCGGTCCGACCCGACCCCCGGAGTGGCCGGATGTACTTCTTTTATTTCTATCCGCTGGGCCTGGACTGCAAACGGGTACGTCGCCCCTGGTTGACCTGGAGCCTGATGGCGTTGATGGTCGTTGCCTTCCTGTGGGTGAAATACTTCCCGAATGCGGGGCCGGTCAGGCCGTGGCAACTGGTTTTTTTCCCGGGTAACGGTGCTCCCTGGACCGCGCTGACTGCGATCTGGTTGCATGGAGGCTGGCTCCACCTGTTGGGGAATCTGATCTACTTTCACGTTTTCGCCCCTCCACTGGAGGACCGACTGGGTCGGCCGGCGTTCCTGATCTACCTGCTCATGTTCGGTGTCTTCGGAAATCTGGTGCACGGACTCGTCTCTCTGTACGGTTTGCTGGGGCAGCGCGGGATGGGGGTCCTGGGCGCGAGCGGTGCGATCGCCGGGTTGCTGGCCTTTTCGCTGGTCCGCTTCTACGATTCGAAGGTGGAGGTCGGTTGGTGGGTCTTTGCGCCTCTCGGCGGACAGAATCGCGCCGGGCGCTCCCGCATTCCCGTCGTCGCCGCGGCGGGGTTGTGGTTGCTGCTGCAGGTGGTGCAGTCGTTGACGGCGACCGAGGCGGGCGCAAGTGTGTCCTATGGAGCGCACTTCGGAGGATTCACGATGGGGCTTCTGCTCGCGTTCGGATTGGGACATCTGCGCCAAGGCCAGACCGAGTCCTGCCGCAATCGCGCCGAACGGTATTTCCTGGAGGGGCACTATCACGCCGCGGCAGGGGAATGGACGGACTATCTGCAGCGGGTACCCGGGGATATCGAAGGCAGATTGGGCCTGGCCCGCGCATTGCAGTTCAGTGGTCAGATCGGAAACGCGCGGGGCCTGTATCAGGGTCTCTTCGACGAATACATTGCAGCCGGAAGCGTGCCCGATGCCCTGGAGGTCTACCGGGAGGCCAGTCGTGGCCAGGGGGCCGCGTGTTTCGATCCCGACTCGTTGGCCCGGGTGGCGTACTACGAAGAGAAACAGATGAACTACGAGGCCGCTGCCGATGCGCTCCAGCACCTTTACGAAAGCTATCCCGGCCACCTGCAGAGCCAGCGTGCACTCGTACGTCTGGTCGTCCTGTACCGGGGCAAGCTGGAAAATCCGAAGCTGGCCAGCTGGTGGTATGAGGAGGCTCTGCGGTCCATGCCGGAAGGGGCGTGGAGGGACTACCTCGAGGAGGAGCTCAGCGCTGCAGCAATCGATCGTGAAGCAGACGCTCCAGCGCAGGCGGTGGCGTTTCGGGGACCAGAATTCTGAGCGTCGAACCGTCGGCACGCAGGCCGGCGTTCTGGACGCCGGCTTCCTCCAGGATCGCGGCCACCTGGCGCTGAACCTCCAGCCAGCTGTCCGGCCGTCCTCCCGCCAGACTCAGGCAGGTCAGATGAGCGTCCCAGTGCACTTGCGGGGCGCCGGCGGCGCGGGCCGCGTCTGCGACCGGGGTCAGCACGGTGCCTTTGCCGAGCACTTCCCAACGCATTCCCTGCCCGCTGTCCAGCCACTCGGTAATGATTCCCGTCGTATCCAGCTTTTCCAGCAAACGGGGCAACAGGCGGTTGATCGCCGCGGGGTCCGGATCGGCGACCCGCAGCCGGGCGGCGTTCTCTTGAACGGTCAGTACCAGGGGACGGTAGCGGCTCTGGCGTTCGAGGATGCCGCCTTCCTGCGTTCCGGCCTCGGCCCCGATGCGTGTCCCCGGCCCAGCTTCGAAGCTGGATCCCACACGCAGCGGAACCCCGTGTTTTGCGGCATATTCGACAGCACGGATGTGTACGACGCCGCAGCCGGAAGAAGCGATTCGTCGCAGCTCCTCCCAGCTGAGCTGCTCATGCCGCCAGGCCTCGGATACGCGACTTGGATCAGCGCTCATCACCCCCGGCACATCCTTGAGGATCTCGCAGGCTTCAGCGCCCAGGGCGGCGGCGAGGGCGACGGCGGTGGTATCGCTGCCACCGCGTCCAAGCGTGGTGATCTCCCGTTCCCGGCTGACCCCCTGAAATCCGGCCACGATCACCGTCTGGCCCCTGGAAAGGGATTCGCGAACGCGGTCTCCGCGGACCTCGATGATGCGGGCGTCGGTGTGGCTACCGTCGGTGATGATGCCGCATTGACTGCCGGTGTAGCTGATCGCCGGGCAGCCTTCCGCGTCCAGGGCCATGGCCAACAGGCTCATCGTGATGCGCTCGCCGACCGAAAGCAGCATGTCCATCTCCCGCCGGGGCGGGTTGGGATTGGCTTGCAACGCCAGTCCGTTCAGTTCTTCCGTGGTCTCGCCCATGGCACTGACGACGACGACGACCTGGTAGCCCCGACGGCGCTGTTCGCGCAAATCCCGGGCAACGGCCGCAATGCGGTCGATACCGGTCAGGCTGGAACCGCCGTACTTGCGTACGAGAATCGGTGCTTCGGTCGAGGGCGCCACGGTGCCTTCCTTTTGCGACGGTGGATCGGGGCGAAGTACGTGCCGCAGAGAATAAGTCAGGCGGCGGACGCGGACAAGGCGTCATCGGACCGGGGCGGCAATTGGGCATTCCAGAGGGAGCGAATCTGTGATTAAATCGTCCGCAACGGTTTCCGCAGGAGATTCCGGTACCGGTTCCGAGGCTCGGAAACGGGATGTTCAAGACCGTGATCGTCGCTGGCGGAGGTGCGGTCCCGAAGGTCTGTCGGACGTCGAACTGTTGATTCTGCTTTTGGGAACCGGGGGCGGTCGTACTGCGGGGGAGATCGCCACCGAGTTACTCGATCGATTCGTCAGTCTGGACCGGATGGCTCGGACCCGGCCCGAAATCCTGGCCGGTGTGCGGGGGATGGGACCGATCCGGGCGGTGCGCCTGCTGGCGGGGCTGGAACTGGGTCGCCGTGGCGGCGGGATTGCGGCCGGGAACCCCTTGAGGGTGCAACGGCCCGAGGATCTGCACGAGCTGTTGAGCACCGAGTTGCGAGGTCTTGACAGGGAACGTTTCGTGGCGCTTTATCTCGATACACGGCATCGCCTGCTGATGCAGGAGACCGTCTCGGTCGGCTCACTGAACGCATCGCTCGTTCACCCCCGCGAGGTGTTCAAGGCGGCGATCCAGGTCTCGGCAGCAGCGTTGGTCGTGGCCCACAATCACCCATCGGGTTGCGCGCGGCCCAGTGGTGACGATCTGGATCTGACCTGCCGCCTGGACCGATGCGGCGAGTTGCTGGGGATTTCGTTGCTGGATCATCTGGTCGTCGGTGAAACCGAGATTGTCAGTATCAGGGAGTACGGCTGGCCGGTGTCCCGGGCGCAGGAGGCGCGGGGAGGCTGACTGGACTTGGAAAGGATTCGCAAACCATGCTGAAGCGCTTGCAGGGGATGTTCACGAACGATATCGCGATCGACCTGGGGACAGCCAATACCCTGGTCTATATCAAGGGCAAGGGCATCGTCCTGAACCAACCCTCGGTGGTCGCCCTGGACAAGGCCTCGGGAAAGGTCTATGCCGTTGGGGCGGACGCCAAGGCGATGCTGGGCAAGACGCCGGATCAGATCACCGCCATTCGTCCGATGAAGGATGGTGTGATCGCCGACTTCGAGGTCACCGAGTTCATGCTGCGCGAGTTCATCAAACTGGCGCAGAAACGCCGGCACTTTATCGCACCGCGGATTGTCGTCTGCGTGCCCTCGGGAATCACCGAGGTGGAGAAGCGCGCGGTGCGCGACAGCGCCAAGCACGCCGGGGCGCGCGAAGTCTTCCTGGTGGCCGAGCCCATGGCCGCGGCGATCGGCGTCGGTTTGCCGGTGGACCAACCCAGCGGCAACATGATCATCGACATCGGCGGCGGAACGACCGAGATCGCGGTGATCGCCCTGAACGGGATCGTCTGCGATACGTCGATTCGCGTCGGAGGCGATGAGCTGGACGACGCGATCGTGACCTACATCAAGAAGAACCACAACCTGCTGATCGGGGATCAGACGGCCGAAAATATCAAGAAGACCATCGGCTCGGCGCACAAGCTGGAAGGCGAACGCGAGATGGAAGTCAAGGGGCTCTACCAGGTCTCGGGCGTGCCGAAGACCTTGAAGATCTCCTCGATGGAAATTCGCGAGGCGTTGCAGGAACCCATTCAGGCCATTTGCGATGCGTTGATGCATTCCCTGGAGCAGACGCCGCCCGAATTGGCCGCCGATATCAAGGACCGCGGTATCGTGGTCACCGGCGGAGGTGCCCTGTTGAAGGGGTTGCCCGAGTTGCTGCGCGAGAAGACCGACCTGCCGATCAACCTGATGGATGACCCCCTGTTCTGTGTCGTGTTGGGCACGGGCAAGATCCTGGACGACTTCGACAAGTACCGACCGGTGATCATGAAGGGCGGCCGGAATTGATCCCTGGTGGGATCCCGGGTGCCGCCGCACCCGCCCATGTCCGGCCCGGGGGTGAGCGATGAGCCGCCCTCTGGACAAGTCCGCGCGTCTGGAACTGTTGACACTCCTGGTCTGTGTGGCCCTCGCCTTGACTCTGTTGTCCCTGCCGGGTGATACGAAAGTTTTCGTGGCCGACCGACTCGGTTTGGTTCTCACCTCCCCCTACTGGCGGGTTCGCAACTTCGGGCACGATGTGATTCGAACGCGGGATGAAAATTCACAATTGCGACAGCGGGTGGCCGAGCTGGAGTTGCTGGAGGCCTCCGCTCAACGTCGGCAACGGGATGCCGCGCGGTTGGCCGGTCCCGCGGTGGACGCAGGCTACGAAGGCGACCTGGTGCCCTGTCAGGTCGTTGCCCGTCAACGGGGACGCTTCGCCACGATGATCAAGATTCACAGCCTGGCACCCATCGGCTGGCGTGTGTGGCAACCGGTGATCACGAATTCGGGGTATCTGGGCAGACTGCGCGAGGTGATCAACGATCAGGAGGCGTGGGTCGAACTGATATCGGCGCCGGACTTCGCCGTCGGTGTGGAGCTCGAGCGCTCCGGACTGTTGGGGGTCCTGCGTCCCCGGGCGGATCGTTTCGAGTTGGAAATGATCGGACGGGACGAGGATGTACAGGTGGGCGATCGCGTGATCACGTCGGGGATTGCGGAGATCCGGGAGAACGAAACCGATCCGGCCGGTCTGAGCCGCACTCCACGTGGTTTTCCGGTCGGTACGGTCACCGATGTTTCCCAACCCTCGGATCAGATTTTCAAACGCATCGTCGTGCAGCCGGCGGCATCGTTGGACTACAATGAGACCGTGTTCGTTGTCACTCCGTTGGGCACCTATCACGCACCGGAATCGGAGAAGCCGTGAGGGAGTTTGTACGCACGACCCTGATTTGGGTACTGGTCGCTTTCCTGGGGGAGACGATCTTCGCGCCGATGATGAGTATTCGCGGAATCGCACCGGATTTTGCGGTAATTGCCTTGGTGATCCTGGCCTTGGCGGCCGGTTCGATGCCGGCCACGGCGGCGGGCTTCCTGATCGGGTTGGTGCAGGATCTTTCGAATCCGCCCCTGCTGGGTCTGCACGCCCTGTGCAAGAGCGGATTGGGCTTCGGGCTGGGGCGGTTGCGCGGGCGCCTGGTCTACGGTATGCCCGTGGTCGAAGCCATCGTGCTGATGCTGGCGGTACTGGTGCACGATCTGGTATTCCTGCTGGTCCAGAACGGCTTCGGCAATCAAATCTCCCTGGGTTCCTTCTTCCTGCAATCGATGCCGGTGGCCGTCTATACCGGTGGGGTCGGGCTGGTCGTTCTGCGCATCGTGGAATTCCTCGGCATCCTGCGACCGGAGGAATGAGATGGACCAGGATCGCGATCTTCTGGTGCGCAGTAATCTGCTCCGGGGCGTGATCATCGCCGTATTCCTGATTCTCTTCCTCAACCTCTTCGTGATGATGGTTCCGCGCCACGAGTTCTATCAGGGACAAGCCCTGGAAAATCGACAAGCCCGATTCCGGGTCGGGGCGCCGCGCGGCCGGATCACCGACCGTGATGGGACCCTGTTGGCGGACAACATGTTCATCGCGGATATTACGCTGGGGCGTTCGTCACTCGCCGAGGGAGTACCCGATTCGACCCTCGAGCGGTTGTTGAACTGGTTCGCATTGCCACGCGAGAAAACCCTGGAGCGACTGGAGCAACAGATCCGTCGGGGCCGACCGCGTCTGGTGCTGGTGCCCAACGCGGATCCGGGGCGGATCGCGGCGGTCGAGGAACGCGGTCGCCAGCTGCCGGGCGTTCGGGTCGAGTCCCGGCCGCGCCGCCGTTACATCTACGGCCCGCTGTTCGCGCACATGATCGGCCATGTCGGCGAAGTGAGTGAGGCGGATCTGGATACCACCGGCGACCCATTCGGGTACCGACGCGGGGATATCCGCGGAAAGCAGGGCATCGAAGCCGCGTTCGAGGACTACCTGCGTGGCCGCAGCGGGGTAAAGCTGGAGGAAGTGAATGCTTCGGGGCGGATCGTCGGCCGGGAGGCGGTTTGGTTGGCCGATGTCATCCCGGGCCGCGATGTGAAACTATCCATTTCGTTGCCGCTCCAGGCGGCGATGGCCGAGGCGTTGGGACGGCGCATCGCCTGTGGAGTCGCAATCGATGTGCGTAAGGGGGAGGTGCTGGCGGCCTACAGCAACCCTTCCTTTGATCCGGATCTCATGACCCAGAGCATCTCTGCGGAGGAGTGGGACAAGCTGGTCAATGATCCGGCCAAGCCGTTCTTCAACCGGGCTGTACAGGCCGTCTATCCGCCGGCTTCTCTCTACAAGCCGGTGACCAGCCTGGCGGCTCTGCAGGCCGGAGTGGTGGATACGAATACCTATCTGGAGCCTTGCCTGGGAGGGTGGCAGTTCGGGGACCGGTATTTCCGGTGCTGGAAGCATTCAGGACACGGGGAGATCGATCACGCCGATGCGCTGATCCACTCGTGCGACACTTTCTACTACCAACTGGCGGAAATGTTGGATATCGACCAACTGGCGGCAGCGGCCCGTGCGTTCGGCCTGGGCCGCCGAGTGACTGGAATCTTTCCCGAGGAATCGCCGGGAAACGTCCCGGATCGGAAATGGTATGACGAACACTACGGCAAGGGGCACTGGACTCGTGGTGTGATGTTGAACAATGCGATCGGCCAGGGGGAGTTGCTGGTCACGCCGCTGCAAATGGCTTTGTTCTGCGCCCGGTTGGCCAGCGACGGGCGAACACCCGATCCGGTTTTCGTCATCGATCCTCCGCAACCGGTGCGGCAGCCCGATCCCCTGCCTTTCCAACCCGGGTATCTGGCCTGGTGTCGCCGTACGCTGCGGGAAGTCGTCGATCGTGGAACCGGTTCGGGCGGTGCTCTCGATGACGTGTCCGTCGCCGGCAAGACCGGTACGGCCCAGAATTCACACGGAGAGGATCACGCCTGGTTCATGGCCTTTGCTCCGGTCGAGGCGCCGCAGGTTGCCGTGGCGATTATCGTGGAGAACGCGGGGAGCGGCGGGGCGCAGGCGGCGCCCTTGGCCTCGCGTTGGCTCGAAGTCTACTTTCACCGGACGGCATCGACGGCCGAAGGAGGCTCGTGATGCGCACGGACTGGCTACTGCCTCCGGGCGATCGACGCATCCTGGCGGCCTGGTTCCTGTTGTGCCTGGCCAGTCTGGCGCTGCTGTGGTCGGTCACCGAACCGATCAAGGGACCCTATGAACAGCTGGACCCGGTGGTGGCCAAGGGCATCTTCTATCGACAACTGGTGTGGATGTTCATTGGTTATCTGGTATTGGGGGTGACGGCCCGGTTGCCGCTGCGATTCCTGGAGAACGTGGCAATTCCGGTTTTCATAGCCACCGCCCTGATGCTGGCGCTGATCCTTGCGATCGGTCCCCGCATCAGTGGAGCGCGGCGCTGGTTGGTGATCGGTCCGATCCACCTGCAAGCCTCGGAGCTGGCCAAGGTCTCGTTCATCCTGATGATGGCCCAGTTCCTCGATCGATCGCGGGAGTCGGGCCGTGGGGTGCTGGCGACCGTGGTTTCGTTCGGCATCATGCTGGTGCCCTTCACGCTGGTGCTGCGGGAGCCGGATCTGGGAACGAGTCTGGTCTTCGTGGCCCTGTGGCTGGGCATGGTATTCTGGTATGGCGTGCCCGGAATCCTCCTGCTGGGTGCCGGCAGTGCAGTGCTGAGCGCGGTCGTCGCCTTCTATTCCGAGTCGGTCATTCATCAACCGGTGCCGTGGGCGATCTATTTGCTGTTGTTGATCGGTTCCCTGTATATCGTTCGCTGGAGTATCGTGGCCAAGGTGATCGTACTGCTGATCAACATTGCCACGGGGATCGGAATTCCATTCATCTGGGATAAGCTGAAGCCCTACCAGCAGGAACGCATCCTGACGTTCTTCGATCCGTCGCGCGACGCCTTCGGCAGCGGCTACCAGGCGATCCAGTCGAAGGTGGCGATCGGATCGGGCGGCCTGCTCGGGGCGCAATACCTGCAGGGGACACAAAAAGGGCTGGCCTTCTTGCCGGAACGGCACACGGACTTCATCTTCTCGGTGCTGGGAGAAGAGCTGGGACTGGTCGGAGCCGCGTTGTTGCTGGGGCTGTTTCTGGTCCTGATCCTGCGGGGCATCCAGCACGGAACGAAGGCTCGTCGGGCCTTCGCCCGTTTTCTGGCCCTGGGAGTGGTCGCGTACTTCACCTTCCATGTCGTGGTGAATGTCGCGATCACGACCGGTTTGCTGCCGGTCACGGGATTGCCCTTGCCGCTGATCAGCTATGGTGGATCAAACCTGCTGACGAGCAGTATCCTGGTCGGGCTGCTGTTGAACGTCAGTTCCAGAACCTTCGACACCTGATCCGGCGCTGGACGCCGTGCGAGGAGATGCCATGCATCCGGAGCTATTCGGATTCGTCAAGAGTTATGGCCTGATGCTCTCTCTCAGCTTTGCGCTGGGGATGTGGCTGAGCGTGCGCCGCGGCCAGCGATACGGGATCGACTCCGAGACGATCCTGGATCTGGTGTTCGCGGTTCTGGTCTCCAGTGTCATCGGCGTCCGCGCGTTGTACGTCTTTACGCACCTGGACTACTTCTCCCCGTGGTACCGGGCCTTCTACCTCTGGGACGGCGGGATGACGCTGTACGGGGGGATCGTCGCGGCGACGGCGACCGTGTGGTACCTGACTCGACGTCGCGGCATTCCCTTTCTCGTCATGGCGGATATTTTCTCTCCGGGTGTGATCCTCGGGATCGGAATTACGCGCATCGGCTGCTTCATGGCGGGCTGCTGTTTCGGGAAGCCCTGCAGCCTGGGCTGCGCAGTGCATTTTCCGGTCGATTCCCCCGCCTGGAAACAGTTCGGCGATGTAGCCGTTCACCCCTCGCAATTGTACGCCTCCGGTGGGGGTTTTCTGGCTTTCGGCCTGCTCCTGTTGCTGGAACGGTTTTCGCATCGGCGGGGCGAGACGTTTGCGCGTTTTCTGGTGCTCTACGGGATCCTGCGCTTCGTCGTCGATTTTTCCCGGTACTACGAGGACAACGCCGTAATGGCGCTCGGTTGGAGTTCCAACCAGTGGGTCAGCCTGATCCTGATCCTGGCCGGCGTCGGATTGCTCATCCCGGGGGCCCGCGGTGCCCTGGGCGGGGCGTGGCATGCAAAGGACAAGCGATGAGCGGGATGATCGAATGGGATGGCGGATGGCAACGGGACGGTATTGCATGGCAGCCCGCTGCGCCCTTCTATGGCGTCATCGGTGATCCGATCTCGCATTCGCTTTCGCCCCGCATGCAGCAGGCCGGTTTGGCCGAGCGGAAACTGCAGCACGAGTACCTGGCCATCCGGATGGAAGCGGCCCGGCTGCCGGAGCTGAAGCGGACCGAGGGAAGCGGCGGTCTGGCCGGATTCAACGTTACCGCGCCGCACAAGGAACTGGCTGCGACACTGTGTGACGAGTTGACGCCGGTAGCGGCACAGCTCGAAGCGGTCAATACCGTCAAGGTGCTGGCCGATGGACGCTGGCATGGACACAACACGGACTGCGGTGGCATCGAGGGTGTACTGGCCGAAGCGTTTCCAGGTGAGAATCGTCCCCAGTCCGCCTTCGTTCTCGGCACCGGCGGCTCGGCCCGGGCGGCGGTATTGGCACTCTCCCGGTGGGGAGCGGGCACGATCACGGTACAGGCCCACTCGGCCGGCGGGCTGGAGCGGTTTGAGGAATGGGTGAGCCGCGGCGAGGAACTGGGGGGAGTCGCTGTCGAGGCGTTGCCGACCGGGGTGCCGGCCGTGCCCACCACCTCGAGTGTGTGGATTTCCTGCCTGGCCGGGCAGGCCGACCTGAAGCGCTACCTTCCGGATGCTGCAGGGGACGAGCCGGTCTTTCTGTTGGACCTGCGCTATGGTCAGCAGGCCGAAGGATTCCAGGCGCCGATCGGCTTTGGATCGGCCGACGGCCTGCCGGTGCTGCTGATGCAGGGGATCCTGTCCTTCGCCTGGTGGTTCGGTGCTCCGGTTCCGTTGGCGCAGATGCGGGCCGCGTTGGCCTAGCCGCTTTTCATTCCTTCTCGGTACCGCCTCCCGGACCGGACGGTTCCATTGCGGATCGCGAATTCCTGTCTCGAGGCACTGCTCGAATTGATCTATCCGGAACATTGCGCACGATGCGGCTCTCGGCGCTGCGAAACGCAGTGGTGTCGTCCGGGCGCGGTCGTACCGGGATTGCGTCGCTGGGATCAGCCCCATCTGTGCCGCCCCTGCTTCGAAGCGCTGTGCGGCGCGCCGGTAACGACGGTCCGGTGCGATGACCGGGGGGAGGAGATTCCGGTCGCTGCGGCACTGGCCACTTCGGCGGAGTTGGTGGCCTTGATCGGCGCCTGGAAGTATCACTCAGTCCGAGGGCTCGCCTGGCCGCTGGCCCATCTGCTCGAACCGGTTGCGAAACGAATTTCCCCGGGCCTTGATCCGGTACTGGTGCCGGTGCCGCTGCATCCTCGTCGGCACCGGTCGCGCGGCTTCAATCAATCCGAGTTGTTGGCGCGATTGCTGGCGCATCATCTGTCCTGGGAAGTCAGCGTCGATCGCCTCCGCCGTGCGCGGGCGACCGGGCAGCAGGCTCGGTTGGGCGCCGATGATCTTCGCCGCGCGAATCTGGCCGGCGCATTCCAGGCGTGCGAGGCCCGGGCAGGTGACCGGCGGGATTGTCTGGTGGTGGATGATGTGGTCACCAGCGGGGCGACTCTGCTGGCGGCAACGGGCGCCTTGCGCGCAGGAGGCTGGCATGTCGTGGGGGCCTTGGCGGTGGGTGTGGCTCTCGGCGACCGCTCCTGACCTGCATCCGCGGAGGGGCAGGTTGACACCGGGCAGTCCGGTTTCTACTATGCGCACCGGGAAGGTGAACCGGTTTCGCGGCACCTCCCGGACAGGAACATCAGGGGCGCGCCGGCGCCGGGGGCCCGAAACGGAGCGTGGGAAAATGAGCAAGAAGCTGGGGCTGGACGGATACGCACCCATCGGCAAAAAGGTTCTGATGCGCGTCGACTTCAACGTGCCGCTGGATGCCGAGCGTCAGATCACGGACGATACCAGAATCCAGGCTGCGCTGCCCAGCATCCGGCATTTGCTGGACGCCGGTGCCGCTGTGATCCTGATGAGCCATCTGGGGCGCCCGAAGGGAAGGATCGACCCGGCGTTTTCGCTTCGTCCGGTCGCTGATCATCTGGCTTCGCTGCTGCCCCAGCCGGTGAAGTTCGCGCTCGATTCGGTCGGGCCCGACGCCCAACAGAAAGCCTCGCAGTTGCAGCCGGGTCAGATTCTGCTGCTGGAGAATCTACGTTTCAATCCCGGCGAAACGGGAAACGATCCAGGCTTTGCGGCCGGTATGGCCGGGCTGGGGGACGCCTATGTCAATGATGCCTTCGGCACCGCACACCGGGCCCATGCATCCACTGAAGGTGTGACGAAACATTTCGAAGAGCGCCGGGCGGGTTTGCTGATGCAACGCGAATTGGATTTTCTCGGAAATTTGTTGGCAGGTCCCGAGGCGCCTTTCGTGGCCGTACTCGGCGGTGCAAAGGTCAGCGGCAAGGTGGATGTGATCCGGAATCTTCTGGGCAGGGTCGATCAATTGATCCTTGGCGGCGGCATGATTTTTACCTTCCTGAAGGTGCACGGCCTGGAGATCGGTTCCAGCCTGTTGGACGAGGAGACAATCGAAGTCGTGACGGAGATTACTCGATTGGCAAAGGAGAGTTCGACAGAACTCGTCTTGCCGGAGGACTGCATCGTCGCGTCGGAGTTCAGTGAGCAGGCCGACAAGCAGGAGGTTCTGGTCACGGATATTCCCGTGGGCTGGATGGGATTGGATATCGGATCGCGCAGCGTGGAGCGCTATCGTGAAATCCTGTCCCGGGCGCGGACCATCTTCTGGAATGGGCCGATGGGAGTCTTCGAATTGCCGTCGTTCGCGAGCGGCACGAAAGCGGTTTGTCAGGCGGTAGCTGCCGCGACGGATGCCGGAGCCCGCAGCGTGGTCGGCGGAGGCGACAGCGTCGCCGCGGTCAATCAGATGGGTTTTGCAGACCGTGTCAGCCACATCTCGACGGGCGGTGGTGCCTCTCTCGAGTTCATGGGGGGACGCCGTCTGCCGGGCGTAGAGGCCCTGAGCGACGCATAGCAACCTGATTGCGCGCAGGGAGTTTGACAGAAGGCAGGGAGAGTATTAGTTTTTGCTCCCCTGCGCCGCGAGCCTTTGTGCCGCGGTGTGTTCTATGATGAAAGATCCAGGTGGGAGCGAATCGAATGTTGCACAATCTGCTGGTAGCCATTCATGTCATCATCTGCTTCGTGCTGGCGACCGTTGTCCTGTTGCAGTCCAGCAAAGGTGGAGGCCTGGCCGGTGCTTTCGGTGGTGCCGGTGGTGCTCCGCAGCAACTGCTGGGCTCGCGCGGGATGACGACGCTGCTTCACAAGCTGACCATCTACTGCGCTGTCGGTTTTTTCCTCACGAGCTTCCTGCTGTTCATGACGGACTCGTCAGGTGATGTCGGTGGCCGCAGCGTCCTGAACAAGGCCGCGCGCCAGGGCGATCTCGATGTGCCGGTGACCGAGAGCGTGATCCCGGAAGCGACCCAGGCACCGATCGAAACGCCTGCCGAAAATCCGGGCACGGATGCGGGAACCACCGAGGGTGGTTCGAACTGACTCGAGGCCCGGGTGGTGGAATTGGTAGACACGCTATCTTGAGGGGGTAGTGGCCACAAACCGTGCGGGTTCGAATCCCGCCCCGGGCACCATTCGAAAAGAGGGAAACTGCGTTGCAGTTTCCCTCTTTTTTTGTTGACACATTTTTCAACGTGTCCGGATAATGCAGTTGCTTCGTTCAATATTCATTCGTGGAACGAAGCGGATTGCAACTCAAGCTTGCAACGAGCGAGACAGGAGGTCTCCCCGGATACCCAATGGGTGCGGGAACCGGGTGGCCGCAGGAACTCTCAACAAGTGAGGTCCGGTAATGGAGGAGAGAGTAGCCCTGGTTGCCGCAGCTGCGACCAAGAAGAAGGCGAAGAAAAAGGTCGCCAAGAAAAAGGTGGCCAAGAAAAAGGTCGCCAAGAAGAAGGTTGCCAAGAAGAAGGTTGCCAAGAAAAAGGTCGCCAAGAAGAAGGTTGCCAAGAAGAAGGTTGCCAAGAAGAAGGTCGCCAAGAAGAAGGTCGCCAAGAAGAAGGTTGCCAAGAAGAAGGTTGCC
>JANTGJ010000033.1 GCA_024762975.1 Candidatus Krumholzibacteriia bacterium
GGGTCCGATCATTCTGCCGTGGTTCAATCTGGACCTGTTGCAAGGCCAGCGCCAAGCGCTGGCCCTGATCCTGAATCAGGGAGTGATGCTCGGATACGTATTGATCCACATCATGGTCCTGGTCCTGGCGCGTTACGTTCTCAAACGCCGGGTTTTTGCAGTGGTCGTGACCCTGCTGCTGTGGACGCTGCTCTCGGGACCGGGCAACTGGCTGGCGGCAGGCAAGGGGCTGTTTACTTCGGCGCTCTTTCTCGTTGTCCTGCTGCGCTGGGGAGTGGTCGCGATGGTGATCGGGCGCGTGGCTCTCGGTCTGGTCTGGATCGCACGACCGGCACAATGGACGGCCTGGTCCTCGGAAGGCTCGGTCATGATTCTGGCGTTTTTGGCGCTACTGGCCGTGTATGGGGCCTGGGCGGCTACGGGTGAAAGCAGGGAGCGTGTCTCTGCGGGATAGACGAAGGGCCCGACCGCTCGGGCCGGGCCCCGTTTCTTCGATACGAAGCGATCTACTTCGCCGGCAGCGCCTTGATCTTCAGACCCTTGCCTGAGAAAACGATCTTGGGCTCCTGCTGCGCCGAGGGGTCCATCATATTCGAGGAATTGATTTCCCAGATGGCCGTTTTTCCTTCGACGCGGTGTGCGTTCTGCGACACGAATTCTCCCGGTACCGTGATCGTCATGCGGATGTCCAGCTCGGACATCGACCCCATCAGCTTGCCCATGACGGCCATGCTCTTCTGCATCGCCTCGGGATCCATGTCGGCCATGGCGTCTCCCGAATCCGTTTCTTCTTCGGTCGCGACCTCGGCCGGAGCACTCTGGGGTTCGTACGAATCGATGGTGTAGTTGCCGTCCCCCGTCTCGTACAGGGCGAAGCCGCCCATGCCGCTGTCGCCGGTGCCGCTTTCAGCCAGGGCTTCGCTCAGCGCCTGAAGCGAAGAGAAGGCGATCTCGAAGTTGACGCCCGTCTTGTCTTCCTTCATTTCGAAGCTCTTCAGCTTGCAGTCGTGATTGCGACAGGCCTCGCGAATCTTCTTCACATCAAAGTCGTCCATGGTCGGAGCGTCGCCGGCCTCGTTACCGGGAATCTCGCCCAGCTCGGCCAGGGCTTCGGCAACTGACGGGGACATGGCATAGCTCATGGTCAATGTGCCCGAGCCGTCCTTGTCGATCACCGTATCCATCTTCATCTGTACGCAACCGCCTACGGCCAGCAGGGTCAGCGCCAGGAGGATCATCATTTTCTTCATCGGGGGCTCCCTCGATATCGAGTTACAGGTGTCAACATCACCGGGGAAGTGTGCGCGTCGGTAATGGGCTTGGCAACAAAAAAAGAGGGCCCGGCCTTGCGGCAGAGCCCTCGAATGCGGATCGTCGCGACTATTTCAACAGTAGCAGATTTCTGCTTGCCGTCTCGCCGTCCGCGGTTTTCATGCGGGCAAAGTAGGATCCCGAGGCCACCGCCCGGCCGGCCTGATCCAATCCATTCCATTCGATCGCGTGATCGCCGGCCGCGTAGGGGGCCTCGACCAACGTGCGCACCAGGCGACCGCGCGTATCGTACACCGCCAGCGTGACCTCGGTCGAACGAGGCAGGCTGAAGGGAATCACCGTCTGCGGATTGAAGGGGTTGGGGTAGTTCACCCCCAGACTCGCGCGGCCGGCCGGGGCACCCGGCAAATCAGCGACCGGCGTGGCCGGGTTGTACGGTTCCAGGAGCATGTATTCGAGGATGTACTCGACGTTCTGGCGCAGCGCGTCATGGTCCATGCGGTAGGGGCGGCCGGTGATATGGGCAAATCGGCCGCCATCGAGACGGTTGGTTCCCCCGCCGGCGGGCGCGACCCAGGCGCCGGTCCCACGGGCACCGGCGAAGCCCTGCGTGTCCTGGAAAAGGAGCGTGGTCCCCGCCGCGACCGAAGTCAGGTAGACATCATTCCAGCTCTGGCTGCCGGTAAAGGGAATGTTCACCAGACCGGGTGCCACGGCGAGGCAGTTGCCAAGAGTGGCGTCCGTCTCCTGGAAGGTCACACCCAGGTAGTCGGTCAGGTCGGGATCCAGGAAGCTCTGGCTGCGCCGGCTCATCAACAGTACGTTGCCGCCGGCCTGCAGGTAGGACAGGATCGGAGTTTCGGACCACTTGGCCAGGTCGCCATTGTAGTTGTTGCCGACCCAGATCACCGTGGAGTACCTGGCGATCACGCCAGCCGGTACCGAGCCGTGTCCCAGAGGCGCAGGCAGGTTGGCGGGGTAGCCTTCGGAGGGCTCGGAGAAACAGTCCCAGAAGGTGATCGGGTGATTCCCCCAGAAGGTGCTGTCGGCATAGGCCGAGGGCAGTTCGCTGTAGGTGTTCCAGTCCACTCCGTTGACCAACAGGATCCCCTCGTTCAGGGAGGCATGAGTGACCGTGGTCTGCACACGGCGCAGGATCCAGTGATCCGGATCCAGCACCACATCGTTGACGACTCCGGACACCGGGATGGTGTAGGTCTCGCTGGCCAGGCTGTTGTCGACGGTCACGTCGACCGGGCCGCCATCGGTGTCGATCCGCAATCGGATCGGCATCGTGAACAAACCGGTATCGGTTTGCACCTGGTCGATGGTCACCTGGATCTCGTCGGGGCCGGTCCCCGCACTCCAGGAAATCGCGTAGATCGGGAAGTATTCGCCGTAGATCCATTGCTGGAAGAAGGCGTCGAGGTCCTTGCCGCTGACGGCCTCGAGAGCATCCCGCAGATCCTCGGTGGTGGCCGAACCGTACAGGTGGTTGGCCCGGTACTGCGCCAGGCCGGCGAAAAAGTCGGTGTCGCCCAGAACGCCGCGCAGCATATGGACGACCCAACTGGCCTTGTTGTAGCTCAAGTCACTGCTGAAGATATTGTCGTTCTGCGGATCCTCGACGAAGATCGTCCCGGGCCCGTAATAGGCGGCGATCTCCATGTACTGCTGGTAGGATTCCCAGCCCAGGTACTGCTCGGCCCAGTAGGCTTCGCCCCAGGTGGCGAACCCCTCGTTCAACCAGATGTGGCCGAAATCCTCGCAGGTGACCATGTCGCCCCACCATTGGTGGCCCAGTTCGTGGGAGATGATGTCCATCGACCACCAGCCCATGCTGCTGAGGGTCTGATGCTCCATGCCGCCGCCCCAGACGAAATCGGCGTGGCCATATTTCTCGTGGACGAACGGGTATTCGCCGTAGCCCTGCGCGAAGTGTTCGATCATCGGCACGGTCAGTGCATAGTTCGCCTGGATCTGGTCCCAGTGATCCGGGTAGACGTAGTGCTGGACTTCCATCGGGTCGCCACCGTCCAGCGGCGTATAGTAGTCGGTGTAGACCGCATAGGGATAGACGGCCAGCGAGACGAGGTAGGTCGCGATCGGGTAGTTCGTTTTCCAGTGGAAGGTCCGCGTGCCGTTGGCGCTGGTGTCCGATACCAGCAGACCGTTGCTGGCGACGATGAGGTTCTCCGGTACCGAGCAAACGATGCTTACCGAGTCCGCCTTGTCGCTGTTCAGATCCTTGCAGGGCCACCAGTCGCGCGCTCCGTAGGGCTCGCTCAGGGTCCAGATCATGTGCTCGCCGTTGTAGCTGCTCCAACCGAAGGCCGCGCCCAGCGGATTGCTCGTGTTGTACGGGTTGCCGCTGTAGGAAACGGTGACCGAGACGTTCTCACCCGTGGAATAGGTCCGGTCCAGATCCACCGTCAGCACATTTCCGCTTCGACCGTAGGTGGTCGTCGCACCGCCGGCGGTGGCCGCCGAAACACTCATGCCCGACCACAGATCCAGATCCAGGGTGCCGATCGAGGTACCCGTCACTGTTGCTTCGATACCGACCGTGCCGGTCAGGATCTGCGCCGACGGATTCAAGTCCAGGTCCAGGTCGTAGTAGTGGACGTCGTAGAGTCCCTGGTTGGCCGTGGCCTTCGCGGCCGCCTCGAGGAACGACTTGGTGCGCATCTCCTTGCGCGCCGCTTCGTCCACGCGATGCTTCAACAGTGCGTCGCGTCGGGCGTCGGGATTGTCGCCGAGATCTACTCCCGAATCTCCGGCCAGTGCAGGAATGGCCAGCAGGGTGACCAGGAAAAGCGCGGTCAAGGCGCGCACCGAAAATGACAACACGTAACGCAGCATAGAGTTACCTCGTGAGCGATTGGGCGAATGGAGAGTCGGGTGGAAGCTCTCCCCCGGAATGGTTCCATCAGGGTAAGGATACCACAATTCAAGTACAAGGTCAGCAGATTTGCAGTTTCGGCAGGCATTGCGGGATTTCCCACAACTGCTAGAATGAAAAGCCCACGAGCAGGGTACCGGGCAGCAACCCGGACGAACGGAGAATCGACGAATGAATCCATGGGAATTGCCGCGGGAACGAATCGAAGAACTGGTTCGCGAACACGGGACGCCGATCTACATCGTCAGCCGCGAGAAGATCCGCCGGAATTTTCGCCGGCTGGATCGGGCCTTGCCGGCAGTGAAGTTCTACTATGCGGTCAAGGCCAACCCGTGTCCCGAGATCCTGCAGACCCTGCACCGGGAAGGCTGTGGCTTCGATGTGGCCTCGCAGGGCGAAATTCTGGCCGCCGTGGCTGCCGGGGCGAATCCGCGCACCGATCTGTTGTTTGCGGATACCGTGAAGGACCCGAAGCAGATCGGCTACGCGCACGGGATCGGGTTGGACGATTTCACCTACGACAACGCGTCGGAGATCACGCAGATCGCCCGCCTGGCGCCGGGGGTGAATGTGCACCTGCGCCTGATCGTTTCGAACGAGGGATCCGTTGCAAACCTGAGTCACAAGTTCGGCGCGCCGCCGCAGCAGGCAGTCGAGTTGCTGACCGCCGCGCGCGATGCGGGCCTGGTGCCGCGGGGGATCAGTTTCCATGTCGGCAGCCAGTGCCTGGAGGTGGAGCGGTACTGCGAAGCGCTGAAGCTGACGCGCGAGGTCTTTGACCGCGCTGCGGAGGCGGGCATCCCGTTGGAGTCGGTGGACATCGGTGGCGGATTCCCGGTGGTCTATGAAAACGAACCGATCGACCTCGAGGCGATGTGTACCCGGATCCGCGAGTGTTTCGAGGAATACTTTGGCCGGTACATCCGCGAAAACGCCTGCCGCCTCGTTGCCGAACCGGGCCGTGCGATCGTCGGTGACGCGGTGATCCTGGTGTCGAAAGTGATTTCCGAGTCGGTGCGCGACGGCCGCAACTGGTTGTATTTCGATGACGGCATCTACGGTTCTTTCCTGGAGGTGTTGCTCTACCACATGCGCTATCCGCTGCGCGGCGAGACCGATGGACCGCAAACACCGTATGTGCTGGCCGGTCCGACCTGCGATTCGATCGATGTGTTCTCGCGGGATGCAACCGGCGGGATCGAGACCGTGACCTTGCCTGAAATGCATCTGGACGATCTGCTCGTAGCCGGGGCGATGGGCGCCTATACCTTCTCGGAGTCTACCCGCTTCAACGGGTTCGAGCCGCCGAAATTCGTTTTTATCGACTGAGGCGATGCGGCGAATCCACGCTCTCCCGCCACGCTCACGGGGTGCTTTTACCGGACTGCGATCTCCAGCAGGCCCTGGTCCGGGGCGTCCGGTACATCGTCGATCACGGTTTCCCATCGGGATCCCGGCCCCAGGACGCGTTCCTGCAGCAGGGCCTGCACGTGCTCGGCCAGGCGGCCGGCCTGGCGCCGGGTCCGGGCGGTGGCGTGAATGCGGATCGGGCGTTCCGGGTCGGACATCTGGTTCAGCCACGAAGCGATCTCGGCGACCAGCGATTCCGGGTCGTGACCGAGGTGTTCTCCGGCCAGGACCAGCTGCAGGCCATGGTTCTCCATCAATCGGTAGGGCGGCAACTCGAATCCCTGTCCCACATAGGTGCGCTGGTTCCCCGCCCGGTCGGTGGTTTCCAGGGTGTGGGTGTAGACCAGGCCTGGCCAGGCGGGCGCCCCATCGCTACATCGGCCGTCCCAGACGATCTCCCGGGGCGGAGTCCCTTTCCCGCTGAATACGCGGACGGTCGTTCCTCGCGAATTGACCACGGACAGTCGCCAGTGCTCGGCGGAGTCGGCTTGCGGGTGGAATACGACGACTTGGCCACTGGCCAGACGATGCAGCCAGGGCCGGCCCAGGGCCGTTGAAGATTCCAGTGCGGAGTGGCCAACGGCTGCGGGAAAGAGATCGATCTGGTCCCACGATTCGTCCCAGTCCAGCCCCGGGGCACTGCGTGGATCCAGATCGAGCGCAATCTGCGGACGATCGAAACGGATCTCGATCCGGTCCTCCGCTTCGATCAGGAGACTGGGCAGTGCTCCGCCGTCGACACCGGGAGCCAGTGCCATGCGATCACGGTCGATCGCCGAATCGACGGTCGCCGCCAAAGTGGGCTCCTTGTCATGCGTGGGACCGGTCCCGTCCCCGACCTCGGCAGTCGCCATGCCCGACGCCGCGATCGCACCCACAAGAACCAGCCAGCAATTCGTTTTCATGGTTCCCACCTCAACCAGCCTGCTTGAGCCGGTAGTTGAATTCGATGCGACCCCATTGTTCGCCCGTAGCGCCACCGCCCAGACGGGCGAATCGCCACTGGCGAAGCGAGGTCTGGGCGCGCTCGTCGAAGTCGCGATAGCCGCTCGTGCGTTCGACACGGATGTTCTCTTTGACCTGACCGCTGGGCAGGACCGTGAAGCTCAGTTCGACAGTGACCTCGACCCCGTCACGTCGTGCCCAGTCGGGATAGTCCGGTGCATCGTAGCGCACCAGGGGGCGGCCGCTGACCGGTCCTTCCAGTGAGATCCCGGGTTGGATCTCACGCCGGGATTCCGGTCGCGCGGTGTTCGCCTCGGCCGGACGTGCGATGGCCGCCACATCGACGGTCGCCCGATGGATCGCCCGGGTCGTCGGGAGAGGGCGAGCCCCATCCCCGGCGGAATCCATTTCGCCGCCACGTTGCAGTTCACGAGCTTCCGTGCGCGGTGCCTGGGCCAGGGTACCGACCAACGCGCGCGGTTCCACCTTCGCTTCCAGGGCATTCGTCAGGAGACTGCGGGTCGGGTCGGTCTCGCTGCGCAGGGCCGCCAATCGGTCGGTCAGGGCGGCCGGTTGCCGTGACATTGCCTGCCGGGGCGCCGCATCGGTCACCACGGACTCTTCCGGAGGAAGTACCGGTTCCGGCGCCGCGACGTTGGAGGCGGCCGTGGCCACCGGGACCGGGTCGATCCAGGTGATCTCGGTAATCCGTGTATCATCCAGCAATTCGGGTTCCGTCGGGAAGTCGATCTGCAGCACGGCCCATCCCACGATCAGGTGGAGGGCGGCACTGACCGCGACAATGCGTTGGGTGCGCTCGCGAATTGCGAGCAGCTCCCTGCCGACGCTCATCGTAGCCATCGCGTTTCCCGTTTCGCCAGGGTGGTGGCCACGGCAAGCCGTTGGGCGCCGGCCTGGCGGGCAGTACTCAGCAATGCCTGCACCCGGTCATGGGGAACGCTCCGGTCTGCCCGGACGACCACCATCCTCTCACCGGAATCCACGGCCTGAAGGCGTCGGGTCAGGAACTCGCCCAGATCGGCGGCGGCAACGCGTTCGCGTTCCACGGAGATCTCGCCCGATTCGGCCAGCGTCAGATGCAGGCACGACTCCGCCTCGACTCCGCGCGAGTGGGCCCCGGGCAGATCGACTTCCAGATCTGAAATCGTCATCACCGGGGCGGTGATGAGCAGGATGATCACCAGCACCAGGGCCACGTCGATGATCGGCGTGACGTTGATTCCCGAGATCGGAGCAGTCTTCTTGATCAGCGGTGTCTGCATGCGTGTTCCGTTCCTCGTGTCATTTGCCGGCGACGGCGATCTCGTCGGCGCCGCTCAGTCGAGCCTGGTCCAGGACGTTCACGAAGGCCCCATGGGTGACCCAACCGGCGCAGTCGATTGCAACGCCGCGGTATTCCTGCTGCCGCATCAGCGGCGTCAGGACACTCAGCAGAGATTCCCGGGCAATCGTCCGACCATCGACTTCCACGGCCTCCTCCGAGATCAGATGCACATCCAGCAGCGGCCGATTCTCGAGCGCCGGGGAGTCCGTCACCGCGGTTTGGTCGCGATGAAAGAGAATGCCCGACTCCAGCGCCAGGGGCGTCAGCAACAACAGAATCACCACGAGCACCAGTGACACATCAATCAGGGGCGTCATGTTGACTTCCAGATTGTCCGATCCGTTCTCTTGGTTCCTGTCCAGCAGCATGGCTTCGACTCCGGGTTTCGGTGGCAGCCACCGTACATCTATTTCGCGACTTCCAGGACGGCCGCGCGTACGCTGCGCGCGCAGTTCTCGGCCACCGTGAGCATCACGTTCATGCGCCGGGTGTAGTGGTTGTAGAGCAGGATGGCCGGCACGGCGATGATGATCCCGGCCGCCGTCGTCAGCAGTGCCTCGGCCACGCCGGAGGCTACGACCGACGGCGATGTCGAGCCGGTCAGGGACATGCTGTGGAAGGCGCGCATGATGCCCCAGATCGTACCCAGGAGTCCGATCAGCGGGGCTACGGCAGCCATGGTTCCCAAGACGCCGAGATTTTTTTCCAACAGCATTTTCTGTTCGCTCAGGCCCACCTGCAGACGCTCGTCCGCGGGCTGTCCGGTGACCGCTTTGCCCTCGAAGAGGCTCGCGGTAACCGGTCCGGCCGGATGGGCTGAGGTTTCCAGCTGACGGCTGGCCTCGGACAATTCGCCTTTGCGGATCCAGCGGAGCGAGTTCTCCAACAGCATGTCGGAATCACCGCGTCGTTTCGCGAAATACCAGGCCCGCTCGGAGGCCACGGCCAGCGTCAGGATGCTGCATCCGATCAGTACGAGAAAAATGGGGCTGTTGGTCATCCATTCGACCCAATTGAAATCGGCAAACATGCGGTCTCTCCTTCTCGGCTCGGTCAGTTCTCAAGGATCGATTCCAGTTCCAGGACCCGTTCGCGTGCGGCGCCGACCAGGGTCGGGTCGCCCGCATTGCTGATCAGTTCGCGATAGGCCGCCAACGCATCTTTCCAATCGCCATTCTTCTCATGGAGCGCCGCAGTCTGGGCCAAAGCGGACAGGCGGTATGGATTCGCCGGATCGGGACCGGCGATCGAGCGCTCGAAGGCGGCCAGCGCCGCAACGGCGTCGCCACTCGAAATCCAGCAGGTGCCGGCCCGGTAGTTCATCTCGGCCCGCGCTGCGGGATCGGTCTCGGTTTGCAGGGCGCGGGCGTACTCGGTGGCGGCGTCCATGTAGCGGCCATCCTGTTCGCACAGTTCGCCCAGCAAGCGGGCGACTTCGGTGTCCCGTCCGAAGGCGGCGTAGTCGGAATCGCGGTAGCGCCGGAGCGTTCGCTCGGCGGCCGCCGATTCTCCGCTGATCCGGTGACACAGCGCGAGGTTGTACAGGGCGGCGGCGTGAATCTCATCGCCGGCATCCAGGCTCAGGACCTGTTCGAAGTCGGACGCCGCGCTACGGTATTGTCCGGCATCGAATCGCAGGGACGCGATCCGGAAGCGGGCCGTTGGCGCCAGATCGCTGGCAGGGAAGTGGGTCAGGTACCTCTCCCATTCCTCGATTTCCGGTGGCGTCGAGCCCGATTCGGAGCGGGCCTCGAGTGCGAGGAATTCGGCCCGGTCTGCGGCCGAATAGTCCGGATAACGGGCGACCAGGTCGTTGAAAATGTGTTCTGCGCGTACCGGATCACCGGCTTCGGTGGCCCGCAACGCCAGCTCGAAGCGGGCTTCCGGCGCCAGGGGGCTGTGCGGGTGCTCGCGAGCCAGATCTTTGAGGTACTCGTCGTGGCCGGCGCGGCCCAGGGCGTAGAGTGCCTGCGTCAGATCGACCTCGGCTTCGTCCGCCTCGGAACTCATGGGGTAGCGGGACTGCAGATCGCGGAAGTATTCGAGTGCCTGCTCGGTGTTGCCTTCATTGAAATCGCAACGACCCAGGCGCAACAGGGCTATCGCCTGTGCTCCGGCGCTGTCGAATTCATCCTGCAGAGCGTGGTAGCAGGCGCGGGCCTGGTCGAAGTGTCCCGCCTGGAAGTAGACGTCGCCACTGCGCTGCCATGCCTTTTGTGCCATTGGAGTCGAGGCGTACCGGCTGGTGATGCGCGACCAAACGTCCACGGCATCGCCTTCGCGTCCCAGCCGCTGGTAGCACAATCCCTGCTGATACATCGCGGTCGCGGCCTCGACGTGTTCGGGCGCCTCGCGGAGGAATTCGGCGTACCCGTCGGCGGCGCCGGCGTAGTCCTTGGCGTTGAACAGCGAGTGGGCCATCGTCAACTGGGCAGCGGCCAGATTCTCGCGGTCTTTCTGCGCATCATAGCGTGCGAGCATCTTTCGCTCGGTCTCGATGGCCAGGTCCTCGCGGCCCTGGCGCGCGTAGGTCCAGGCCAGCAGACGGTTAGCCCGGACTCCGACTGCGTGGTCGGGGAACTCCTGCAACAGTTGATTCAGCGTAGCCTGGGATTCAGGGAAACGCGCCTGGGCGGCCAGGGCGTCGGCATCCAGCAGCAGGGCGTAGGCTCGCCACACCGAACCGCTGGCCGGCATCTTCTGCAGGGCAGCGTGGGCTGCGCCGGACATCAGACCGAATTGGTTCGATTCGTAGTACGAGTACTGAAGCAGGCACAAACTGGCCTCGACCAGTTCCCGGTGTTCGGGCGACCGGAAAACGAACTCGCTGCCGGTGCCCGCGTAGCGGTCCAGAACCAGTTGGAAGTAGGGCGCCGCCGCGGGGGCATTGCCCTGCTCGAGCAGACCGACACCGGCCAGATAGACCGCGGCGGGTGCTTCCGGCGCATAGGGATGGCCTACGGCAACTGCCTGATAGGCGGCGTTCGCTTCGTCGGTACGTCCCAAGGCGTCCAGGCAACGGCCCAGCCGGTAGCGTGCGCTTCCGGCCAGATCGTGATCGAAGTAGCTTGCCAACACGTCGTCAAAGCGGCCGATGGCGGCTTCGTACTCATCGCGCCGCCAGTGCATCTCACCGAGTGCGAAAAGAGCGCGTGCAGCCAGATCGGTTCCACTGTGGAGCGAGGCCACGGCGGCCATGGCGTCCATGCCTTCGTCCTCGTCGCCGGCCAGGAATCGGCAGCAGGCCGCCAGGAACCAGGCTTCCGAGCGTAGGTCTTCCCGCGATGTCCGTTCCGCGGCATCGGTGAAGGCCCGGGCACCGTCGCGGAAGTCCTCGGTCGCTCCGTAGATGCGACCGCGGGCCAGATAGGCGTACCCGCTCAGGGCCGAGTCGGGATACCGGTTCAGCAAGATCTGGCAGGTCAGGGCCGCGGCCCGCTCGTCGCCCAGTTTCTCGTGACAATAAACCTTCAGCAGCAGACCCAGGGCCGGCAGGTCCTCGGCCAGCGGGTCGGGCCGGTCGTTCAGCCGGTGCAGGGCTCCACTGATGTTTCCCGCCGAGATATCCAGCGCTGCGGCCAGGGTTCGGACGCGAGCATCACCGGCAAACCAGGGGTCGGATTCGGCGATCCGATTCAGCACATTCCGCGCTGTGGAAAATTTTTCGTCGCGTACCAGAATCCAGGCGCGGGCAAGCGCCGCTTCGCTGTCCAGGGGGCTGTTCGAATACCGGTCCCGCCAGCGATCACTCATCCGCAGGGCCGCGACATCGTCGCCGGAGGAAGCCAGTGCCAGTAGCCGGCCCAAAGCGGCGTCATCGGCAAACCAGGTATTGCGCAGATCGTGTTCGGCGCGGTCATACCGCTCGGCGGCATCGGTGTATGCTGCCTCCGTGTACAGTTGTTCGGCCTGGTGCATGGTTTGGGCATCCCCGGGCCGGATTTCGCGGACCTCGCTCGCGGCAACAGCGGAGCCGGTGGCAACCAGGGCCAGGAAGATCATGATGGTCAGGATCTCGCGCCGCATCATCACCGCGCTCCCAGTTGTATCGGAACCGAGATCTCCTGGATCTGCGAGTTGATCTGGATCGTCCGCAACGGCCCTTCGGTGGAGCGGCCACCGGCATCGGTGACGGCCAGGTGGTACAGGTAGCTGCCGTCCGGCAACGCCTCGCCCCGGTCGGATTTCCCGTCCCAGACGACCTGGGCCGGGGGTGTGCCCCGGCCACCGAATGTACGGACCGGATCACCGTAGCGGTCGGTGATGCTCAGCCGCCAGGATTCGGTATCACGCCGCGTGCGGGAACTCAGTTGGAAACTCGTGGTCGCATTGCGGCCCAGCGGTGAGAAGACAGCCGGTTGAGCCTGCGAGTCGGCGAAGAAGCCTCCGAATCGCCACGAGATTCCGAAGCGATGGGTGATCCCCAGTTCGTGCCCGATCGCCCCGTAGTCGACCTGCATCTGGTTGGGCAGTCGATAGCTGAAGCCACCGGCGGGAGAGGTCTTGTCGAAGCCGGCTCGCAACGAGACATTCGCACCGATGGCGAGCTCGGCGCCGCCGCGCGCTGTCAGTTCCAGACCGTCGACCTGGACCAGCTCGAAGGCGATCAGCGCGCGGTCCTGCATCAGGTCCAGCGAAGCGCCACCGACCCATTGCACGGGATAGTTCTCTTCGTCGTTGCGCAGGGTGATCGAGGGCCCGCCCAGATTCAGTACCGAGGCGCCCAGACGCAGATCGGGAGTCAGGCGCGCCATCGCGCCCAGGTCGAAACCGAAGCCCGAGCTGCTGAAATCATCAATCGATTGCCGTACGACGCGCAGATTTCCGCCCAGCGAGAGGTAGGATGCGAGGTCATGGGACGCGGACAGGACGAACGCCGTTTCCTTTTCGCGAAAGTCTCCCAGATCGTCATTCGTCGTACTCGTTTTCTGGAATTCACCCGAGCGCAGGGCCAGTATCGAGACGCCGAGCGTCGGATAGCGGCTGCCGGGGGCGACAAAGCTGAGACCATTGACGGTCGTGTCCTCGAACAGCCGCGTGGACTCGAGAAATACCTCGTTCATCTCCAGTTGTGTCATCCCCGCCGGGTTCCACAACATGCCCAACGGCTGATCCGCGACAGCGGTGAAGGCGCCACCCAGACCGATGGCTCTCGCACTGCGGTAGCTGGTCAGCCAGTCGCCGGGCATACCGCCCTCCTGCTCCGCGGCCCAGGCGCCGCCGCCGGCCAGAAGCACCGCGGCACCGAGCAGCAGGATCCCGCGGGAGAAGTTTCGTTTCGGCTTCAGGATGCCGTACATCATCGGGTCCTTTCCTAGCGCACCACGCCGATACGTCGGCGCATCTTGTGAATCGATTCCCCGTCGTGTTCGGCCTCGACCTGGAGGATGTAGCCGCCGCTGGCGACCAGGTCACCCTGTCCGTTGCGACCGTCCCAGAGCACGTCGTTACCGCCTTCAGATCCCCCCGTATCACCGGCACGGTAGTCGGTCTCGAAGACGAGGCTGCCGCTCAGGGTGTAGAGCTTGAGGTGCACATCGGCATCGCGCTCCAGCTTGTAGTGGATCGTCGTTGCACCTTCATCGGGATGGAAGGGATTGGGATAGTTCGTGATCGTGCCGGCCGGCAGGTCGGGATCGACCAATGCGGTCTCGATCGTCAGCGCCGCCGAGAATCCCGCCGCATGGGCCTCGATGGCGCCCGTCTCCGGTTCGCTGTACCCCGTGTAGCGCGCCTGCGCATTGCCGACCAGATTGGTCACCTGGTCCAACTGGTTCAACTGGCCACGGCCTGCGGTCAATGCGAAGGCCATGGGAATATTGTCGATGCCGTTGCCATACCGGTCGGTCACGCGCGCAGTGACGGTGGTCGTCTTGCGACCGCCGACCCAGCCGGGAGGATCCTCGAACCGCAGCTCGCTCGGGGGAGCCGCCACGACGCGAATCTGATTCGTCACGCCGGTTACTTGACCGAGTTCGCCGGTGATCTCCAACACGATCGGCTCGGCGCCGGTGTAGGTCTGGCTGACGGTGCGGCGACCCTGCAACAACTGGAAGGTCGAATTCAGCAGGTGGCCGGCGCCGGGTTCGCCGGTCAGCGCGTTCAGAGCCCGCACGTCCACGCGGCTGTTGATCTCCTGCATCACGGCGCCTGCGTCGTTGGTCACTTCGACCGACAGCGTGAATCGCTCGCCGGCAGTGACGTATTCGGGATTCAGCTGTGCCTGGATGTGAAATCCCGAGCTGATCGCGCGCATCTGTGTGCGGGCTTCGGGAATGTCCTCGCGATCGAGATTCGTCGCCGTGATCAGCTGCCAACCTGCCGTGGACAGACGAGCCGGTACCGTTGCGGCTCCCCGCACCAGGGTCGTTTCCTGCGGCAACTCGGCCAGAGAATCGGTGATCGTCCAGCCGACGCGGTCCTCGACATCGTCCCGGGGGTTCCACCAGGTGTCGGTCGCCAACAGGTGCAGATCGAAGGAGTAGCTGATCGACTGATCCAGCGCGACCCCCAACTTGCCTTCATCCGATCCGGGAACCAGTTCTTCGCCGGGAGCCAACAGGATCAGTTTCCTGTACTCGCCCGGATGAATCTTGATCAATGAGGATTCCTGCCGCGCGTCGGCGCCGCTGCCGGCCAGATCGACGGCAAGAAGGTGATGCAGGCCCGCACGGAAGAACGTGGTCTCGAAGACGGCAGCCCCGTCCTGCAGGCGGACCGTGTCCGGATGTGCGGCGTAGGGGTCGGTCGTGCTGACGAGCAGGTCGCGCTGGATTCCGGGCACCGGATTGGCCCAGGCATCGGTTGCCAGTAACGAACAGGCGACGGGTTGGCCGGCTACGCGACTTTCCGGAGCCCTGCCTCGTGGTGGTACCAGGCCCCCGGTCAGGGTTTCGCCCGGCAGGATGACCTCGACCCGCGCAAATTCGTTGGGCAGAACCACCAGGGGTTCGCTGGTCCCGAGATGCGGATCGGTGGAGTAGTCGGTGCAGGTGAACGGCCAGCTACCTGCCCCGAAGAGCGTGACCTGTCCGCGCCAGACGCCACCGGTGATCTGGATCTGCGAAGGCTCAACGCTGCCGGGGCCGATCTCGCAGGACAGTCTTGCCGGAGCGTCGTAGTCCGGGATCGTCTCGCCCCGGGGGTCGAGAGCCCGGATCTCGGCGGTGAACGAGATGCCGGCCACGACCGTATCGGCCTCGGTGATGATGCCGAAATCGGGGCGTTCGCCCAGTGCGGTGATCGGCAGGGTGGTCATCATCGCCAGCCCGGTTTGGCCTGCGTCGCTGACCGACAGCGTCCACAAGCCAGCCGTGCCGAAGGTGGAAGTAACCTGTGCCTGTCCGTTCTCAAGCTGAACAAGTTGAGGCAACGTTGCCGCAGGATCGCTGGATACCAGCAGCACCTGGGCGGATTCGGAAGTCGGATTCCAGTAGGCATCGGTGGCCATGATCGTGGCCGGGAAGCCCAGTCCCACCAACTGGGGAGCAGGCATGCCGGCGTACCCGCTACTCGAGCCGGTAGCGATCTCCTGGCCGGGTACGAGAACCAGCAGGCGCGCGGCGGCGCCGGGCGCTACGGTGAATGGGTTGCTGGCACCATGGATCGCGGCGTCATCCGCCGTCTGTGCATGTAGCTGAACGTCGGGATCGGCGATGAAGAATGACAGCGCACCGGTCCAGGAGCCGTCTTCGAGGTTGATCGTCTGCGGCGAGACGATGCCCTCGCCCGAAGCGATCTGCTGGGTCAGGAATATGGCGCCGCTTTCATCCGGAATCCGCTGGCCGTTTTCATCGACGGCATCGATCGTCACCGTGACCGGGATGCCGACCTGCTGGGGACTGCTGATGGCGGAGATCGCCAATCGGAACACCGTGCCGATCGGCGCACCCACCGTGATCACCGACGAGGTTGCCTGGAAGTGCTCGTGATCGGTCAGGTCCTCGGCGGTCACCGTGAACGAGCCGGCTGCATTCAGCGTGACTTCGACCTCCAGAATCCCATCGGCCATCGGCAAGGCGTCCGGTAGGAGGGCCGTGTCGTCGGTGCTGGTCAGTCGGATCACATGCTCGACATCGCCGCGAACGGTCCAATCGTCGAAGCAGGCGCGGACCTGCACGGTAAAGGACTCGCCGACCTGCTGCGGCAGCGGCGCGCCGGTCTTGCCGCTTTCGGTCCCCGGAGCCGGTTGTTCACCCGGCACCAGGATCTGCAGCTGTTCGTAGGGACACTTTTGCTGCGCCGCTGCCCGGATCGGCAGCGTGGCTGCCAGAAGTGCCAGAGCGCCGACCAGCGCGATTCGAGAGACGGCCCGATAGCCCTTGGTTCGCATTTCCGCACTCGATCTCATCGTCTTCTCCCGAGAGGGATTTCAGGGACGTCGGGCCGATTCCATTGTCAGAATCCTGACCGATCACCCGTGTTTTCACTCGTTTCAGGAGGGAAACGGCAAGATAGATGCCAAGAGATCAAGCTGTGGGGGGCGAGGTCGGAGGTTCGTGTAGTGCGGGAAACCTTATCGAGTTGCGAAGGGGATCCCTTGGCCGTCGGCTCGATGAATTTTGAAGTTCAAGCGGGAAATCGGTCGACATCTGACCACGGGGCCGATTGCTGGTCGGCCGAGTCGGGATCAATCGGCAAGCAATTGGCGAATACGCTCTCGGTCAGCAGGAGAATCTGCCATCCAAATCGCCGGCCGGTCGCTGAGGTAGGGAACGGCCGAGTACTCGGTGAAGTACCAGGGCTCCTTGCTGCTGAGCACCTGTTCCACCTCGGTACGGACCGCCTCGCCGGCGCTGGCCGCTTCGGTCAGGGATTGCTGCCAGCCCGGCAACCGGCAAGGGAGCATCCAGGTCAGCAGGAGCGCAACGGCTCCCAGACCGGCAGCCACGACCTGGGGACGCAACGGTCGGGCCGAGGAATTCAGGAAGGAACCGACCGCACGGGCACTGCCGACCGCGGTCTCGAACATCAGGACCGGCACCAGCACGACGAGATGTCTGAGCCCTGCATCAAAAAATGCATAGAACAGGATGAGGCCACCGAGGGACAGCCCCAGAACGAGGGGGACCGAGTCGTACGATCGCTGCTTGATTCGCAACAGAAGGAACACCGAGCCTCCCCACCAGACCCAACTCGGCAGCAGGCGGTGCAGATCGCCGAGTTGCTGTCGCACTCCCCGGGCTCCCTTGCGCAGGATCGGCAGGGGGTCCGCACGGAGAGCCCGGACCATCGGTTGCGGTTCGAGTTGCCGATATACCGAGTAGCCGGGCCAGGTGCGCGTCATTTTTACCAGTTCGGCGTTTCCCTGCAGCGAAAACAGGGGGTCGCCGGTCAGGCGCAGATTCCGAACCGCCCAGGGCGAAGCGATGACCAGGGCCAGTACGACGGCCAGCAGGTATCGCCGCTTTTTTTGCGAGCCTGCCATCCACCACACGGCTGGGATCCAGCACAACTCCGGGCGCAGCAACATCAGTGCTCCGGCCAGGATTCCGGCCAGCACGGCCGCTCGTGGACCCGTACCGGCCTGCCCTCTGGACTCGAGCCAGATTCCCAGCAGCAGGCCGGCGCTCAGCAATTCGACAAAGGCCCAGTCCACGGCAAATCCCAGAATCGGGCTGGCCAGCAACAGCACAAGCCAGATACCGATCGCTGGACCGTTGCCTCTACGCAGCAGGGCGATCACGCCCAGTGCCGCCATCATCGCCAGCACGGCCAACTGCTGGATGCGTACGGCGGCCAGGACGCGAGCGCTGTCGTCACCACCGATCGCCTGCGGCAGCATCAACCACAGCGCATACCCCGGCGGCCGGTAGATCAGGGGTTGGGGCAGTGCCTGGGCAAACGGAAATGCGAACGACAGGGGATAGGCCAGATCGGTCACGAATCCATCGCCGCGCAGCAGATGCCGCGCCACACTCAGGTGGGTGTACAGGTCGCTGGTGGGAAGGTGCTCGCGCGGGGGCTGCAGCGGCAGCCAGATCGCGACGAAAAGAAGGGCGGCCAGCAGGCCGCCCGGTATGCAGGTGCGCATCCGCGAAGAAGATTGCGGTTGCGTTCCGTCTTTCATCGCCGGGTCAATTGCCCCGGCTGCCGGGCTGGACGATCGCCTCGCCCCGGGCGCACAGCGGGCAGTCGTCCGCATCCCAGGTCTCGACTTTGACCTTTGCCAGAGACTCCAGCGGCATCGGCAGTTCGACTTCGCCACCGGTACGGTCGATAATGGTCGACAGCCCGACCACTTGGCCTCCGGCGTCCTCGACAACCTTGACGACCTCGAGCAGGCTGGTGCCGCGGGTTACGACGTCTTCAACGATGATCACCTTTTCGCCCGGTTCCATTTCGAAACCACGCCGGATCTGCAACTCGCCGTCCTTGCGTTCTGCGAAGACGAAGCGCCGGCCCAGGGCGCGGGCCACCTCGTGGCCGATCAGGATCCCTCCCATGGCGGGCGAGACGACCAGGTCACAGGTCTCGCCGTCGAAATTCGACGCGATCGCCGCGCCCAGTTCGCGGGCCAGTTCGGGGTACTGCAGGATGCGCGCGCACTGGAAATAGAAGTCGCTGTGCCGGCCGCTGCTGAGCAGGAAATGTCCCTGGTGCAGGGCGCCCAATTCCTTCATCAATTCAAGAACCTTGTCCTCCGTCATCGTCATACCTTTCTCCCGGCGGGGCGGGCTGGGTGACTACGCCATTTGTGCTGCGATCCGAGCCAGTGCCGCAGCCGGATCCCCGGCACGGGTGATCGGTCGCCCGATGACCAGAAAGTCGGCACCGGCGGCCACGGCCGAGGCAGGCGTGGCGACCCGGTGCTGATCGCCGACCTCGGTACCGGCGGGACGGATGCCCGGTGTGACGGCCAGTGGTTCCGGCCCCACCGCATTGCGCAATCGGGGCAGATCAGCGGCGGAACAAACCAGGCCGTCGCAGCCGCAATCCCAGGCCAGGGCAGCCAGGCGTTCCACGTTGCCCTGAAGCGAGTCCCCGGACGGCCGAACCTCCTGGACCTCGTCCTCGGACAGCGACGTCAGCACCGTTACGGCCAACAGGGCGGGACGGCGGCCATCCGGAGCGTTCCGCGCCACCGGTTCCTGGGCAAGAGCCTCCGCTGCCGCCGTGAGCGCACTGCGCCCGGCCGATGCGTGGATCGTGCACAGCGAGGCGCCCATCCGAGTGGCCAGTTTCGCGGCCGAAGCCACCGTGTTGGGAATATCGTGGTACTTCAGATCCAGGAAGACGTCCTTGCGCGCCTCGCGCAGCCGGGCCACGACATCCGGTCCGGCAGCGGAAAACAGTTCGAGGCCCACTTTGACGAACCCGCCGTCCACGCCCAGCGAACCGGCCAGCGCCAGCGCTTCCTGCGCCGTGGGCAGATCCAGGGCGGTGATGATGCGGCGATCAGCGGGCAAATCCCGCAAACGCTCCAGGAGCTCCGGTCTCTGCATGATTCGGTCGTTTCCTCTGGGGTGATTTGCCTTGCCGGACTCGGCCCTTTCTGACTAATCTTCTAACAGCCGTTCGCCGGGAATGCAAATCCATTTCCCTGCGGGCCGCTCATCCCTCCGCATGCGTGTCCAGAACGACTGCAAAGAAAGGAATCGCAACTTGCTGGATCGGAAGTTTCTGCGTGAGAACCGGGAGCTCGTCACCCGGGCCGTTGCTTTGAAGAACGAGTCGGTGGATATCGGGGCCTACTATGAAAAGGACGCCGAACGGCGGGCCGCCCTGCAGGAGACCGAATCGCTGGCCGCCGAAGCCAATCAGGCCAATCGGGCCATTTCCGAGCGCAAGAAGGCCGGGCAGGACGTGGCCGAGGCGATCGCCGCGATGAAAGCGATTTCGGTGCGCATGAAGGGTCTGAAGGCCCGGGCCGCCGAGCTTGAGGCCGAAGTCGAGGCCCTGTATCTGAAGATTCCCAACATCCCGCACGAATCGGCTCCCGAGGGCGGCGAGGAGAACAACGAGATCGTGCGCACGTGGGGAGAGCCGAAGACCTTCGACTACGAAGTCGCCGCGCACTGGGATGTGGGCGAGCGTCTGAATCAGTTGCACCCGGAGCGTTCGGCCCGGATGAGCGGCTCGGGTTTCCTGCTGTTGACGGGCGATCTGGCGCGCCTGGACCGTGCGCTGACGGCCTGGTTCCTGGATGTGCATCGTGAGCAGGGCTATACGGAGTGCACGGTGCCGTTCCTGGTCAATCGCACGGCGATGACCGGCACCGGCCAACTGCCCAAACTCGAAGACGACATGTACTATTGCGGCGGCGACGACCTCTTCCTGATTCCTACCGCCGAGGTACCGGTGACCAATATCCATCACGGCGAGACTCTCGACGCCGCGGATCTGCCATTGAAATATTGTGCCTACTCGGCCTGTTTCCGGCGCGAGGCGGGGGCCGCTGGTAAGGATACGCGGGGGCTGTTGCGAGTCCATCAGTTCAACAAGGTGGAAATGGTCAAGCTCGTTGACCCGGAAACGTCGTGGGACGAACTGGAGAAGCTGACCGCCGATGCGGAAGAACTGCTTCAGAAGCTGGATTTGCCCTATCGCGTGGCTTCGTTGGCGACGGGTGATCTCAGCTTTGCCGCCTCCAAATGCTACGACCTGGAGGTCTGGTCGCCAGGAGTCGGGAAATGGTTGGAGGTCTCCTCATGCAGCAACTTTGTCGACTTCCAGGCGCGCCGCAGCGGCATTCGATTCAAGGGTGACGGCCGGAAGGGCTTCGTGCACACGCTGAACGGCTCGGGACTTGCATTGCCGCGCGTGATGGTGGCGATTCTGGAGAACTACCAGCTGGCCGATGGCCGGATTCGCGTTCCCGAGGTGTTGGTGCCCTATCTGGGTGGTCAGGAGTACATCGGCTAGATGGTTGCCTGGGACGGGCATACCCGATTCGGCTGGTTGCGCAAGCGCTACCTGTTCAATATCTACCTGCTGCTGGGCAGTATCAGCATCGTGGTGGCCACTACCATTTTCACGATCCGTGTTTCCAAGAGCGTCGAGCGGCAGAGTTTCCTGACCACCGAACTGCTTTCGAACCTGGCCAGCCGCCTGATGCTGGCCGAGAACGTGGAGGAAGTCGGCCCGGTCATCGCGATCATCAACGAGATCGAGGTGCCGTTCATCATTACCGATAATTCGGGTCGGCCGTTCCTGTGGAATGAACCCGTCATCGGGATACCGGTCCCGTCGTTCGATCAGCTGATGCATGTGAATCCGAACAGTCCCACCAACCCGGCCGTGGCCGAAATCCTTTCGATGGCCGCCGCATTCGATCAGGACCAGGATCCGTTCGCCATCATCTCGCCGGAAGGCAGGCGACTGGGCACCCTGCACTATGGCCGGTCTGCGCTGAGTCTGCGCATCCGCTACATGCCCTACCTCGAGTTGATGATCATGGCCCTGTTCTTCCTGATCATCCTGTGGGCCCTGCAGGGGAAGAAGGACGCTGAGCAGAAGGCGCTGTTCGCCGGTATGGCCAAGGAGACGGCCCACCAGCTGGGAACGCCGTTGACGAGTATCATGGGCTGGGTCGCGTTGCTGGAGGACAAGGTCGGCAAGGGCGATGACACCATGATCGAACTGAATCGCGATGTGGACCGGCTCAGTCGGGTCTCGGCCCGTTTCAGCCAGATCGGTTCGCAACCGCAGTTGGAGGACACCGATTTTACCGGCCTGGTGGACGAGGGAGTCGAATACTATCGACGCCGCCTGCCGCAATTGGGTGGTCGTGTCGAATTGCGGCGCGAGGGGCGGGTCTCCAGTCATGTGCGGTTCAATCGCGATCTGATGGGCTGGGTCATCGAAAATCTGATTCGCAACGGTATCGATGCCCTGGTCGATGCCAAGGGGACGATCACCGTACAGATCGCTGATACGGAGGACGGCGGGGCGCGGATGATGGTCACGGACACCGGCCGCGGTATTCCGTCGCGCGTGGGGAACAAGATCTTCGAGCCCGGGTTCACCACCAAGAAGCGCGGCTGGGGTATGGGGCTGGCGCTCGTCAAGCGAATCGTGACGCAGTATCATCGCGGCCGGATCAACATCGAACAGACCAGTCGCCACGGCACCACGATCCAGGTCGTGTTGCCACCCGCCGAACCCTTCGAAAACCGGAACGAATCGAAAGAGAGCTGAACGTGGCCTACAAGGTGCTCTGGGTGGATGACAATATCGAGGAACTGCGGTCCCATCTGCTCTACCTGACCGAGAAGGGATTCGAGGTCGAAGGTGTGACCAACGGCCAGGATGCGCTCGCGGTCCTGCGCGAAAAGGACTTCGACGGAATCCTGCTGGACGAGATGATGCCCGGCATGGGCGGGCTCGAAACGCTCGAGGAGATCCGCAAGATCGATCGCCATGTGCCGGTGATCATGATCACCAAGAGCGAAGCCGAGGATCTGATGACGCGCGCCATCGGCAAGCGCATCAACGACTATCTCGTCAAGCCGGTCTCGCCGATCCAGGTGCTCTCCGCCCTTCGCCGTCAACTCGAGGCGCGCAAGCTGGCCAGTGAAGAGGTCACCCGCGACTACATGAGCAATTTCATGGCCGTCAGCGACCGGATCGGTACCGCCCAGCGCCCGAAGGAGTGGGAGGCGATCTACTCCGACCTGGTCACCTGGGGCATGGACCTGTTCGAGTTCAGCGACCACGGTTTGCTGGAAACCTGGGGCGAGCAGATTTCCGCGGCGAACCAGACTTTCGGGAAATTCGTGCGCGACAACTACCAGCAATGGATCAATGCCGACGGACCGACCGGCGTGGGAAGCGAATGGGATCCCGACGGGGGCGCGCCGTTGTTCAGCCCTCGCGTCTACGAGACCTGGATCGAGCCCGAGGTGCAGAAAGGCAAACAGGTCATCTGGATCGTCATCGACTGCATGCGCCTGGACCAGATGCGCATGATCGAGCCGCTGCTGGAACCCTACTATCAGATGGAACGCAAGAGCTACTGGTCGATCCTGCCCACGGCCACGCCGTATGCGCGCAACGGATTGTTCGCCGGCCTGTACCCGCTGGACATCGCCGAAGGCTATCCCGAGTGGTGGATCGCCAGCGCCAATCATCAGGGCAGCCGCAACGCGAAGGAGGCCGAGCTGCTCGAGGCCCAGTTGCAACGCCTGGGCAGCCCCGCGGCCGGCAGCAGCAAGTACTACAAGGTCTCCGATGATCGCGACAGCGACCTGCTGCACCGCAACCTTGGTTCGCTGGGCGATACGAAGCTGATCGCCGGTGTCTACAACTTCCTGGATATCATGGCCCATGGCCGTAGCCAGAGTCGCATCATCAAGGAGCTGGCTCCGGACGAGGCGGCATTCCGTACCCTGATGCGCTCGTGGTTCGAACACTCGAAGCTTTTCGATGTGATGAAAGGCCTGGCACGCAAGGACTGCACCGTGGTCCTGACCACCGATCACGGGTCGATGTTCTGCCGCCGCTCGCTGAAGATCCGCGGCAACCGCGATACGAGTTCGAACGTGCGTTACAAATTCGGCGACAATCTGGGCGTGGACGACGACCGCGTCCTGCTGATGAAGAACCCGGAGGAGTTCCGTCTGCCGAAGCAGACGACGATCGAGAACTACGCGGTGACTTCGGAAAATTTCTACCTCGTGTACCCGACGAATTTCCACGAGTACGAACGGCTGTATCGGGACAGTTTTCAGCACGGTGGAATCAGCATGGAGGAAGTGATCTGTCCCTTCACCATCCTGCGGCCCCGGGGTTGAGATGACCGCTTTTCCGGATCCAGCCGGTTTCCCCTACCGGATCGCCACCCGGGGCGCCGAGCAGACGATGGTGCTCGGTCGCCGCGTCGCCGAGTTGCTTGGTGGCGGTGAGATCGTGCTGCTGCATGGCGATCTCGGCGCTGGAAAAACCTGCTTCGTGCAGGGGGTCTGCGCCGGGCTGAACGTCACCGGGCAGGATGTCGTATCGCCGACCTTCACCCTGGTCAATACCTACGACGGCCGCCTGACGGTGCACCACCTGGACTTCTACCGCGTCGAGCCCGGGCACAATCTGGAAGACATCGGTGTGCCTGATCTTCTGGACGATGTCTGGGACGGACAGGCGGTCGCACTGATCGAATGGCCGGCTGTTCTCGAAGCCGGGTTGGGTGCGGATACACCGCGCGTGGAATTGCTGGTCACACCCGCAGATGAGCCCGATGCGCGTTGGTGGCATCTGCGCGGCCTGCCCGAGACGCCGGCAGCCTGGATCGAGGTCTTTGGAGGCGAATCGTGCTGACCCTGGCTCTGGATACTGCGACCCAATGGGGTCGTTTCGCGCTGGCCGAGGATGGCGAATTGCTGGTCTACAGGCCGCTCAACGTTTCGGGCAGCTATGCCGATGCTATTTTGCCGATGATCCAGGACGTGCTGGCCGAGGCCGGGCGCGCGAAGGAGGAATTGCAACGCATCGCCGTCACCTGCGGCCCCGGCAGTTTCACCGGCGTGCGCATCGGCGTGGCGACGGCCAAGGGCCTGGCCTGGTCGTTGGGCTGCGAGCTCGTTTCAGTGACCACGCTGGAAGCCATGGCGGGCGCGATGCTCGCCGAGCACGAGGATGCCGGGTGGGCCGTCCCGGTGCTGGATGCGAGGCGCGGTGAAGTGTTTGCGGCGGCGTATCGCCGAAAGGAGGGGTGGCTCGAATCGGTGATCGCCCCGGGACCCGGGAGGCCCGATAACTGGTGGTTGCGTTTGAAGACCACGCTCGAGGACCTCGAGGCACCGGTCTTCGCCGGCGACGGCTCGCGTCTGCTGCTGGGAGAAGGCGAGAGCCTGCGCCCCGAGTTGCGCGATCACGGACAGCCCGTACTGCGTCGCTGGTCGTCGGCGCATCCTGCCACGGCGGGCGCATTGGCCGTTGCCGTGAGCTGTGCCGGCTCCGGTCTGCCGACCGTTCATCCCTTTGCCTTGACGCCCGAGTACATGCGCGTCAGCGATGCCGAAGTGAAGAAACATGTCGATCTGACGCCCGAAACACCGGGCAAGGATGTCGATTTCCATCGCAGCCAACGTGACGAATCGTGAGTTCCGCGCCGAAAATTCTGATCCGTCCAGCCGGGCTGGCCGACCTGCAGGACGTGCTTCGCATCGAGCACGCCAGCTTCGACGATCCCTGGAGCGATACCTCCCTGGCGGGGGAGTTGCTGACCGATCTCCTGCGCCTGCCACTCGTGGCCGAGTTCGAAGGCCGGGTCATCGCGTTCCTGATGGCCTGGAAGGTCGCCGACCAGCTGCACATCCTGAATATCGCGGTGGAGCCGTCGTTGCGGCGTTCGGGCATTGCGACGATGTTGTTGCAGGCGGCTGCGGGCGAGGGCGCGCGCCACGGCCTGAACGAGATCACACTGGAAGTGAGGCGGAGCAACCAACCCGCGATCCGCTTCTACGAACGCCACGGCTTCATCGAGGTCGGTGTACGCGAGGGGTACTACGCCGATAACGGTGAGGACGCTCTGATCATGAACTGTCCGCTCAGGCATCTGTTGCCGAGCGAGGATCAATGACCCTCACCCACCAAATTCCTGCCGCCGGACGGGAGGTTCCCGGGGAAACCTCACCGGGATCCTGTTGGCCTGGTCACGCGGACGGCGCTCGTTGCGTATGTACCCGTAACCCCAATCGGAGGAGTACGTGATGCCTCGCTCGATTCGAATGCTGAACCTGATCGTGGCCGCGGGGCTGCTGACCGTGGCCGCCTACGCCGGAGAACCGCCCATGAAATACAATGAGCTGAATTACGCCGAGAAACGGGTGATCCTGCAGAAGGGGACCGAGGTCCCGTTCAGTGGCGAACACGAGGATAATTGGGCCAGTGGCACGTTCATCTGCAAGCGCTGCAATGCCCCGCTCTACCGTTCGACCGACAAATTCGATGCGCACTGTGGCTGGCCCAGCTTCGACGATTCCATCGGCGATGCTGTCCGGCGTACTCCGGACGCGGACGGACGCCGAATCGAGATCACCTGCGCGCATTGCGGGGGACATCTCGGACACGTGTTCCTGAACGAGGGCTTCACTCCGAAGAACACCCGTCATTGCGTCAATTCGGTTTCCATGCGCTTCATCGCCGATGGAGACGACTTGCCGCCGGTAATCGGTGCGGGGGAAAGCCGGTAGGTGCGCCGGGCCGGGACCCTGTGCCCGCGGCCGCCGCTGCCGGTGATCGCCCGCCTCGCCGTGAAAAAGGTTGTCCCGGCCTCCGCGTGGGGCTAATCTTCCGGGAAATCAGCAAGCCTGAGGGCGAGCCCACACGGACTCGTCCTGTTTGAATATTGTGTGAATTCGCCGCGGGGGACCGTTCGCGACGATCCGCATCCGTCGAGGAGGGCATCATGTCCTGGTTGACCCAGGCGGCCAAGGGCATCAAGGCCCTGACCAGCCAGAAAAAGGATATCCCCGATAATCTGTGGCGCAAATGCCCCAACTGTTCGGAGGTGCTGTACCACCGCGAGCTGGATCGCAACCTGTGGGTGTGCGGCTCCTGTGGCCATCACCTGCCGTTTACCACCGAGCAGTTCATCGCGTTGCTGATCGATGAAGGCACCTGGGAAGAGACGCATACGGGGATCACCAGTGTCGATGCCCTCGATTTCAAGGATTCCAAGCGCTACAAGGATCGGATCAAGGCCAGCCGCCAGAAGACCGGCAAGGAAGATGCCGTTATCTGTGGTCGGGGCGCCATCGGCCGGGTACCGGTCTCGATGTCGATCATGGACTTCAGCTTCATGGGCGGCTCGATGGGGTCGGTCGTGGGCGAGAAGATTTCCCGCGCGTTGCTCGACTCGCTGCGCTACCGCGAGGCTGCGGTCATTCTCAGCCGCAGTGGCGGCGCGCGCATGCAGGAGTCGTTGCTGTCGCTGATGCAGATGGCCAAGACCAGTTCGGTGCTGGCCCGGCTCCGGAGCGAGGGCATTCCCTTCATCTCCATTCTGACCCACCCGACGACCGGTGGCGTGACCGCGAGCTATTCCATGCTCGGTGACATCAATGTGGCTGAACCGGGTGCCCTGATCGGCTTTGCGGGACCCCGTGTGATCAAGCAGACGATCGGCGGCGATTTGCCCGAGGGATTCCAGTCCAGTGAGTTCCTGCTCGAAAAAGGGCAGGTCGATATCATTGCCGAGCGCCGCGAACTGAAGGCGACGTTGGAACGTGCGCTGAACTGGTTCGTCGAAGGTCGGGATGTCTCGATTCGTCGTCCGCCGCGGGGATGATCGAAAATGGGGTTGGGTAGTCCTCGACGCGGTGGCGAATCCACCCTTCCGGGAGAACCCGGCATCGGCCCGGACCTGGGGCCGCCGTTCACCGCACCGGACGAAGACACCGCCTGGCTGTTCGCCCTGA
>JANTGJ010000034.1 GCA_024762975.1 Candidatus Krumholzibacteriia bacterium
GGCAGCAGATGGGGCAGCACATGGCGGATCGCGACGTGCATCCGGCCGAGACCGACTCCCCGGGCAGCGGCGATGAAATCCCGCTCACGTATCGACAACGCCTCGGCGCGGACCAGACGGGCCACACTCATCCAGCCGGTCAGTCCCAGTACCACCATCGTCAACGTCAACGAGGGGCGCATCAAGGAGACCAGCAGCAGCACCAGGAAAATGCGGGGAAAGGCGAGGAAGGCATCGGTAACCGCCATCAGGATCCGGTCCAGCCACCGTGGCGCCAATCCGGCGGCCAGCCCCACGGCGGTTCCAATCAGCAACGCGATCGCGACGCTCAACCATCCGACGAGTAGCGATACGCGAGCTCCATGGGCCACTCGCGACCCCACGTCGCGCCCCAGCAGATCGGTTCCCAGGGGGTGGCTCCAGGACGGGGAAAGCAGGCGATCGGCTGCCGCACCCGAGGCAATCGGATCTGCGGTCGACCACCAGGGGGCGCCCAATGCCAAACCGAGCATCAGGACCGAGAGAAGAAGCCCGATGCCCGTGGCGCCGCGCTGCCACCAGGGACGGTTGCGCAGACTCATGGCGAATCGCTTTCGCTCAGCCGGACGCGTGGATCGGCCCAACGATATCCGATATCCGCCAGCAGCGAGCCGAACGTGACCGCGACCGCCGCCAGCAGCGACGTCGCCATGATCACCGGATAGTCCCGTGCGAAGATCGCCTCGACACTGATGCGGCCCAGCCCGGGCCAGGCAAAGACCGTCTCGATCACGACCGCACCGCCGAGCAACAGCGGCAGGTGCAAGCCCAGGATGGTGATCACCGGCAACAGAGCGTTGCGCAGCGCGTGCTTCATCAACAGGACGCGTTCGGGAATTCCGCGCGCCCGCGCAGCCAGGATATAGTCCTGTTCCATGGCCTCTTCCAACGCCGATTGCAGATAGCGGGCCGTACCCATGAACGAGCTCAATCCCAACGCGATGGCTGGAAGTGCGAGGTGCCACAGTCGATCCAGGATACGCTGCAGTGGTGGCAGGAACGCGGCATCTGGCGCTTCCATTCCCGCTGCCGGAAACCAGCCGGCCTTGCCGCTGAGCAGGAGGATGAGCATCAGTCCCAGCCAGAACGCGGGCACCGAATAGAAAACCAACCCGATGGACTGCAGCGCCGACGACCAGCGGCGGGATCGTCCGGAAGCCGCCAGCAGGGCCGTACCGAACGCCAGCACCAAGTGCAGAGCGTAGGCAGCGACGGTCAACCACAGAGTCGCCGGAATCGCTTCGGCCAGGATGTCTCGGACCGATCTTTGCTGTCGCAGGCTCGTCCCGAAGTCGCCCCGGACCACTTCCCCCAGCCAGCGGACATACTGCTCCCCGATCCCGCCATCGAGACCGAACCGGGTACGCAGGAGTTCCCGGTCGACCGCACTGGTCTGCGCGTCGGCGACCAGATCGACCGGATCACCCGGAACCAGGCGAACGACGAAAAAAACGGCAGACACCAGCAAAAACACTGTCAGCAGGGAGGACGCGATGCGCTGTACCAGCCAGGTGCTCATCAATTCCCGTTCATTGGGTTCCTGAGGTGATCGCGGAGCGCGACCGGTCGTACGGACACGCTGATAGTATGCAGTCGGACAATGGACGGTCAAGGACCGGCCTTGCGCTCGATCGTCGTCGGAATTCGGTGCCCTGGATCGGGCATCGTGCAATCCGCCGGGACGCTTCCTGCACGTTTCCCGATCTACCCTCTGGACGCTCGCACCGCCCTCTTGTTCCTCGTTGTTCCCCGTGCTTCCGCATCGTGCCGCGCGCGGCCCGGTACTTCCCGGTCGAAACCGCCCTCCGGCTCCGGAACGGATCTTTCACTGTGCGGGGACCAAAGTCCCGCCGGACCGGGCGCTCAGGAGGCGCCGAAACCAACCAGGTAGGTTTCGCATGAGATTGAAAACGAACCGAGATCGTCGCCAGTTCAGGATGCCAGCCGCACCGTGGCTGCTTCTGATTCTGTGCTCACTGGGAATCCTCGCACTACTGGGCGGCTGCGAGATCAACAGTCCCGAAATGCCGACCTTCGATACCACGGTCACGATTCCTCTGGGTGTCGAACGGGTCGAGATTCTCGACTCGCTCGACGATGAGGACTACCTCGTCCAGGACCCCGACGGCACCGTCTCGTTCTTCATCGAGGGTGATGCCGACACCATGGACTTCGACTTCGAGTTGGCCACGTCCATCGAAGGCCAAACGATCCAACAGGGCTTGGGCAACTTCGAACTGGCCGCGCTCGACCCCATCTCCTACGACTTCGAATTGGGTGAGATCTGGGCGCCGGCTTCGGGGGTGACGAATCTGCTGACCCCGGTGCCGGGCTTTCCCATCGCGGTGGCCAGCTCGGCCCAGGACCTACCGGATATCGAAAGCGCAACGCTTGCCTCGGGCAGTGTGCAGATTACCGTGACCAATGGCTTGCCGGTTCCGATCTCGGCCGACAGCGGGTCGGATCGCATTACCCTGGTGATGGAGGATCCGGCAACCGGTACCCCGGTGGCGACCTTCCAGTTCGACGAGATTCCTCCCGGAACCACTGCGGTCCGCTCGGCCGACCTGGCCGGCGTGGTGCTGCCCGGGGCCATCATGGTCAGCCTGTCCGGCGGATCGCCCGGTTCGGGCATGGCATCCGTCGTGGTCAACGGCACCGACTCGATCGCGATCGACGCCGCATTCAGCGACCTCGTCGTCACCGAGGCCGAGGCGGTCGTCGGAGCGCAAAACTTCCAGACCCGGTTCGAGACTCCGCTGCCTGCGGACTACGAAATCATGCAGGCAATCATCAACCAGGGCACGATCGACCTGGTGCTGACCAACGACATGCCGATCCCCTGTTCCGCGGTGCTGACCTGGGCTACGGTGGTCGACCTGGATCAAAATCCGTTGACGGCGGTCTTCGATCTGACTCCGGGCGAGACCTCCGCCCGCACGCTCGACTTTGCCGGTCGCATCATCGACGGCGGCGGCGTGGCCCTGACCGACCTGTCCGCGGACGTTGCCATCTCGACCCCCGGCAGCGGTGCGACGCCGGTGACCCTGGCGGCTACCGACGGCCTGACGGCCGAGCTGACCGGCGGCTCGATCTCGTTCCGCAGCGTAACGGGCCTGGTGCCCGCCGAGTCGGTAGCCCTGGAACCGCTCGAGGAAGCGATCGACCTGCCCGAGGAGTTGGACGGGCTGGAACTGACAGCAGCCTCGATGGCATTGCGGATCACGAACAGCTCCGGCCTGCCGGGCCAGGTGGACCTGGTGCTGAGCGGTACGTCGGCCACCGGCACAACGCGGACGCTGACCATCGACCAGACGATTCTCCCGGCCGAGGAAACGACACGCGCGCCGACCACGACGACGATTCTCCTGGACGAGACCAACAGCGGACTGATCGATTTCCTGAACAACCTGCCCGAGTCGATCTCGCTGCAGGGTGACGTACTGGTCGGCGGCACCGTCGGTACGGTGCGAGCCGACGACTACGCGATCGTCGACTGGGAGATCACGGCACCGGTCGAAGTCATCATCAACGATGCCACTATCGAAACCGATGCCGAAGCCGTCAACGCGGACCAGGACGTCCGGGACATGATCGACGATCACATCCGCGGCGCGCGGCTGCAGACGGAGATCCTGAACCACCTGCCGATGGGCGTGGAGATCCGCATCCTGGCCGGCACCGATACGCTGACGCTGGCCGACGCCCCGCTTGTCGAGCTGGGACCGCTCGCGGTGGCTCCGGCGACGGTCGATGCGACGACGCACACCGTCAGCCTGCCCGTCACCAGCACCCCGGTACTGGAACTGACCGAGGAGCAGGCCCGCGTATTCGCCGAACCCGATCTGTTCACCATGATCGCCATCCGCCTGCCGTCCTCCAACGGTCAGCCGGTGCGGTTGATGGCCACCGACTACCTGGAAGTCCGCGGCGTCGTGACACTCGATTTCGAAGTCTCGGACGACAACTAGCCAGCAACGCCGACCCCGTCTGGGCGGGGGTTGGGAGGATAGAAGAATGTACCGCATCAAGAGTGAAATCCACACGGCGCCACGCAGCCGCGCCTTCGAAGCCGCGATCGCGGCGATCGGACTGGCCGCACTGATCCTGCTGCTGCTGTTGCCGGCTCCGGTCCATGCGCAGGGATCGATCCGCGCCTGGGGCATGGGCGGCGCGTTGACCGCCAGTGCGCGCGGCCTGGATGCCGTCGAATACAACCCCGCCAACCTGGCCCTGACACGGGGCACGAATGTGGGCCTGGCCGGTGTCGCGCTGGACGTGAACAACAACGCGCTCAGCCTGGACCGCTACAACGAGATCACCGGTTCCTACCTCAACGAATCGGACAAGCAGCGTTTGCTGGACGACATTCCCGAGGCCGGATTCCAGCTGGACGCTGATGTGCGGGCCAGCGCGATGGGAGCCCAGATCGGTGACTTCGCCGTCAGCTTCGGAGCCTGGGGCGCGGGGTCAGGCAACCTGGATCGCGACTACTTCGAGCTGGTCCTGTTCGGAAACGATCTGGACGAGACCATCGATTTCTCGAACACCCACGGTGAGGGCTATGCCCTGGCCACCGCAGCGGTCTCCTACGGCCGCAAGGTCTATGGCAACGAGAGTTGGAGCCTGTTCGGCGGGCTGAATGTTCGCTACTTCCAGGGCATCTATGAGATGCATGTCGAGGACGCGTACGGCAGCGTCACGACCACCTTCGACGAGATTTCCGGTGAGGCTTTTGTCTCGACGCTCTCGTCCCGCGGTGGCGCCGGCGCCGGCTGTGATCTGGGCCTGTCCATCCAGATCCCGGGAAGCTGGACCTTCGGTCTGGCCCTGGACAATGCCTACACGAACATCAACTGGAGCACCGACGTCGAGAACCAGCAGTTCCGCGTCGATGCCGCAGAGATCAATCTGGCCAACGACGACCTGGACAGCGCCATCTCGGACGCCGACACGACTCTGGCCGGGGAAGCCTATAGTACCAGCCTGCCACGCACGCTTCGCGCCGGAGCCGCCAATCGCGTGGGCCCGTTCAATGTCGCGGCGGACTATGTCCAGGGGTTCGAGACTCGCGGTACCAGTTCGACAACGCCCCAGGTGAACCTGGGCGCGGAGTGGGATCTGTGCAACTTCTTCATGCCCCGGATGGGCATGAGTCTGGGCGGCGCCCAGGGACGCAGCCTGGCCGGCGGCCTGGGTTTGGGACTGGGACCCTGGAAGGTGGATTTGGCAGCGATGACCCGCGGCGGACTGTCCGGCGGCGGCACGAAGGGCGTGGGATTCGCAGCAGGGACCTCCCTCAAGTTCTAGCCCGATGCAAGAGCGGAGGTCTGCCTCCTGACTCCGCTCAATAGGGCTCGAGGGAAAGTCCCAACTCCCGGGCGAAGGCGTCGGCCATCAGGTCGTCGACTTCGCCCGATTTCATTCCTGCGAAGGATCCAGGCAGCTCCCCCAGCCCGGTAGTCAGTGCGAGCAACTGTTCGGGCAGCATTTCGCTGCCGCGGGTCCCGGGCCGCAGGTAACGCGGCAGGTCACAGTGGGCCGACCCGACGAGAATCGATCCGTGCTGCAGGAAGACCCCTTGGGTGCGACGCTGCGCCGAACCGATCAGCTTGCGGCCCCCGACACGGATCTCATGCTTGCCGGCGCTCTTGAAACAGACCATTCCGCGAGCATCGTCGCGCGACTCGCCTTCGCTGACATCGGCCTGGATTCCCAGCATTTCGAGGAATCGCAACAGGGCCCGGTTGATCAACTGGTAGGAAGTGTTCAGCGTGTCGCCGAAGAGCGGCCCCGGCGAGGTGCCGGTGATCGAGTAGGTCAACTCCTCGGCGTGCAGGATGGCGCGGCCGCCGGTGGGGCGGCGCACCACGTCGATGCCGTCGCGCCGGGCGGCCTCGTGATCGAACCCGGACTCGTCCTGGTGGTATCCGATCGAAATGGCCGGCGGACTCCAGCGATACATGCGCAGAATCGGCGCGTCGCCGGGCCGGTGGCTTTCCAACAGCTCGGCGTCGCGCCGCATGTTCTCTTCCCCGGTCCGGGCACCGTCCCGGATCACGCGCAGGATGGACATCAGACCCCTACCCGCAGTTGCACGGGCCGGCCCAGCGCAGATCCGGTTCGCGGGCCGCGGCGGCCTCGTCCATGCGTCCGACGGGCGTGATCTGCGGAGCCTGGAGCAGCAATTCCGGATTCTCCTGCGCCTCGGCATGGATTCTTTCCATGACTCCGACGAAGCGGTCGAGACTTTCCTTCGACTCGGACTCCGTGGGCTCGATCATCAGCGCTTCGGCCACGATCAGGGGGAAGTAGATCGTCGGAGCATGCAGACCATAGTCGAGCATGCGCTTGGCGATGTCCATGGCTCGAACGCCGTACTTCTCTTTCCACTCGCTGCCACTGGCGACGAACTCGTGCAGGCAACCCTCGGCATGTTCAGTGTGCAGGAAGCCCTTCATCTGTGCGAGCAGGTAGTTCGCGTTCAGCACCGCGCACTCGGTGGCACGGGTCAAGCCGTTGCCACCGTTGCGCAAAATGTAGGCCAGGGCGCGCAGGCAGACTCCGACGTTACCGAAGTACGAATGAATGCTCTCGTCGCCCTCACCGGGGATTTTTTCCAGATCGAAGGAGCCGTCTTCCTTCTCGACGATCCAGGGACCCGGCAGGAACGGCGCCAGTTCCCCGGTCACGCAGATCGGGCCCGCACCGGGGCCTCCCCCTCCGTGCGGCGTGGACATGGTCTTGTGCAGATTCAGGTGCACGACGTCGAAGCCCATATCTCCCGGGCGCGCCTTGCCCATCAGGGCGTTCATGTTCGCCCCGTCCATGTACAGGCGACCGCCGGCGGCATGTACGATTTCGGCGACCTCGACGATGTCGATTTCGAACAAACCCAGGGTATTGGGATTCGTGATCATGATTCCAGCGGTCTGCGGACCACAGGCCTCGCGCAGAGCCTCCAGATCGATGCGTCCGTCCTGACGCGAGGGAATCGTGCGCGGCTTCATTCCCGCGATCACGACCGAGGCCGGGTTCGTACCGTGGGCCGAATCCGGAATCAGGATCTCCAGACGATCCAGATCGCCCCGGGCGACGTGCAGGGCGCGAATCGTCAACATCCCCAGGTACTCGCCGTTGGCGCCGGCTGCCGGAATCAGGCTGCAACCAGCCAGGCCGGTCAGCTCCTGGAGCGACCGTTCCAGAGTCTTCAACGCCGAAAGCAGACCCTGAATATCCGCTACGTCCTGTTCCGGGTGCAGGTCGGCCAGTCCACTCATGGCGGCGATTTGCTCGTTCAGGCGCGGGTTGTACTTCATCGTACAACTGCCCAGCGGGTACATGCCCCGCTCGATGTGATGATTCAGCGTGCTCAACTGCGTGAAGTGGCGCATCACCTGCGGCTCGCTCAGGGCCGGCAGGTCGGCCCGTTCGCCGCGCCGCATCGATGCGGGCAATTCCGCGGTGATCTTCTCGCCATCCCATTTCGGAAAAGTGAGCGCGCGCCGGCCGAGCGAGCCCTTGTCGAAAATCGAGGAGGGCAGTTCGGCGTTCCACCGTTGCTGTCGATCGATGCTGCGCCCGGTCATCGGTTACCTCCTGCACTGCCGACAAACTCCTCGAGCAAGCGACCGAAGTCCTCGATCTCGGCTGCGGTGCGTTTTTCAGTGACGGCCACGAGCAGATCGTTCGCGCCGCAGTGGTCGAATCCCTGCAGGGGGATCCCCGCCAGGAGGCCCCGCTGTCGGGCGAAAGCGCGGAATTCGGCCGCCGGTCTCGGCAGACGAACGACGAACTCGTTGAACACCGCTCCGCCGAACGGCAATTCGACTCCCGCGATGCCCTGCAGACGGTTCCGCAACGCCGTGCAACGGGTGAGATTCGCCTCGCCCAGTTCGACCATGCCATCGGCACTGATCATCGACAGGTAGATCGTTGCCCGCAGCGCGTTCAGGCCCTGGTTCGAACAGATGTTGCTCGTAGCCTTCTCGCGACGGATGTGCTGTTCGCGGGTCTGCAGGGTCAGTACATAGCCGTCCCGCCCCTCGGTATCCTTCGTGCGCCCCACCACACGGCCCGGAATCCGGCGCTTGTACTTGTCGGCGCAGGCCAGGAAGCCCAACAGCGGCCCGCCCCAGGACGGCTTGATGCCGAACGGCTGCGCCTCGCCGACGGCCAACTGGGCGCCGTACTCCGACGGCGTTTTCAACAAGGACAGGGAGACCGGGTTGACGGCGGCCACCAGCGGTACCTTCGCCTCCCGGCAAGCGGCCGATATCTCGTCGACCGGCTCGATCAGTCCCAGGTAGTTCGGGTTCTGCACCACGACACAGCCGGCATCCGCAGCGCCCAGCACCTCGGCCAGGGCGGCCGGATCGGTCGTCCCGTCCGCACTCATCGGTGCGTCCAGGATCGTGATCCCCTCGCCCCCCATCATGGTCGCAACCACCCGGCGATAGCGCGGATTCAGCGACCGCGGCAGAACGACGGTTTTCTTTCGCGAAACCGCCAGAGCCACGGAGCAGGCCTCGGCCAGCGCCGTGGCACCGTCGTACATACTGGCGTTGGCCACATCCAGACCGGTCAGACGGCAGATGTAGGACTGCCATTCGTAGATGACCTGCAATGTGCCCTGCGAGACCTCGGGTTGATAGGGCGTGTACGCGGTCAGGAACTCGCTGCGCGAGACCAGCGCGTCGATCGCCGCCGGGACGATCGAGTCGTAGACGCCTCCGCCCAGGAAGGAGACGAGCTCATCCTGCCCGGCATTCCTGCGGGCCCGGACCTGAAACCAGCGCCGGACTTCTTCCTCGGTCAGACCGTCCGGCAGATCCAGCGCGCGCTTCAGTCGTACGCCTTCGGGCAACTCGGAAAAAAGGTCTTCCACGCTGTCCTTGCCGATGACCTGCAACATCGCCGCAATGTCGGCCTGCGTGTGCGGTACGTAAGGCATAGTGGGACTATCCTCCGAGCAGATCCTGATAGGCCTGCGCATCCAGAAGGTTTTCGATTTCACTCGGGTCGCTCAACTTGACCTTCACCAGCCAGCCGTCATCCAAGGGGCCGCTGTTGACCATTTCGGGACTGTCCACGGCGGCCTCGTTGATCTCGACGATCTCACCCGAAACCGGCAGAAAAAGATCGGCGACGGCCTTGACCGACTCGATGGTCCCCACCGTGTCACCCTGACTGAATTCGTCCCCAACGCCCGGCAGTTCGACGAATACGATATCGCCCAGTTCGCCCGCCGCGTGATCGGTCACCCCGAAGGTTCCGATGTCACCGTCCACCTGGACCCACTCGTGCTCCTGCGTGTATTTGCGATCGTCAGGTACCATGTCGCTCTCCTTGCGGTTGAGGGATGCGCCTCTGGGTCATTCCGGGTCATTCCGGACCGTTCCGGAACTCTGCAAATGCTGCTAGCGTTCCGCCAGCGGATCACCCTTGGTGCGCGCGGACAGGAACGGAAAAGTGGTCTCGTGACACTCGACGGACTTGCCCCGGATCTCGATCGCGAGCGGCTCCTCCGGCAACCCACTGTCGACCAGCGCCAGAGCCAGGGCCTTTTTCAGGGTCGGACTGAAGGTTCCGCTGGTCACCATGCCGACGGGATTGCCGCCGCACAGCACCGGAGCGTCCTGTCGCGCGATGCCGCGGCCATCCATCTCGATACAGATGATCCGGCGAGGTACGCCCGCAGCTTTCTGGGCCACCAGAGCTTCCTGGCCGACGAAACCAATCTTCTTCTTCAGTTTCACGGCCCAGCCGATACCGGCCTCCAGCGGAGTCCGATCCTCGCCCAGTTCATGGCCGTACAAGCAGTAGCAGACCTCGAAACGGAGCGTGTCGCGGGCTGCCAGACCGATCGGCTGCACCCCCAGATCGGCGCCCTTCTCCAGCAGCTCTTCCCAGACCGCCAAAGCGTCGCCGTTGGGCAGGTACAATTCGTAACCGTGCTCGCCGGTGTAACCGGTCCGCGAGACGATCCAGCGGCCCGCCCCTCCGTCGTGGCAGAAGGCATGGTAGAACTCGAGCCCGTCCAGGTCGGCGATGCAGCCCTCGAGTTGCGCCAGGCGCCGAATCAGGGTGCCCGCTGACGGTCCCTGGATCGCGATCAGCGCCGTCTCGAAACTGACGTCATTCATGACGACGCCCTCGGCAGGCAGCTTCGACTTCATCCAACCGACGATCTTCTCGTGATTGGCCGCGTTGCAGACGACCATCCACTCTTCATCGGCCAAGCGATAGACGAGCATGTCGTCCAGCACGCCGCCGTCTTCGCGGCACATCGCATTGTAAACCACCTTGCCGGGATCGATCTTGCGCACCCGGTTGGTGACCAGCGATTCCAGCCAGTCGGCAGCTCCCGATCCAGTGACCAGAATCTCGCCCATGTGCGTGATATCGAACAGGCCGACCCGCTCGCGCACACATTCGTGCTCAGCCAGGGTGCCCGCATACTGCACCGGCATGCGGTACCCGGCGTACTCGACCATCTTGCCACCGTTGGCAACATGCCATTCGGTCAGCGGCGTGGTTTTCAAATGGGACAAATCGTTCAATGCAGGCACTCCCGTTTCAAAGACGACCAGGGCCGGAAATGCTGACCGTGGTGTGGGCCCGTGACGTGCTCAATCTAACTCTCGCCGGTGGCATCGCCAAGAACAACCCGCTCGGGAAACGGGCCAAAATTCAGTCCCCGGGGTAGAGCTCGCGCAGCATGGCACCGGTATAGGATTCATCGCAGCCACGGAGATCCGCAAGGCTGCCCGAGGCTACGACCCTGCCGCCACGCGCGCCGCCCTCGGGGCCCAGATCGATCAGGTGGTCAGCGCGGCGGATCATCTCCGGATGATGCTCGATCACGAGCACGGAGTTGTCCGCCGCCACCAAGCGGCCCAGGACGTTCATCAAGCGGGATACGTCGCAAAAATGCAATCCCGTGGTCGGCTCGTCCAGGATATACAGCGTGTGTTTCTGGCCTCCCTTGACCAGTTCCTTGACCAGCTTGATGCGCTGCGCCTCGCCACCCGAGAGCGTGCCCCCGGACTGCCCCAATCGCACATAGTCCAGCCCCACTCCGTGCATGACATCGAGAATTTTGCGGCACTTGGGGATATTTTCGAAGAGCACGCGGGCCTCCTCGACGGTCATCTCCAGCACACGGGCAATGTCACAGCCCTTGAAATGCACTTCGAGCGTTTCACGATCGAAACGCCTGCCACCGCACTCCTGGCACAGCACCTCCACGTCGGGCAGGAAATCCATCGTCAATCGCCGCAATCCCGCGCCCTCGCACACCGAGCAACGTCCGCCGGTCGTGTTGAAGCTGAAGCGTCCGGCCTGGTAGCCGCGCATCCGGGCCAACTGGGTCTCGGCGAAGATCTTTCGGATATGGTTGTACAGCCCGGTGTAGGTTGCAGGCGTCGACCGCGGCGAGCGGCCGATGGACGACTGGTCGACCAGTACGACCGAGCCCACATTTTCGACTCCCGTCAAGTCCAGGTAGGGCCCGACCGGCTGGCGCGAGCGATGCAACTTCGCGGCCAACGCCCGGTACAGCGTGTTGTGTACGGCGGAGCTCTTGCCGGAGCCCGAAACGCCGGTAACGACCGTCATTCGCCCCAGGGGAATCTCCAGGGCGGCCTGTTTCAGATTGCGGCCCGTCATCCCGGTGATGCGCAGCAGCTGGTCGTTGTCGCTGCGACCACCGGTCAGGGGGGCGGGACCGTCCAGCCCCACCCGTCCGGCCAGATAGTCGGCCGTATTGTTGCCGACTCCGGCCATCACCTCGGAGACCGAACCCTGGGCCACGATCCGGCCACCGTGCTCTCCCGCGCCCGGCCCCAGATCCACCAGGTGGTCGGCGGCCAGCATCACGTCCCGATCGTGCTCGACAACGATGACCGAGTTGCCTCGATCCCGCAGCGCCTGCAGGGTATCGACCAGTTTCGAAATGTCCCGGTGATGCAGCCCCACACTGGGCTCATCCAGGATGTACAGAACCCCCGTCAGTTGGCTTCCCACCTGCGTTGCCAGCCGTACGCGCTGTCCTTCACCTCCGGATAGCGTACCGATCGGACGTGAAATCGACAGGTAGCTGACCCCCACCTGCAGCAGGAAGCGAAGCCGCGATTGAATCTGATCCAGAATCGGTTTGGCCACGATCTTCGCTCGCGAATCGGTAAATACGAGCGACTCGACCCAGGGAGCGAAGTCCTCGAGAGTCAGATCCGCGGCCTCGCCGATGTTCTTGCCGCCGATCTTCACGTTCAGGGCCTCGGGGCGCAGGCGGTGCCCCCGGCAATCGGGGCAGACGGTACTGATCATCAGCTTCTCGAGCGACTGCCGGACGCCCTCGGATTTCGTCTCCCGGTGGCGACGGACCAATTCCGGAATCAGACCGCTCCAGTCGCGCAGGAAGGCGTTGTAGTGGGCATGGTCCTCGACCTGTTTTCGCGTCCGATCATCGAAGCCATGGAAAAGCGCCGTCTGGGCGGTGCCGTCCAGCTGGGCAAAGGGCACATCCAGAGCGAAACCGAGCGCTTCGGCCAGGGCCTCGATCTGCACATACAGCCAGCTGGTTTCCTTGCCCTTGAGAAACTCGATGGCACCGTCCGCGAGGCTCAGTTTCGACTCGGGGACCAGCGCCCGGGCTTCAATGGTTCGCAAGGAGCCCAAGCCGTTGCAGGTCTCGCACGAACCGGCCGGTGAGTTGAAGGAGAACAGGCGGGGTTCCGGCTCGACGAACCCGCGGCCGCAGCCCGGGCACGAGGAGTGCCGACTGTAGACCGTTTCCTCACCGCCGCTCCAGACCACGGCGGTCCCGTCGCCCAATTCCAGGGCACGGTCCAGGGCACTCTTGAGACGATCCCGAATCCCGGGCCGGCTGGTCATTCCGTCGACGACCACGGCGATATCATGCCGCGCGCCGCGGGCCAATTCGATCGGGTCATCGAGTTCGTGCATTTCCCCGTCGACGAGCACGCGCAGGAATCCCTGTTGCCGCAGATCGTCCAGCAGCTTGCGGTGCTCTCCCTTGCGCCCACGCACGACCGGGGCGAGCAGGAAGAAACGGGTGCCCTCGGGCAGGGCGGCGATCTCATCCCCGATGTCGCTCAGCTGACGCCCCGCAGCCGGGATCTCACAATCGGGGCAATAGACCGTCCCGCAGCGTGCGTACAACAGCCGCAGGAAGTTGTAGATTTCCGTGACCGTCCCGACGGTCGAGCGCGGGCTGCGGCCCAGTCCCTTCTGGTCGATCGCCAGGGCCGGCGACAGGCCATCGATGCGATCCACGTCCGGCTTCGGCAACTGGTCCAGGAATTGGTGGGCGTAGCTGGACAAGCTCTCGATGTATCGTCGCTGACCTTCGGCATAGAGCGTATCGAAGGCCAGCGAGGACTTACCTGATCCACTCGGACCGGTCACGACCACCAGTTTCCGGCGCGGCAACTGCAGATCGAGATTCTTGAGGTTGTGGACCCGGACCCCCTTCAGGGTGATGAACCCCGCCGGGGATCCGGGCCGGATTTCGCGCTCTTCGGCCACTCTATTTCACGTTCTTCCGCTCGTCGGGCAGCGCGTCCCAGGCCGCCTTTTCCGCAGCCGTCAGGTCGTCGGTCCCCTCGAGAATGGAAATCTTGCGGATGGCCGCGGGATTCACGACCGCACCCTGCCCCGCTCCGCGGCGCGGAACACCATGTACGATGCGATCGGCCACATCCATGCCGTCGACCACGTACCCGAATACCGAGTAGTTGCCGTCCAGCGAGAAGTAGTCCGCCACACAGATGAAGAACTGGCTCCCGGCCGAGTCGACGCTGTGGCCGCCGCGCGCCATGCTCAAGGTGCCTCGATAGTGGTGTGTCTCAGAGAATTCGGCCTTCAGTTCCGCCCGCGCGGGCAGGGCGGTCAGCGGAACGTAGCCTCGTTTTTCGAGTTCCCGGTTCAATGACTTCAGCGCATCCGCGACGACCCTCTCGTCCAGTACGTCCGATACCAAAGGACCGCCCGTGCCGTCGTTGCGTGGATCGCGATCCTTGCTGAGCGGGTCGCCGCCCTGGATCATGAAATTCGGCAGAACCCGATGGAATTTCGTGCCGACGTAGAAATCGGTTTCAGCCAAATGCTTGAAATTGGCCACGTGGTTCGGTGCCAACTCGGAATACAGCACGATCAGGATCGATCCCGAGTCCGTGTCGCAACGGGCAAACGTGGGCTCTTTGGCCCAGCTCATCGAAGCGGTCAGGACCAGGGCCAGAGTCAGGAGAAGCACTGCGGACCTTCGGCCGCGGATCGAAACAGGATTCGGACGCATGATTCCTCCCAGCCTGTCGCACGCGGCGGCAGGACCGTTCTACGATTCGGGTTCGACTCGAATCAGTCGGACCGCTTGACCAGATAGCTGAAACCGAGTCGAGCGCTCAGATCGTCACCCAGGCTGCGGGCCGCCGGACGATCGGCAATGCCACGCAGCAACACACGGTAGTAGGTGACGCCGGCCAGCACCACCGTGGAGATCTCGGGATCGTACCCCAGATCCGCGATCCGGCCGGCGCGGGCTTCCGCATTCGCCCGGCGCGTGAAAGAACCCAACTGCAAGCTGTAAATGCCGCCGGAGGTTTCCTGGACGGTTGCTCGTTTCCCGGGCGTCGCGGATTCCAACTCCGCCCGTGGCGCCGAGCCCTCCGCAATCGCGGAGGTAGTGACATTCCCGGCCGGTTGCCCGGCTGGTTGCTCGGCCGGATGTTCCGCCGGATGTTCCGCTGGATGTTCGGTCATGCCCTGCCGGGCCGCTGCCTCACCCGTCATTCCCTCGGCCTCGGCCGGTGCTTCTCCACTTTCGTGGACTTCCTGCGGTACCAGCGCACCCTCGCCGGCCACCGGCGTCTCGGCCTTTTCCTGGCCTCCTCCACAACCGGCCATGCTCCCCACAAGGAACACGAACAGCAACAGTGGCAGGCAGGTTCCGAAACCGGCCTGGCGGCCACCCCGGTTGATTCGCTCCATCGAATTGCTCATGACTTACTCCCGGTCGAGGCTGGCTTTTCGCGCAACCGGCCCATAGTATCGACGCGCCACCGCTGTGGCAAGCCCCGTCCGTTGTGGATCGATGGCCTCGCCGGGCCTCGGGGCGGCCCGGGAGCCGGGAGGAACCGTGAGCCAGCAGCATCCGTTCATCTACCTCGACCATGCCGCGACCAGCTTTCCGAAACCGGAACCGGTGGTCGACGCCGTGCAACTCCACCTGCGCCGTGCCGCCGTCAATCCCGGACGTTCCGGATTTGATCGGGCGATTGCAGCGGGCCGGCGCATCGATGCGCTCCGCGGCCGCCTGGCACGCTACTTCGGCGCCTCCGACCTGCCCGCCCACCGGGTCGTCTTTGCCGCCAACGCGACCGACGCGCTGAACCTCGCACTGGGCGGACTGCTCCGAACCGGCGACCACATCGTTTCGACCCGGACCGAACACAATTCCGTATTGCGCCCCCTGGAAATGCTGCGCCGCGAGCGGGGAGTCGAGTACGACCTGGCCGAATGCGACGCGCGGGGATTCGTCGCACCCGAATCGATCGAACGGTTGCTGAGGCCGGAGACGAAACTGGTCGTCGTCAACCACGCCAGCAATGTTGTCGGCACGGTGCAACCAGTGGATCGGATCGGAGCCCTGTGTCGATCCCGCGATCTGCTCTTCCTGATGGATATCGCCCAGACCGCCGGGCAGGTCCCGATCCGCATGGATGACTGGCAGGCGGACCTCTTGGCTTTCACCGGGCACAAGAGCCTTCTGGGTCCGACCGGCACCGGTGGATTGGTGATCGGCCAGCGGGCCGAGGTACGCAGCACACGCTGGGGCGGCACCGGGGTGCGCTCGGCCGAACGGACCCAACCGCAGGATCTCCCCTATCGGCTCGAGGCTGGCACCCTCAATGCCGCCGGCCTGGCAGGTCTGGATGCGGGATTGAGCCTGCTCGAATCCACTTCCCGGGAGTTGGTCGATCCGGGTGTATTGGCGAGTCGATTCGTACGCGGCTGCGGCGGCATCGACGGCTTGAGCCTGCTGGGGATGGCACCCGGCGAGGACTTCGACGCGATTGCGCGCACGCCGGTGGTTTCAATGACATTGGATGCCTTGCCGCCGCACGCGGTCGGCGAATTCCTGGACGCCGAGTGGAATATCGCCGTACGCACCGGCCTGCACTGCGCTCCCCTGATTCATGAGAGCCTCGGCACCGCGACCGACGGCGCCGTCCGGTTCGCCTTCGGCAAGACCAATACAGCAGCGGAGGTCGATCGGGCACTGGAGGCGCTGACGGCGATCGCCTCGGGGTGAATCCGGCGCAGGTGAATCCTAAGGAAGAGCCGGCCCCGCCTGGGACCGGCTCTTTCGCGTCCACTCGAAATGAAGGCTGGTGCCTATCGCTCCGGCTTGTGCATGACCAGGGTCACACGACGGTTCTGAGCGCGCCCCTCGACAGTATCATTGTCGGCAATCGGACGGAACGGACCGTAGCTGACCGCAGCGAAGCGCTCGGCAGGCAGGCCCAGATCGTTGGTCAGGTACTTGACGACAGCCGCAGCGCGGAAGGCGCCCAATTCCCAGTTGCTCGGGAAATATTCCCAGTACTCTTCCAGAATCTTGGTGTCGTCGGTGTGGCCTTCGACGTAGACATCCCAGTCCGGATGGCTGCGGATCGCGCTGGCGATGACCTCGAGCGTCGGAACCATCGTATCGAGGACGATGAACTGGCTGGCGGAGTAGCTCAGCTGATCCTGGACCGTGATCATCACGACCTCTTCGATCTTTTCCACCAGTACGGCGTTCTCGCTCTTGCAGTCGTCGAAATCACGGTTCAGCTCTTCGACGATCTGGTCGCGCTCACTGATCACCGCTTCGTTGTTGGCGACTTCCTTCTGCAGATCCTCGATCTGGTTGTTCAGCACAAGAATCTGATCTTCGTACTCCTTGCACGAGCAGCCGGCCAGGGCCACCAGGACCACCAGCAGGCTCAAGATCGTCAAGTTCCGAATGCTCCGGTTGAACATGGTTCACTCCTTTGAACGTTTCACGGTACAATGCCCGGCACTTCGCGTTCCGAAGCACCATCCCCGGTTGATTCGCGCATCAGAGTAGCCACAGGCTTCCATTCGGCTCAAGTTTTTTTTTCCACAGACTGACGCAAACATGTACGGGATTCCGGAAATTCCTTGAATCCGGTGATTTTTTGTAAATAGGAGACCGATTGCGAACGATAACCAGGGAGGGGTGATCCTGCGGGACGGGTTTCTTCGGAGGGCCGCGGGGCGCCACCCATCACGGTTTCAAGCCCGGGAGACGGACGCGCCTCCGGGGCGGGAGTGGACGATTCGTATGAAAATTTCCAGATCCCAATCCAGCCACGCGGGAAAGCGCTTGCCCGATTTGCGCTGTGCCGGTTTGTGCCTGATCCTGTTGTTTGCCGGGCCCGCCCAATCCCGGACTACCGCGGCCCCGCCCGTTTCGTCGGCTTCGGCCCCGCTCGATACCCTGCAGGAGGCTTCCGAGCCGGTACCGATTGATCCGCGGTATGCCGGCGGAGATATCGAGATCAGTCGCAAGGTGCTGCCCGACGTCCAGGCCACGACGGTTCCAACCGGACGGACTCCAGATCGTACGCCCCGATTGGATGATCCTCAAGCCGGTGCCTGGAAATTCCATCTGGCGCGTCAGGCCGCGCTCGGCGGAAATCCCGATCTGGTGCGCACCAACCTCCGGGATGCCGTTCTCGCCGCCCCCGGCGAGAGTCGCTATGCCTGGTGGCAATCGCTCCAGGCGGTCAAGGGAATGGACGCCGCCACCCTGGTGCAGGTGCTGCCCGTCTCGATCCGGGCGATCATCGACTCGCCCGTCGCTCGCGGCTCGGCCGTTGTGCGCGCCCATCAATTCGCCCTGCTGGCCACCGGTGTTTTCTGGACACTGCTGGTCGCCGCGCTCTACCTCGTCTGGTGGCCGCACCTGGCTCACGATCTGGGCGCGATCTTCGTGCGGGACCGGCGCCACAATCTGCGCAACAAACTTCCGCTCGTACTGCCCTTCGCTTTCCTGATGCTGCGCCCGGGCTGGCTTGGATTTCTGGCGCTGATGTCCGTTCCGCTGCTGATCCAGACCCGCGGCAAGGCACGAGCCCTGTTGGCCTCCACCTGGTTGGCCGCCGTGGCCCTGGCCTTCCCGACCTGGCCGTTGCTGCAGCAGGCGGTGCCGGCGATCGATCCCGGCAGCGAAGTCACATTGCTGCAACGGGCCGGAACGCTCCCGCCGTCGAGGGTCCTGATCGACCGTCTGGAAAGCGCGCTGAAAGAGGCCGTCGACCCCGGCCGTCGTACACGCCTGCAGACGGTGCTGGCGATCCAGGAAGCCCGACGCGGTCGCTTCACGCAAAGCGATCGCCTCTTCAGCGACATCCTGCAACGCGAGCCGACCCACTTCCCGGCACAGGTCGGGCTGGCCAACAACACTTACTACCGCGGCCGCCTGGACCAGGCCGCCGACGGCTATCGCCGGGCAGCGGAGGCGCACCCGAACCGTGGCGAGATTCCCTACAACGAAGCCCAGGTCTACTTCAAGAAGCTCTTCGTGCCCGAGGCCACCGAAGCGCTGGACCGCGCTCGCGATCTCGGTTTCGCCGCGGCCCGGGCGGCCGGCGGACGGGAGATCCGGCGCGATGGCTATTCGCCGGTCGTCTACCCCGCGCTGACCACTGCGGAGATGACCGCGGCGTGCGCCTTCGAGGCGGGCAACTATCCTCCCGAGGTAACCTTTTCCGCCTGGCAACACCTGCTGGGCGCTCCGCCGGTGCCGCTGTACATGTTGCTCAGTGCGCCCCTGTTGCTGGCCTTCCTGCTGGTGTGGAAGTGGAGCCGGCAGAATGATCCCCGCTGCTGCGAAAACTGCGGTGTCCCGGTGTGCATCACCTGCTCGCGGGTTCGCGACACCGCCTGGTTGTGCCCGGGCTGCGGCGAAACCGCGGATCGCGCGCGCAGCGATCATGTCCTGGGCACGCTCTTGAAGAACCGCAGCCGCACCGAGGGCATGGCCTACAGCGCGCGGGTGGTTCGGTTGGGCCGAATGCTGCCGGGCGCCGGCCACCTGGCCACCGACCATGTCCTTTCCGGCTGGGCACGCCTGAGTCTGCTGTCGCTGGGGCTGATCGTCGCACTGACCGGTTGGTCGTTCGACCTGGGCGCAGCCTGGGCCACTCCCGGCCTGCTGTTGCCCAGTGAAGCCATCCATCCGGTCTGGCTGCCCTTGCCCGTCGCTCTCTGGTCCGGCTTTGGGGCTCTGCCGATCCTGATCGGCGCGGCACTGACCGTCCTGGCTCTGTTGATCGGCCTGTTCGACGGGCCGGGCCTGCGGCGAGGTATCCCCGACCGCTATTCGATGGCGCCGCAGATCGAAGTCAAGAATCCGGCCGCATCGGTGGACGAGCCTTTCGAGGCTCCGACCGGTCGCGTACACGTCACCTCGCGCTCTCGATAGGAGAATGCCATGGCCCTGAAAGGGCAACTGAGTGATTTCAACCTGGCCGAGATCCTGCAGCTGATCGCTACGCAGCAGAAGTCGGGATTTCTGACCGTCGAAGCACAGCGCACGCTCGTATTCGTCTTCGACAAGGGCCAACTGATTTCCACCCGCGACCGTCGCAACGAGGCGCGCGATCCTTTGCGTTCGTTCCTGACCGCCTACGGTTTCTTCACCGAGACCGAGTGGAAGAACATCGACTATGTGCAGGAGAACAGCACGCTCGACCTGACGGAGATCCTGCTGTCGGAAGACCTGATGGACAACGAGGAGTTGGACCGGGTCCTGAAGAGCGTCGCCCAGGAGATGGCTCATCAGGGCATGAAGCTGAAACGCGGGCGCTACGATTTCAATCCCACACGCGGTACACCGCCGGGGGTGCGCAGTCCCTTCCGGCTGGATGTGCAGGGACTGTTGATGGAGGCCGCCCGTCGCCTGGACGAGGAGCCGAGCCTGAAAGAGGCGCTGCCGTCTCCGTCACTGACCTTCACCGCCGGCGCGAAAACGATTCCTGACGGGGCGCTCAGCCCCACCGGCCGCCGCCTGATGGAACTGGCTTTGGCCGGCCAGCCTCTGGGCAGGATCATCCGGCAGGGGCGCGCCGAAAGCTTTGTCGTACTGGATCTGCTGAAGAAGTGGTGTGACGAGGGCTTCGTGACCATCGTGCAGCAGGACGACGAGGACTACAACGACGAAGGCTCCGGCGGCCGCAAGGTCAAATTGGGCCGCCGACTCGGCCTGAGATCCGTGACCATGGTGTTGATGCTGATGTTGGCCTGCGGAGGCGCCGGCTGGTTGCGCTGGATCGATACGCCGATCGAGCCCTCGACCGCCGGGGCCGAATTGCGCGCCAACCAGGTGCGCGACGACGTGGCTACGGCGGCACAGCTGTACCGCTATCAGAATCAGGAACTGCCTTCGTCACTGAACGAGATGGTGCGCAGCGGCCTGCTCGCCGGCCAAACCCTCGTCACGGTCCAGGAACTGGGCTGGAAGTACACCTTGAACCGCTCGCGGGACGGCTTTACCCTCGGCGGATGATCTCGACGAACCCTCCTGGAAGCACGTGGTTTCACCGATTGCTGTTGCTGATCGCCGTCTGCCGCCCGCACCTGCTGCTGCCGGCCTGGTTCGGCGCACTCAGCGGCGTGAGATGGGCCTCCGCATCCGCCGGATCGATGCCTGCCGACCGCGCATTCGGTGCGATCGCCGCCTGGAGTCTGGCACTGGCTGCCGCCCACATCGTGAATCTGATGACCGACCAATCCGGGGATGAGCTGAACCGCAAGAACCTCTTCTGGCGGGGGCACCTTGCGCCGCGGACTCTGGGCATCGAGGCGAGTGTCCTGGCGGCCGCTGCCCTCCTGGGAGGCGCCCGCTGCGGGCAACTGCCGCCGGTGTCTGCTTCGCTGGTCCTGGGCGCCGCCTACAGCCTTCCGCCGCTGCGACTGGGTTCGCGACCGGGCGGAGGCCTCCTGTGCCATGTGGCGGGCTATGCCGTGATTGCGCCCTGGCTGGGCGCTCGCCTCCTCGGCAGCGCTCTTCCTTTCGGGGCCGTGGCCTATCTCACACCGTTGGTTGCCGCCGGCTTCTGGATCACGACCGTACTGGACCGCCCGGGCGACGCACTGACCGGCAAGATCACCTGCGCCGTGAGATTCGGGCGGGTGCCCATCCTGCGGGCCGCACTGCTGGCCCTGGCCGCTGCCGCGATGATCGGCTGGAGCCAGGCCGATCTCGCGTTCGCGTTCTTCGGAGGCACCCAGCGGGCCGTGGCGTTCCTGCTGCCCGGCGTAGCGGCCGGATGGATCGGCTTTGTCCTGCCGACCGAGGAGCCCCAGCACCGGCCCCTGGTCATCGCGGTGGTCGCCACGGTGCTGGCTGCCGGGTTGCCCGGACTGATCTCTTTTCCCCGGCTGGCGTTCGTCGCCGGGGTGGCGCTCGGGATCTCCTACGGAGTACTAGCCGCGGTCGTCCGCGGCCGGTGAGCCCAGTCCCGCCACCGTCCACCGGCCCACACCGTGGGCGGCGGCCTCTTTCCAGCGCTGCCAGCGCCCGGCCCAGGTTCGCCCCTGCGGATCCCGCCATTTGGACAGCACATCACCTACCGAATCGATGCAGTACACCGGACGCCGCGGGCGACGCAAGGGATCCGTGCCGACATTCGCTGCCAGAACATACGCTGCGGACAGACCTGCGGCGCGCACCGCAGCGACGACCCGATCGTCACAGCGGCCGTAGGGATAGGACAGACTGCGCACCGGGATACCGGCGACGTCCTCGAGACGTTTCCGGCCCCCGGAGAGCTCGTCGGCCAGCCGGCGATCGTCGCATCGGGTCAGGTCGCGATGGCTTGCGCCATGCAATCCGACTTCCCAGCCCAGATCGACCAGGTCCCGCAACTCGGCACCCGTCAGATGGCGCGTGCCCCGTCCGGGAATCCCCCACTCCCACGAGTTCCTCTTGCCCAGCAGATCGGCCGGCACGAAAACCAGAGGCGTGATATCCAGGTCAATCAGGATCTGCCGATGTTCGTGCAGATCAACCGTGGCGTCATCGAAGGTGACGCGCGCCATCGCGCCGGCGCCCTGCAGCGCACTGAGGTGGGCCTCCAGTTGACCCGGCGTAACCCAGGTACCGGCCGGCAAGGGTCGTCGCGAGATCCGATGATAACAGAGCGTGAAAGGAGCCGATGATGCCTCGGCGACGGTCATTCCACTTCGGAGTCGGGCAACTCCACCGCAGTCTCGGGGCCATGCGTGGCGATCAGCAGCGCTTCGGGATGGTAGTAGGTCTCGGCGCAGCGAATGATGTCTTCGCTCTGAACGCTATCGATGAGGTCGACCAGTTCGCTGACGGGCACGAAACGTCCGTAGTAGATTTCGTTGCGGGCCGAGCGGAACATCTGATTGACCACGCCCTCGAGCGAGAAGATCAATTGCGACTTGATCTGCGCCGAATTGTTGGCCAGTTCGTCCTCGTCCAGGCCCCCGTTGATGAGCCGGCCGTATTCCATGCGAATCACGTCTTCGATACGATCCATCTTCTCGGGTGAACAGGAACCGGCACAACTGACCAGACCGATATCCCGCCCCATGTCGTTGTAGGTGTAGACCGTGTAGGCCAACCCCTCGCGTTCGCGCACCGCCTGAAAAACCCGGCTGCTCATTCCGCCACCCAGGACGTTCGTCAGCAGGAATACCGGAATGCGATCGGGGTGATCGAAGGGCACCCCCAGATTGCCGATCTCGAAGTAGGTCTGAATGATCGGGCTGAACAGGTCCAGGCGATACGGATCGGGCTCTTCGCCGTTCAGGTCCATGATCGAGGCTGCCGGGTTCGAAGCCGGCTCGTCGGCGCCAAAATCGCCGAGATCGCCCCCGCGTCCCGCGAACGCGCCCGCCAGCTTTTCCTCGAATCCCGCCCGAATATTCCCGGCCATCGAGATGACCAGGTTCGGTCCGCTGAACAGCCGGGCGTGCTCGGCCCGCAGTACCTCGGACCCGAAGGAGCGGACACTCGACTGAGTACCGAGGATCGGGCGTGAGCGCGCGTGCTGCCCGTAGAGCCGCTCGGCAAAGGCGTCGTGCAGTCGGTCTTCGGGAGTATCGAGAGCCTCCTGGATCTCCTCGATCACGACTTCCTGTTCGAGCTCGACCAGGGGCGGCTCGAAGGCCGGTTCGAGCAGCATCTCGGCCAGCAGGTCGACCGCCGGCTCGAAGTACTCGGGCAGCACCTTGACCGTGAAGGCCACCATGTCCTTGGTCGTGAACGCATCGACCGAGGCACCCAGGGCATCGAAGGTCGAAGCGATCGCGAAGGCCGATCGTTTCGCTGATCCCTTGAAGACCATGTGCTCCAGGAAGTGCGAGATACCGCCGAGGCGGTGCGGCTCATCCTGGCTGCCGGTACGCAGCCACACTCCGAAAGTCACCGCGTGCGCGGTGACCATCGGTGTGGACAATAGCACCGCCCCGCCGGGAAGGACTTCCCGGCGGGGTGGCGTCTCGTTGCGATACGGATCCAGGTTCATCGCGTGGTTCCCGGCGATCTAGCGACGTCCGCCGCCACGACCACCGCGGTCGCCGCCACGGCCACCGCGACCACCACGGTCACCACCACGGCCACCCCGGTCGCCACCGCGATCCTGCTGTACATTCTCCATGCCCTCGGGCACGGGCAGCAGGGCCTTGCGGCTCAGACGCACCTTGCCGGTACGGCTGTCGACCTCGACCAGCTTGACCTCGATCTCGTCGCCCAGCTGCAGCACGTCCTCCACGTTGCCGACGCGGAAGTGCTCCAGCTCGGAGATGTGCAGCAGGCCGTCCTTGCCGGGCAGGAACTCGACGAAGGCACCGAAGTCCACGATCGTCTTGACCGTGCCCTTGTAGACCTTGCCCACCTCGGGCTCGGCCATCAGGCCCTCGATGAAGGCCAGTGCGGCCGCGCCGGCAGCCTGGTCCACCGAGGAGACGAAGACCATTCCTTCGTCGTCGACCTCGATCGTCGCGCCGGTGTCCTCCTGGATCTTCTTGATGACCTTGCCACCCGGGCCGATCAGCTGACCGATCTTCTTCACCGGGATCTGGATGGTCTCGATCTTCGGAGCGTACGGGCTCATCGTCTCGCGATGGGTCGGCATGGCCTCTTCCATCAGACCCAGGATGTGATCCCGCGCGTTCTTCGCTTCGGTCAACGCCTGAGTCATGATCTCGCGGCTGATGCCGGCGATCTTGGTGTCCAGCTGGAAGGCGGTGATGCCCTTGCGGGTACCGGTGACCTTGAAGTCCATGTCGCCCAGGTGATCCTCGACGCCTAGGATGTCGGTCAGCACCGCAATCCGGTCATCTTCCTTGATCAGGCCCATCGCCACACCGGCGACCGGAGCCTTGACCGGAGCGCCGGCGTCCATCAGGGACAGGCAGCAGGCGCAGACCGTAGCCATCGAGGAAGAGCCGTTGCTCTCCAGGATGTCCGACACCAGACGGATCGTGTACGGGAACTCCTCGAGGTCCGGCAGGATCGGGGCGATGGCGCGCTCGGCCAGCTTGCCGTGCCCGATCTCGCGCCGACCGGTTCCGCTGTAGCGACCGACCTCGCCGACGCTGAACGGCGGGAAGTTGTAGTGCAGGTAGTACTTGCTCCAGTACTGTTCGCCGTTCAAAGGCTCGATGCGCTGCTCGGCCTGCTTGCTGCCCAGCGTCACGGTACCCAGAGCCTGGGTCTCGCCGCGGGTGAACAGGCAGGATCCGTGGGCGCGCGGCAGGATGCCGGTTTCGATGGTGATCGGACGAACGGTTGTCAGATCACGGCCATCGGTGCGCTTCTTCTCGGTCAGAATCATCTCGCGCATGGTCTGCTTTTCGATCTTGGAGAAGGCCGCCAGCGCCTCGGGATCGGGCGTGCCGTCCTCCAGCGTGCAGTTCTCCTTGACCTTGGCCTTCAGGGCGCTCAGCGCTTCGGCGCGCTCGAACTTGCCCTTGACCACGATGGCGTCCTTCAGCTCGGCGCCGACCAGGCCGGTGACCTTGTCGATCTGGGTGTTCTCAGGCGTCGGGGCCAGCACCCACTTGGGCTTGCTGCCGGCCTTCTCGAGCAGCTCGCGCTGCAGACCGTTCAGTTTCTTGATCCAGATATGAGCGAACTCGATGGCGTCCAGCAGACGATCCTCGGGGATCTCGTCGCATTCGCCCTCGATCATGCAGATGATGTCATCGGTGCCGGCGACGATCAGGTCCATGGTCGAGTCTTCCAGCTGCGCGATGCTGGGATTCGGGATGAACTCACCTTCGACCTCGGCGACGCGCACACCCGAGACGATCTCGGGGAACGGCACGTCCGACAGGTTCAGCGCCATCGAGGCGCCGGTGATACTCAGCGTATCGGCGTGGAATTCGGTGTCGGCGCTGATAATGAAAGCGACGACCTGGGTCTCGTGACGGTAGCCGTCGGGGAACATCGGGCGCAACGGGCGATCGATCAGGCGGCAGGTGAGAGTTTCACGTTCCGTCGGACGCGCCTCGCGCTTGAAGAAGCCACCCGGGATCTTGCCGGCGGCGTAGGTCTTGTTCCGGTACTCGACGAACAGGGGCAGGAAATCGCGGTCACTGGGATTCTTGTCCGCGGTGACGGTCATCAGGCTCATTGTGTCGCCCATGCGAACGATGCAGGAGCCATTGGCCTGCTTGGCCATGCGGCCGGTTTCCAGGGAGAATGTGGTCCCGTTCATTTCGAGACTGACTACATGCTTTTCCATTTCTTTTTTCCTCTCAGCAGCCCCGGTCCCACGACGCGGAGCAACAACATACCCGGGTTCTTTTCCGGGCCAACTGACGCCCTCCGGCGCATTCCGGATAGGTGTCACAACTGGTAGTCCGAACGCCGTACGCGTCACGAACTGTCGGGCGCCGAATTGCGCCCTGGCTTCAAACAGCTTCCATCGAACACCGGAGCGGGCTCCGGATCCATGAACCGGGTCTACATAGACCGAAACCGGTCGCGTTGGCCTCAGCCACGACCGGTTCGATCCTGTGTCCCCATCTCGAGCCTGGTACCGGATTGCATCAACCGCGGATACCCAGGTCCTTGATCAAGGCGCGGTAGCCTTCGAGGTCCTTCTTCTTCAAGTAGGACAGCAGGCGCTTGCGCTGGCCGACCATCTTCAGCAGACCGCGACGCGAGTGGTGATCCTTCGCGTGCATCTTGAAGTGGGCGCTCAGCGTGTTGATCCGCTCGGTCAGCAGGGCGATCTGGACTTCGGGAGAGCCCGAGTCGTTGTCGTGCTTCTTGTACTTCCCGATCACCGAATCTTTTTGATCCCTGGTCATCGCCATCGTCTAGAACCTCCGATTACGTCACGCACTTTGCGTCACGATGGCTGCAGGCCGGTCGCTCGATCCGGATTTGCTTCCGGAGGATCCTGGGGACCATCCGGGGTTCATCCGGCTCGAACGTGGGAAACGCCAAAGCGGTTCCGACCCACAAAATTGAATGATGCACGGCAAACCGCACAGAGAGACATCCCTCCGTCCGGTACCGGCGGGGGGAATATACCCCCCGGGCTGCGCTTCCGCAAGGTCTTATCGGCTGTTTGAGGGGTGGCTTTCGAAAAGATCGCAAGGAATCCCGGGCCGCGTTGCAACAGGAAATTCTGGTTGCCGAGACGCCCATGCTGTAGGATCGTCGCTTCCAGGAAAGACATTCCACCAAGGCCCC
>JANTGJ010000035.1 GCA_024762975.1 Candidatus Krumholzibacteriia bacterium
GGGTGCCGGGATCGTCCCCATCGTCATCAAAAGCTCGCCCACTCTAAAGTGGGCGAGCTTGTTCCCGCAGCGGGGTCCCCGAAGCATCCGGGGCGTTGGTTCAACAGCCGCTATTCCTCGTAGCGCCCATCCACTGCTGCGCCCAGCAGAAAGAGGGAACTCTCCCAGGAATCCACGACCACTTCGCCGTCGTATTCATGCCCCTCCGAATCCATCGCGATGATCCCTACTCCAGGGCACAGATAGACGGTATCGGTACCATCTTCCATCACTTCGGTGGATCCTGTTGGGGTCATTTCATGATAGATCGACAACACGACACAGTTGTCCAGATACTGCCGCGTACTCACGGTCTTGGACGTCGACCAGTATTGCCGATAGGTCTCCAAAAGGACGCCGGTAAAGTTCAGATTGCTGGTGCCCTCATCGCTGGTCACTGTCGTCGATCCCGACCAGTCCGCCGGCAACGGGCTGGGCAGATAGTTCACCGCCGGATCGAACATCATGTCCGATTGGCCCTCCCGGAAGCCGCGGAACATCACGCTCGCACCCGACCGGGCCATGTACCAGTGTTCCTCGAATTCGTCGTAGCCGGTATCGGTCTGCCGCATGACCACGCGTTCAAATTGATCCCCGGCGATATTTTCAATGGTTTGGCGCATGCGCTCGGTGCCGCCCTGGTCCGTCTCCGCATTGTAGTAGATCCGCAAGTCCTCCCGCACCGGGAACAACTCCGGCGAGCCACTGACGCTGAACGAGAGACTGTCGGCCGCCGCATTGGCATTGCCTGCCATATCCTTGAACTCTTCGGCCCCCCAGATGGCGTACAGGCGTACCCCGGCGGGCAAAGGCCCGGTCAGGTACACGGTCAGTTCGTCACCCGCGTTGTTCCATACCGGCTCGCGCGCCATGAACATCGACAGAATGCCCGCCATCGATTCGGGCGTCGTGGTGGACTCGTCCACCGGTTCGCTGAAGGTGATCGTAATCGTGGTGAGGGACGGATCGACAACGCTACCCAAAACCGGTGACGTGCTCAGGATGTAGGGAGGCGTCTCATCGACGTCCAGGCCGGTCGTGAAATCGATGACGATGGGTGCGGCCAGGTTGTCACCCTGCAGCGTGGTCGCGTCGGTCGAGATCTCGAAGCGGTAGGCCTGCTGCGGGGCCAGTGTCCCATCCCAGCGAACGCGCACTCTCGTGAAATCATGGTCCACAGAGCCGACAATGATACCCGGCAGGTCCTTGGAGCCATCGTTCAGACTCAGCGTGTACGCGCTCAGGATACTGTTCAGATTCATCGCGCGGGAAAACCTGAGGTCAAAGAATCCATTGAGAGGCACATCATCCATGGGCGCATAGAAATCATAGGCTACCAGTGCCGCTTCACTCGAATAGGTATAAAACTCCGTGCTGAAAACCTGCGCCAGGGCGTTCCCGGCCAGGTCGGTCACACCGGTACCCACCGTGACGGTCACCGTCGCGCCTTCGGACCAGTCCGAATGGCTGACCGTGGCGCTCGTACTGGAGTCGTCCCAGGCAATGTGGGTCACCGCACCTTCGCTGATCTGGAGCGCATCAGCGAACGTGCCCGGGTCCACCGGTTCACTGAACTGGACGCTGATATCCTGTCCGACTTCCACATTGCTTTCATGGTTGTCCGGGGTCAGACGAGTCACGATCGGAGCGAGAGTATCGCCGCCACCACCTCCGCCACCTCCTCCGGGGTCGGTCGTCGCGTCATCGCTACAGCCGACCATCGCCGACAGGGCGCAGAAGACCAACAGCAATAGAAGGCGGGTGGGGATTCTGTTCAACATGGTGTGCCTCCGTTTCACACAGCGAGTCTTGGCTGGGTTGCTCGGAACGAGACCCGACCAGGCAGCAACCTCCTGTTGCTACGATTCAGGGCGGGAGAGTAGATCCTGGAAGTCCTCATTGAAAGTACTTTTTCGTTATGAGCTAGCAAACTACTGGGTGATTTGGTAGTATCGGGACACGTAGACAACCTTTCCTGGAACTGGAAACGTTTCTGTGCGAAAGCTTGGCCCACGGAAGCTTTCATGGGCTTTGCGGACAAGGGGGAGGGACGATGACGGATCAACCATGCTACATTTCGACGAGTACCCTGAAGAGCATCTGGCAGGAGTACCGCATTTTCGCGGACCGCCTCGAGTTTGATACGAAATTCGGTCGCATGGCGATTCCCTTCAAGAACGTGGAAAGGGTCGAAGTCCTCGATTCCGATGCAAAAGCGCTTTTTCGGGGGGATTTGCGCCTGAAGAATTTCCGGCCGGCAATCAAGATCGACTGGGCCAATTTCCTGGAACATGTCGTTCTGGACAAGAAGACCGGGCTGGTGCGCCGTATTCTCTTCACACCAGAGGACCCGGAAGCATTCAAGAAAGCGCTGCAAGACGCCGTAGCTCGGTTCCAGGACCGATCCAGCGACTGATCCTTGCCGCAATCGCAGGGGGCACATCCAGATTGCCCCGCCGGCAGGGCTTTCGAGCGAAGCTCCGCGCACAGGAATGAGTTCTTCAACAGCCTGCAAGGACATACATCCAGGCTCGGACGGAATCGCTCAAGGCACGATGACGAACTTGCCCGGCTTGAGATCGGTCCCATTCGCGGTGTTCACACGGAAAAAGAACAGGTACTCACCCGTATGCCACGTACCGCTGGTCGTACCGGGAGCTATCCGGGCTAAATATGAACCGTCGTACGACAAAGAAATGATCGATTGGACGCTGATCACGGAGCCTCCGGCCGGAACGACGGGATTGTACAGATCGAAGTCGGACACGGACAATCCAGTCACGGGTCCGTCGGAAGAAGTCACGGAGATCATGAGGAACAGGTCGCCGGCGTCTCCAGGATGCGCTTGTCCCTGGCCGTAAGCGAACTGCAGATCGACTCCTCCTTCCAGCGCAGCAATTCTCAGGTCCTGAGCATTGGATTCGGCAGCGAGGGTACCGAAATTCTCGTTGACCTGGGAGGCGAGAGCGACCGTCCCGTCGACAAAGGTGTGGGGCAGCACGACCTGCACGGCGGAAGCGGTACTGGCCAGGACCGCAGTGAGGACCAGAACCGTCACCAGCACGGCGGGAATGTTGAGCGTACGAGATAGCATCTTTCTTCCTCTTCCCGGGATTTTTCGAAACCCCATCGTCTGCGAATTCAGTTATCGGATCAGGACCATCCGGATCGTCTGGCGGGTCTGCCCGGCATCCATGGTGCAGAAATACACGCCGGTAGCGGCGGCTTGTCCCGAATCGTCGGCTCCATCCCAGACCCTCTCGTGGTATCCAGCCGGCTGCGAGGACGAAACCATCAAGGTTCGCACCGTCCTGCCGTCCACTGAATAGACCCGGAGTGTGACCGGGGCTGATTCCGGAAGCGCATACCGGATCACGGTCCTGGGATTGAATGGATTGGGAAAATTCGGATAGAGGGCAAACTCGGTCACGGCTCGATCGACGTCGGGCACACTGCTGAAGGACTCCCCCCAGACCATGGCTCCCCAATTCTGCCCCCACTCGGCCGGGCATTCGCCGGCCCAGGAAACAACCAGCAGGATCGCTCCCACCAGCAGGGTTGGCCCCCGCGGAATGCGTAGTAGGTCGGGCATGATGATCTCCTCGCCTGCAAAGTGGGCTTCCACCCCCGGAACCTGGGTCCTGATCGTTCCGGGTCAGGCGTATCGGGAATCGGGGTTGGCACGGACTCGATGCACGAGTATACTACAAGTTTACAATATTCTGTATTATTTGATTACCCGTTCGCAGACCCAGCCAACCGCGGACTACTTGATCGTCACTACCTTTTCAGGTCCGCCGCAACCCGCCTCCACCGCCGGCGTATATCAATCCCTGCATTGGAATCGTCCCCATTCGTGTGTACCATGCTTCCAATGCATTCGATCTCGACCCCCTCTGCACGAAGGAGCTTCTCCATGCCCCGATCCGCCACCGTCCCCGCGCCGCGCGCCCTGTCCGTACTGCTGGCGCTGACTGCGGTCCTCTTCTGCCTGCCCGGTTTGGCCGGGGCGGCTCTGGACTATCAAATGCCGCCGCAGGTACTGGCCGACATCATCGATGCGCCGCCGACGCCGAGCGTCTATCTCAGCCCGGACAAGGCGTGGCTGCTACTGCTCGAACGCCCGGGATATCCTTCGATCGAGGAAGTCGCGCAGCCCGAGATGCGGCTGGCCGGCCTGCGCATCAATCCGCGCAGCAACGGTCCGAGCCGAGCCAGGAATCTGAGCGGCCTGTCCTTCCAGCGTCTGAACGACGGCAAGATCGTTCCGGTGACCGGCTTCCCCGAAGGCGCCTATATCACCGGCCCAAGCTGGTCACCGGACGGCCAGCGGATCGCCTTCGTGATCAATCATCACGATCAGCTCAGCCTGTGGTATGCCGATCTGAAGGACGGCAAGGCCCGGCGTGTCACGCCGGACGATCTGGCCCTGAACGGAGTCTACGGCCGCGCCTACAGCTGGCTGCGCGATTCCCGGAGCTTCGTGGCCCGCACCCTGGTGCAGAACCGCGGCGCTGCGCCGGCCGAACCGGCCGTCCCGAGCGGTCCGGTCGTCCAGGAGAACCTGGGCAAGAAAGCGCCTGCGCGCACACTTCAGGATCTGCTGCAGAACACCTACGACGAATCGCTCTACGACTACTACACCACGAGCCAACTGGTGAATGTGAACCTCCAGGGCAAGGTCCGGAAAATGGGCAAGCCGGCGGTCTTTCGTCGTGTTTCGCCTTCGCCCGACGGCAAGCTGGTGCTGGTGCAGATGGTCAACCGACCCTACTCCTACTCGCTGCAGGAGGACGATTTCCCGCGACGGGTACAGGTCTGGGACCTGAAGGGCAAGCTGGTGTACGAAGTCGCCGACCTGCCGTTGCAGGACCAGGTGCCGATCAGCTTCGGATCGGTGCCGACCGGGCGCCGCAGCTTCTCCTGGCGCAGCGACAAACCCGCCGAGCTGGTCTGGGTCGAGGCCCTGGACGGCGGCGATGGCGGTATCGAGGCCGACGAGCGCGACCGCGTCTTCACGCTGGCCGCCCCGTTCGACGGCGAGCCGCAGGAGCTGATGACGCTGGCGCAGAGGTACGGCGGCGTGATGTGGGGTGATGACGACCTGGCGATGGTCACCTCGTGGTGGTGGAAGACACGGAACGTGAAAGCCTGGCGCGTGTGGCCCGGCGACCGTAGCCGCGAACCGCAGAAGTTGCAGGATCGCTCGTGGCAGGACGTCTACAACGACCCGGGTTCGCCCGTGACCGAGCGCAACGAGTTCGGACGCCAGACGATCATGAGCGTCGACCGCGGGAAGGCGATCTTCATGGAGGGAGACGGCGCCAGTCCCGAGGGCAACCGTCCGTTTTTACGCAAGCACAACCTCGAAACCGGCAAGATGATCGAGGAGCTTTTCCGTTCCGAGGCCCCCTACTATGAATCGCCGGTCGAAATGGTCGACTTCGAAAAGGGCCTGCTGCTGACCCGTCGGGAATCGAAGACCGAACCGCCGAACTACTGGCTGCGAAATCTCCGGAAGAACACGATGGAACAGAAAACCTTCTTCCCCGACCCGGCGCCGCAACTGGCCGGAATCAGCAAGGAGTTGATCACTTACGAACGCAACGACGGCGTGCAGCTGACGGCCACACTGTACCTGCCCGCCGGGTACGACAAGGATCGCGACGGTCCGTTGCCGTTCCTGATGTGGGCCTACCCCACCGAGTTCAAGAGCAAGCAGGACGCCGGGCAGGTCACCGACTCCCCCTACCGCTTCACGCGCGTGTTCTGGGGCTCGCCGATGCTCTTCCTGACGCGCGGCTACGGAGTTCTCGACGACCCGACGATGCCGATCATCGGCGAGGGCGCAGAGGAACCGAACGATACCTTCGTCGAGCAGCTCGTAGCCAGCGCCCAGGCGGCCGTCGATGCCGTCGTCGACCGTGGTGTCTGCGATCCGGACCGAATCGCGATCGGAGGCCACAGCTACGGCGCCTTCATGACGGCGAATCTGCTGGCCCACTCGGATCTCTTCCGGCTCGGCCTGCCGCGCAGCGGCGCCTACAACCGTACGCTGACCCCCTTCGGGTTCCAGTCCGAGGAACGCACATTGTGGGAGGCCCCGCAGATCTACTTCGAGATGTCGCCGTTCATGCATGCCGACAAGATCAACGAGCCGATTCTGCTGGTGCACGGCGAGGCCGACAATAACTCGGGCACGTTTCCGATGCAGAGCGAGCGGATGTACGGTGCGCTGAAGGGCCACGGCGCCACGGCGCGTCTGGTCATGCTGCCGCATGAATCCCACGGCTACCGGGCCCGCGAGTCGATCATGCACCTGCTGTGGGAGACCTCGACCTGGCTGGATCGCTACGTCAAGAATGTGGGGCCGCGCACGATGGAGAAGCCGGAAGTGCAGAATCCGTAGTCCCCGCCGCAAACGATTCCCGGCGGAGGGCTCCGCATCCGCGGAGCCCTCCCCTGGTTTGGCGCCCGGCCCGCGCCCGCAATTTGTCATGTATTCAAACACTTGATCGCCTACGGCGAACAAACTATCATCAGCTCATGGAAAACTACGACCGGAACCACTCCATCCACCGCGACGCAAGTCGCACTGTCCCTCCGCCCGATTTCGAGGGTGTTCCTCTTTCCCGTTCCGAGTATGTCGCCGCGATGGTCCATTTCTACCGGGGCGAATTGCAGCGCACGCTCGAATGGCGCAAGCGGATGGACACGACCACGCATTGGGCCCTGATCGCGACGGTCGGCATTCTCACCTTCAGTTTTTCCAATCCGACCTACGGTCAGGAAACGATCATCACGGGCATGTACGCCAACTTCATGTTTCTGCTGCACGAGTCGCGACGGTTTCGATTCTTCGATATGTGGCGTTCGCGTCTGCGCATGATCGAGGAATGTTTTTACGGTCCCCTACTGCGCCGTGATCTGAAGAGCCCGATCGACGACTGGGGAAGGCAGGTGGCAGAGGATCTGTTTCATCCGAAGTTCAAGATCACGCGTTTTCAGGCAATGCGGGCCCGGTTGCGCCGCAACTACGGTTATATTTTCGCATTCCTGTTGCTCGCCTGGATCAGCCGCGCGGTGGTGCTGCCCGCGCCCCCGGACCAGCCGCTGATGCCCGGCCTTTTCTCGATCGGAACGATCCCCTGGTGGATCCCCGTTTCGCTGGTCGCGGCTCTCTATCTGTTCCTGATTCTGCTACTGCTGCTGACACCGAAGGTCCAGTCCGCGGAACAGACCTATTGGCGCGATCCGGAAAATCAGGGCCAGGAAGTTCCCGACCTGGACGTCTGAGCTGGTGGGCTCTGCTCCCGGATATACGAAAGCCCCTGTCCGACGATCGAACAGGGGCTCTTGATTCGACATTCTATCGCAACAGGGTGATCCTCGTGTGCGCAATCTCGCGCCCCGCCTCCAGCCGTACTACGTAGACGCCGCTGGGCACCGAATGACCCGCGTCGTCGGTTCCTCGCCAGGTAAGCGTCTCGGTGCCGCCGGCCCACGGGCCGTCCAGCAACGTGGTGATTCTCCGGCCGCGCACGTCGAATACGCGCAACACCGCATGGTCGGAGGCCTGCGCCGTCAGCCGGAAGTTGACCTGCGGATTGAAGGGATTCGGGCTGGCCAGCAGCTCGATCGCCTGCGCGCCGGGCAACTCGACCGTCACTTCGGCCAGCGTCTGTTGCCAATCGTCTTCCGTGTAGATCAGGCGGTAGGTGCGTGGCCAGGCGCCCGCTTCGTGATCTTCCAGTCGGAAACTCCGTGAGTGGCCGTCCCCGCCGAGGGACTCGAATTCGCCCCCCTGCCAGACCCGTTCGGCCAGGCCGATACCCGCGGGCCGGTAGACGCTCAATTCGTCTGCGGAACCATTCGAATCGATGGAGATCTCCACACCGCCGGCAACGGCCAGGGTTCGCAGGCTGCCGGTCATCGACGAAACCGGAGCCTCGTCGTCGCGCAACCAGTGGACGGCATACTCGTCGCCGTTTGCGGGGTCGCCGTCGCGGTCGTAGTTCACCCCGCGGTAGGTCATGACGGCCTCGGCCGCGTGCGCCAACAGCTCGTCCAGATCGATGCCCGCGACCAGGGCCACGGCGTAGTGCAGCGATTCGCCGGGCTCCAGCGAGGTGAAAGGACCGCTGCTGGTAAGAACGCGATAATCACTCTGCATACCGGGCAGTGTGTCGGAATCCCACTCATCCGGCCCGGCACTCATCAGAGAATAGCGTTCCTCGTCATTCGTCGGATCACCACCCTGCGCGAATGAGGCCTGGCCCGAGAATCGCTGGAATGTCCGCAGCGATACCGCCGCCGGCGCAGTCACTCCTTCGGGATCGGTGGTGTGCCCGCAAAGAACCCACGCGATGTAACCGGGCAACGGGGAATGATCGGCTCCGTCCCACATGTAGGCCAGTTCGACCGGGACAAACTCACCGCTGGAATGCCGAATTGTGCCGACCCAGGATCCCGCATAGTCATCGGAAGCAACATCGACCAGGCCTCTCGGGCCGATGTCGAAGTCCGAAAACATTCCCAGGTAGAGGTCCTCGATCGATACCACGCCCTGGTTGGTGATCGTGAAATCGTAGCCGACGAAGTCTTCGCCCAGTGGATTGCTCCACTGCACGGACTGCTGTACAACCTCGATACCCAGTGGGGTGTGGTCAGGCAACTGTTCCTGTACGGAGGGATCATCGTCACGATACGTGGCCACGAAGTGCTGATCTCCCCAGGCGGCGAAATCTTCGTCGATGGCGCCATCGCCGTCATCGTCGATCCCGTTGAGGATCTCTTCGTCTTCGACGCCGTCACCGTCATCGTCCGCACCCGGCCACGGATAGCGGGCGCCGCCGAAGGCACCGGTCGCGGTCACGTGAATGCTGTCGGCAACCGCATCGGTCGGACGAAACTCGCTCCTGAAAGCCCCCGTAGAAACCAGCCGTTCACCCAGACGAACGCCCCCTACCCAGAGACCGGCTGCCCACAGGTACTCGTTTCCCGACTGAGCCGGCCACTGCGCAGAGGGCGCATCGGCCCATGGGACATTCCCGGCCTGGTTGGGGGTGCTGCCCAGCAACCCCCAATTCGTTACATTGTGGTCCAGGTTACCTACGTTGTGCACATACCGGCCGTCCGTGACGATCTCCTTTTGCGGAGCATCAGTCCGGGCGTACACCGGCATCACGCAGGTCAGAGCAACTGGAACCACGATCAGACAGAGGGTCAAAAAAATACATCGATTCTGTCGGGGAGTCATCTCCCGCCTCCGTTTCCATGCCCCACACTGGAACCCCCTCGGAGGCCCTGAACATACCACATTCGAGGCAAGGAAACAATCCCAGCAGGAACCCCAGCAGGAAACAACGGATCGAATGGATGCAATGCCCGCGATTCTGCGCTATCCTGGTGACCATGAAAATTCTCTTGAAAAATCTGCCGGGGAACCTGGATCTGACCGATCCGGAGCACCTGAATCGCGTCGTGAAGCTCGCGGATGAGATCCTGGCCGAAGTGCCGGTCGCCGCGGCGTTGACGACTCTCGAGGACGAGTGGCTCGCCGACCGCGACCGGATTCCCCTGATGGCTCAGGTCGCGGTGAAGCTGGCGCGGTCCAAAGCGGCGTTGGCCGCGCTGGGCCGGCCCATCCATCTGTCGGTGGTCTTTGCCGTCTACCGTGAGCACCAGCGGATCCTGACCCGTGACGAGCATCCCTATGGCGAGGATTTCCTGCGCGAAAAAATCCGTCAACTGAGGTGGCTCTTCGACGGAGTGGCGGATGCGAGTTGGGATTTGACCGTCGTGGACGATGGCTGTCCCGAGGGTAGTGGGCACCTGGCGCAGAAGATCCTGCGCGACTCGCCCGAGTTGCAGGGCGTCGACGCTCGTGTACTGTTTCTCGCCGATGCGATCGAATCCGACCATCCGGTCACCCAGCCGATGCATTCGACGGACGAGAGTCGCAAGGGTGGCTCGATCCTGCTCGGCATGTGGGAAGCTGCCCAACGGGACCTGCCGGGCCAGGTGGTACTCTTCACGGACGCCGACCTGTCGACCCATCTGGGCCAGGCCGGTTCGTTGATCGTGCCCATCCTGCGAGGCGAATCCGTGGCCGCGATCGGTTCACGCCGCGAGCCGCAATCCATCTCGATCAAGACCGGAACGCGAAATCTGCGCGGGAAGCTCTTTATCTATCTGTGGAAGCGCCTGTTCCCGCCGCTGCGCGAAATCATCGATACACAGTGCGGTTTCAAGGCTTTTCCTGCCGAATTGGTGCGCAAGATCGCCGCACCGGCGCTGGAGAAACAATTCGCGTTCGACATCGAACTGCTGCTGAAATCGGAAATGCGGTATCCCGGCAAGATTTTCAAGGCGCCTGTCGCCTGGATCGACTCCGAGGCCGCCAGCACGACGACCGACCTGCAACCCTATCTGCCGATGCTGAAGGCGATGGCCGGAATGGCGCGTCACTACCTGAAGCCCAGCGCCGAGGCCATGCGCTTCATCGAGTTGATCGAGGCCTTGGATGAGCCGGCCTGGGACCATCTGGTCGGGTTGGTGCCCACCGAAATCGCCGAGCGTGAGCCGCACACCTTTGGAGACTGGGCTGGGGTTTCGGCTGATCAATTGCGCTTGATCTCCGGCCTGGACTAGTCCCCCGTGCGCATCAGGAAAAAGCCCGGACGAGTTACCGGCCGGGCTTGCTCCCCACGCGCTGTCGTAAACTCGCTAGAATCGGCTGGTCAAGCGCACTTCGACTCCCGAAAAATCCGGTACCAGATAGCAGGTGCCCGAAGTACAAGCCGTGCCCCCGCGGCGTTTTCCCGCGAAGAAGGCCACCTCGTGATTGCGGTCCAGTGATCCCTGCACGATGACGCCGAGCCAACGACGGCTGGAGGTCTCGATATCCAGGGTCAGCGGATCATCGGCGACCTGCAGGTCGTTCGACTGCTCCCAGACCAGGGAAGCACTGCCGAGTCCCGCACGGCTGACCGTGGCCGAGACGAGCACATCGTTGGGGCTCGTCTCGTCATTCGGACGCTCGATCTGCTGGTACTCGATCGTGGCCGTCGCTGAATAACCATCCACCAGGGAACGCTCGAGTGACAGGCCGACCGTCTTCTGTCCGGACAGCGTCTCCAGATCGTCGCGACCCTCGGCCACAAAGATCGTGCCCCGGGTATCCTCCAACGGCGGACTGGACACCTCGAGAAAGTTCAGCCGGTAGCGCATCAGGTTCGGATCCTCGCCGTTGCGCGCATCGGCCCGTTCGTAGTGTACGTTCCAATCGCCCAGCATGGCACCCTGCAAACCGATCGCCTGACCACGTTCATCGTTGGCGACCAGGAAATGCGAGCGTCGGTTGATCAGCGAAGGCGCCAATTCGGGCACCAGATTCGGTGCATCGTTGTACGGCAGGAGAAAGTCACGGTAGTCCTTCGTCTCATAGGTCAGCGACCAGCGGTCGTACGCCAGTTCGGCCGAGGTGTAGAGCGCGTGCGGATTGCGGTCGGCGGTCGAGAACGGGTCCAACAGCGGCGTCCACCGCTTGCCGGCGTACTCGGCGTACAGGTTGAAGAACCAGCCCGCGTCAGCCAGGGAGGGCAGCAGGCGCGTACCGTCCAAGGTCACATCCAGGCTGCCGTACTCCTCCAGGTCCCCACGACCGATGAAGTGGAAACCGTCACCACGCAGGTATCCCGATCCCAGACGCAGTCCGCGCCCCAGGTCCACATCGAAATGCCCCCCCGAAACGGTTCCCTCGCGGCGCAGCAGGAAATCGACGCCCGGTGGGTTGTCCCCGTAGGCCAGCGGGCGGCCACTGAGCGCCTGGAAACGAACCGGACCGTACCGACCCTCGACCACGGCGCCCTCGAGGTCGCGCGAGTCCATGTACTTCACGTCGGCAAAGGTGACGACCTCGCGCACGACGCCCGGCAACTCGAAAGCACGGAACAGCAGACCACGACCGAGTGTGGCGTAGGCGTTGCCCACGCGCACCTTCAGGTTTCGGCTGCGCCACTCCACGTACTTCTGGGAGATTTCCTCGTAGACCTGGCCCGACTCGGAGGTACGGTACACTTGCGCACGCAAGCCATACCGGAACACACCGGACAGGTAGTCCAATTGGAGGTGATCGAAGAAACGTGTGCCCTCGGTCTCCTGCGAACTGGGGTCACGACCGACCTGGTGCATCAGCAGATTCGAGGCCTGCACGCGCCCCTCGGCGAGGGCGGACCCCGCCCAGGCTCCGGAACCCAGAACAACCAGGCCGATCCCGCACAGGACCGGCCTCCATTTCGAAAATATCATCTGGATTTTCCTTCAGCTAGCAAAGCGTTCAGCTCGGACTCGAGTTGGCGGATCTCCCCGTCGCGATAACCCTTGTGCACGGCCGCGATCCGCCCGTCCGGAGCGATCAGAAATGTCGAGGGAATCGAAGCTACCCGGTACAGCGAGGCCACCATCTTGTCGCTGTCCAGCAGTACCGGCAGTTTCACACCTTTCGCACGCATCGATGGCGCAATCTTCGAACGGCTGCGCGGGTCATCGATGCTGATGGTGATCACCTGCACCTTTCCCTCGTACTCCTGGGCGAGTTTCTGCAGCTTGGGCAACGCCTTGCCGCACGGCTTGCACCAGGTGGCGAAGAAGTCGAGGATCACCGGGCCGTCGGCCAGGACGTCGCTCAGAGTGACCGAATCGCCGCGCAAATCCTCCAGGGTGAAGTCGGGAGCGAATTCCTCGCCTTCGCCCGGCAGGGCAAGGGCGGCCGTCGAGAGGATCAGCACGGCCACCAGGGCCGCGCTGATCCGAAATAAACGGGGGTTTCTCATTCGTTTTTACCTTACTTGATGAGCGTGATGAAACGGGATTTCTGCACGCCATCAACCGTCACGGCGGCCAGATACGTGCCGCTCGCAGCCGAGATGCCGGCGTCGTTCAGACCGTTCCACTGGATCGTATGGGTCCGGCCACCGTCCATGACCGCATCCGCGAGACGGGCGACACGACGGCCGCGCACGTCCAGGATATCGACCTGCACCGAGGCGCTGGCCAACTCTCCACCGATCTCGAACTGGATGTTGGTCATCGGATTGAATGGATTGGGATAAGCAGCCAGGAACTCGAAGTTCCGGCTCGACGGAGCATCGCCGACCGGCGCGGCCAACGCGTCCAGCGCCGACTGGATGGCGCCGGTCACCGCACTGGTGTTGACGCCGCCGCCGCGATAGACGATCACACCGTCGCCATCGACCACGAAACTGATGTCTACCCCGGCGCTGTAGGCGGCGCCGAGTCCGGCGGCCCCGGCCAGGCGCAGCATCGGATAGGTGATACCGGTCGCCGAGATGAACGAGTTGCATTGCGAAACCGACCCGTTCCACATATCGAGAGCGTAAGCCTGGAAGGACTCACCCATGAATGCCTGATGAAGCGTCTCCGACCCGGGAGCCGCCGCGCGACAAGAACCTCAGCTGTGCCCCACGAAGAAGAGGTAGACCACCTCACCCTGATGATTCGAAAGCACATGGTTGATGCCGTTGGTATCGTTCAAACTAAAAGGAGCCGCTGTTTCGCCAACCAGGCCCGCACCGAGCGCGGACAGGGGAGCGAGCAGCAGCAAGGCGGCGAACAGGGCGCCGCGAAGGCCGGGACGTTGCAGCATGGTCAACCTCCAAAAATTGAAGCCGTGATGGGCTGTAGATTTCGCCACAATGGCCCCTCGAGAAAGGGACCATCTAATCCACGTAACGAAGAGCGCGCGCGGGCCGCAACTATCTCCGACCTTTTATCTAGGATATCCCGCGGGCGTGATTTCCCTCTCGGAGTGAATCAGGTTGCTGAAAGTACTATCTTGGGTGGAGCGAGGGCGCCGCGAGAACCTGCCGGGCGTGTTCGAGAAAACCGGGATGGCCCCTCAGGCGATCGATTCGAGCACGATCGGAAGGACGAGACAATGCAGATGTCGCAACGCAGAATGATGGTTCTGGTAGGTATTGTCGCTATTTCGGCTGGATCCTGGGCTCCGGCCGTGTATGGTTGAGGCGTTCCTTCAACAGGCGGTCCGCCTGCGGCTTGCTCCTATTCGACAGAGGCCCCCGTGCGCTGGCAGGGAACCGTGGTCGGAGGAAATTTCGATACGGTGCTCGACTTTGGCGACGCGGGCGAGTACAACGTCGAGATGAGCACGCTGTCGTTCTCGGTGGCCCGCACCCTCGGCCCCCGGCGCACCGTGCGTCTGGTAGGCGGCGTGATCCACGACGGAACATTGAAGAATGGGATTCGCGCCGATCACGAGATTTCCAGCGGCGGATTGTTCGCCATCGGTTTCGAACAGCGCACACGGCAGGGGCATGGCTGGACGCCTTCGGTCGATGGGTCCGCCTACCTGGGGGCTTCATGGGCTTCCACGTCGTCCACCGGTGACGAAGCTGATCGCGACTACTTCGCCACTGACCTGCGACTGGGTGCTGCCTGCGCGTGGAACCCCACGGGCAATACAACGACCTACGGAACGGTGCGCGTTTTTGGTGGCCCGGTCACCTGGCAGCTCGACGGACGCGACGAAACCGGTACCGACAAGTACCACTATCAGATCGGCGCGGGCGCTTCGATCGCGCTGGGCGATGCGGCCTTGTTTGCCGAGGCCTATGTTCTCGGCGAACAGGCGCTCGCTGCGGGCGTTGCCTTCACACGATAGATCAGACGACTTTCACCTCGGCGAAACGGATTCCCGTGAGCGAAATGGTCAGCGGATTTCTCGAAGTTCTCAAACAGGGCGGCGGCTTCCTGCGCAATCCCGCACGCTCGCTGCAACCCACGAGCGACGATATCTTCGTCCCCCAGGCCTTGATCCAGCGCTACGGCATGATCACCGGCGCCACCGTGAAGGGTGCGGCAGGACGCGGAAAAAAAGGCCTCGCTCTGCGCGAGGTCGAATCGGTCTGCGGCATGGAGCCTGGCGCGTTCCGCCAACGGACGCGCTTCACCGATCTGGTGGTCATCAATCCCGAGCAGCGATTCGATCTCGGGACCACCGGCAACACCTCGATGCGTCTGATGGACCTGATGGCGCCCGTGGCACGGGGCACACGAGGCATGATCGTGGCCGCCCCCAAGACCGGCAAGACTCGCCTGCTCGAAGAGCTGGCCGAATCGATCGTAGCCGACGCGCCCGACGTGCGACTGGTCGCCCTGCTGGTTGATGAACGGCCCGAGGAGGTCACCCACTTTCGGCGCCGCGTACCGGCCGAGGTCCTGGCCAGCAGCAGTGACCAGGATGTTTCGGCTCACGTACGTTTGGCTGAGATGTGCCGGGCCCAGGCGCGCTGCGAGCTGGAGTGCGGACACGATGTGGTCATCCTGGTGGACAGCTTGACGCGCATGGGGCGCGCTTTCAACCAGGTCGGCAGCGGATCGGGCCGCACCCTGTCGGGCGGCCTCGATTCCCGTGCCATGGAAATCCCCCGTCGCTTCTTCGGCATGGCGCGCAATATCGAACACGGCGGCTCGATCACCGTACTGGCCACCGCCCTGGTCGACACCGGTTCGCGCATGGACGACCTGATCTTCGAAGAGTTCAAGGGCACCGGAAATATGGAACTGGTGCTGGACCGGCGTCTGGCCGAGCAGCGCGTATTCCCCGCGATCGACGTGAAAAAAAGCGGTACCCGTCGCGATGACCTGCTCTACGACGAGGAGCAGTTCGAATGCCTGCAACGCCTCCGGCGAGGTGCCGCGAGCGTGGATTCCTCACGCGCCCTGGGCAGCCTGCTGAAGATGATGCAGGAGCACGAGACGAATGAGTCGTTGCTCAAGACCTTCCGCACCGACTAGTCGACGCCAAACGGCGCTCAGTCCACCCAGTCGGCCAGGAAGACGTTCGTATCCCGCGGGTTCCTGTTGTCCCGGTTCGAGGCGAAGGCCAGCTTCGAAGCGTCCCGCGTGAACATCGGGAATCCGTCGAAGCCCTCGTAGAATGTGACCTGCTCCAGCCCCGTGCCGTCCACATTGATCAGCCACAGATTGAAGTCCGGGCGTCGCGGATCCTTCGAGTTCAGGCTCGAACAGAAAATGATCCGCTCGTTGTCGGGATGGAAAAAAGGAGCGAAGTTGGCCGCTTCGTTGTGGGTCACCTGACGCTTGTTCGAGCCGTCCGCATCCATCACCCAGATCTGGAAATTGCCCGGTTCGATCATCTCGTCGTCCAGGAGGTCGCGGTATCGCTTGATCTCGGCGTCGGTCTGCGGATGGAATGAGCGATAGACGATCTTGGACCCGTCCCACGAGAAGAAGGGTCCCCCATCGTAGCCCAGGGCATCGGTCAGGCGGCGCAGGTCGCTGCCATCCAGGTTGCAGCTGTAGATATCCAGATCGCCGTCGCGCTGCGAAGTGAAGACGATGCGGTCGCCGGCGGGCGAAACCGTGGCCTCGGCGTCGTAACCGGGAGCAGGCAGAAACGGCTCCACACCACTGCCGTCGGCCTGGGCGATGTAGAGATCGAAACCGGCATAGACTTTCCAGACATATCCCTGCGAAAGATCGGCCTTGGCCGGACAGGCGGTGTCGGCTTCGTGCGTCGACGCATAGATGATTTTTTCGTCACCGGGCAGGAAGTAGGAGCAGGTCGTCCGGCCCAGTCCGGTGCTGACCAGTCGCTGGTTGTCTCCCTTGAGATCCATGGTGAAGATCTGGTCGCATTCCAGATCGCCGTGGGTGGACTGGAAAATGAGGCGTTGCATATCGAAGCTGAAATAGGCCTCGGCGTTCTCACCCTCATCGGTCAGCATACGCAAGTTCCGTAAGTGCTTCTCCTGCGGCAAGTCGTGCGGGTTGGCCGCTTCGTTGGCCGGGTGCTCGGTCGGGTGCTCGGCCGGGTGATCTACAGCGTAGGCCGACATTCCGACCGCCAGAACGACCATCGCGATCATCATCTTCTTCATTTTCCACTCCATGGTTTCGACTCGGGATCCTACGGATGGCAACAGAATAGACACGATCGACGAAAACGGCAGGTCCACAGGGGGTAAAGCCTCCTCCTACCGATTCGATCTGGATTCGGCGGCCCCAGCGGCATAGATTTGGATTCAGGAGAAACAGGTACCCTCGGTCACGCCGGCGGTGCCGAAAACATTGCGTTTCATTGCGCATCGGGGGACCCGGAACGATTCGGGTAACGAATCTCAAAAAGGGGAAACTACATGCTGAAGAAGATGACGTTGCTGGCGATGATCGTGTCTCTGGCCGGACTGATGTTGGCCTCGTGCGCAGCCGAGAAGGCCGCCGATACCGCGACCGGGGCGAAAGAAATGACCATCGCCGAGTTCAACGCCAATGCTGCCGATCTGGTCGACCAGATCGTCACCGTCAGCGGCACCGTCGACCATGTCTGCAAGCACAGCGGCAAGCGGGTATTCATCTTTGGCGAGGATCCCCAGGATCGCCTGAAGATCGAAGCAGGCGAGAAGGTCGGCACGTTCGACGTCGGGTTGGAAGGCTCCGAGATCCGCGTGCAGGGCAAGGTCCTGGAAATGCGCGTCGACGCGGCTTACCTGGACGAATGGGAGAAGGAAGAAGTCGGCGAGGACTGTACGGCCGACCTGAAGCCGGAGTCCGACGGCGAACCGAACGCCGGCGCCAAGCCCGAATCCGCCGCGATGGACCGCATCACCGCCCTGCGCAAGCAGTTGGCCGAGTCCGGGAAGGGTTACATCGGCTTCTATAGCCTCGAGTGTGTGTCCTTCGCGGAAATGCAGCAGGAGGACTAGGCTATCAAGTGGCGCAAACTCAATAACATCCTTCATCGGGATGTCGGGTATCTGTGCGTGGGGATGACCATCATCTACGCGCTGTCGGGAATTGCCCTGAACCACAAGACGGATTGGAACCCGAACTACGATATCTCGCACGAGCAGGTGCAGTGGCAGGACATGCCCACAGGCAACCTGACCCGCGCGCAGGTGCTGGAGTTTCTGTCCCGGCACGGCGACGAGGACTTCTACAAGAAGCATTACTATCCCGAACCGGGGCGAATGAAGGTCTTCATCGACCATGGCAGTTATGATTTCGATCGCGCGTCGGGCCGGGGTTTCAAGGAGACGATCCGCAAGCGCCCGGTGTTCTTCGAGGTGAATTTCCTGCACTACAATCCGGGTCAGGCCTGGATGTGGTTCTCCGATCTCTTCAGCGGCGCCTTGATCCTGCTGGCGATCACCGGCATGTTCGTGCTGAAGGGCAGCAAGGGCATCACCGGGCGCGGCTGGTGGCTGACGACTCTCGGTGTGATCTTCCCGCTGGTATTCCTGCTTTTCTATCTGTAGCCCGCACGGGAACCAATACCAGAGCGGCCGGTTCAACCGGCCGTTCTGCGTTTCCACCCGGGAGATCTACACCATGCAATGGTACGGCAGTCGAACTCGAGATCTGGGCGTCTACACCTGGGGCATCACACTGGTCCTCTCATTTCCCTTCCACTGGGTCGAGGCCGGTTGGTTCTGGGCCCTGGTCGGCGGCGTGATGGGCCTCAGCGCGGTGACGGTTGCAGCACTGGAGTTCCTGAGACTGGTAGCGCCGGGATGGACCGACGAATGGTGGGATCCGGAGCAGTTTCCTGATTGAGTGGCAGGAGTAGGCACCCCCGGGATGCCTACTCCGTGTTGCCCTCCCGATCAGAACCGGATCGCCGCGTAGATCGAGCTGCTATTGGCCGAAAAGTACGTGGCATCGTCGTTCTGTTTGAGATCCTCCGTTTGGTACGCCGTGCGAACTGTCTCGCGGTCTCTGATCGAGTAGTTCAACTGATACTCCGCCCCGAGACGAATCGATTCGGTGGCGACCCACTGCACGCCCAACAGTCCGAGTACCGAATAGGCGGTTTCGTTCCGTGTGGATTCCAATGATTGACCGGGAGTCAGCGTATCGAACCGGGCATTGCGGAAGGTGTCGTCGGAATTGGAATACTCGAATCCCAGTCCCCAGTACGAATTCATACGACCGCGCGGTTCGAGATGGTATTCCACGACCATTTCGACCCGGTAACTGGTCTGGTCGCTCTGATCGCCTTCGACCTGCCCGTCCCTCGGTTCGTTGATGGTGGTACGGTCGGAGAAATTGAACCCCGGGCGTAGCGCGATGTGCGAGCCCAGGAAGTAACGAAGGCCCAGGCCCCCGTCGAAAGAGCTCAGCCCGATGCTATCCAGACCATTGACCCGAAATAACAGTTCCTTGTCGTGCATCGAATACTCATCCCCGGCCCATGCCGGAGCTGCCAGGATACAAAAACACAATGACATGATGGCCAGTTTCGGCATTCAAATCCTCCCGAGAACCGTGGGTTACTGTGTCAGGCTCCAGAGGCGCTTCAATTCTCTCGCTTCCCGTGCCGGCAGGTAGCCCGGCGAGGCCTCCTTCCACGCCGCCAGCGCGACTTCGAGATATTCGGCCGCGGCGTCCTTCGAGCCACGGGCCCATTCGATTCGGGCTCGTTCGAGGTTTCCCTCGGCATGAGCCGGATGCAGATTCAAGCCCTCTTCGATGACACGCTGCGCTTCCTTCAGATCGTCGGATTCGCGCAGGGCTCCGGCAAGCTGCACATACATGTTCGGATCATTCTGGGGCGCCTGGTCGATCGCCAGCCGGAACTGTTCCACTGCCGCTTCGAAATTGCCCTCCCGCCGCTCGATCAAGCCGCTGACCATCGCCAGCGTCGCGCGGAACGTCTCGAACTGGTACTGGTCTACAACGGCGGTCGCCCGTTTCAGTTCCAGACGCGCCTCTTCGGGGCGCCCCAGATCCTTCAGGGCCCAGGCTCGCCCCACGCCGGTCAGCCCATCGAACGGTGCGGGCAGCCGAGCCGCGACGGCATCGAGCCGTTGGATCGCCTCGTCCGGAGCGCCACAGATGCTCAACGCCGGCACCATCAACGAATAGATGATATCCAGCTGCAGTGGGTTGCGGACCTGCGCCATGTGCACGTAGAAGGAATCCAGCGCGTCGGCAGCCAGATCGGCGCGGCCCTGGTTCACCGCCAACAACAAGCGAAGGGAGTGCGCGCGGGCATGGGCGCGGTCGTTCTCGGCCCGCGGCAGCTCGCGCTCGAGGGCCGCGGCAACCACATCGTACCTGCCCTGTTTCAATTCCAGGTCGATCATCTGCATGCGCAAGCTCTGGTTTCCCGGCTCCAGCAGCAGCGCCTGATCCAGCGCCTCCCGCGCTTCGTCCAGGCGGCCGGTTGCGACGTAGAACTCCGACAGATCGTCATATCCATCGGCCCGCGCCGGAAACAGCTCGATGTAGCGTTTCAGGGCAGCCTCGGCACGGTCGTAGTCGTGCAGCTGGCGATAGGTGGAAGCGATGTCCTGGAGGACATGGTACTGGGTCGGGTCGATCTCCAGGATCGATTCGTAATCCCGGACGGCCCCAGCCAGGTCTCTCCGAATGGTGAGATACATGGCCCGTTGCTGCAGCGCCTCGATATCATTGGGGAAGATACGGCTCCACATATCGAGTACGGCGATCGACTTGTCCATGTCCTGTTCGATATTGAAGTAGTACTGCGACTTGATCACATAGCTGGTGCGCTCGGTTACGCGGTAGAGGTTTTCCATCGCCGCAGCCATGGCCGCGTTCGATTTTTCCACCTCGCCGAGGGTCTGATAGACGCCGAACAGCAGGAACTGCGCCAGCGCATACTCCGGATCCCGCTCCACGGCAGCCTCCAGGTACGGTGCCGCCCCTGCCCAATCGTTGTCGTGCACGACCAAAGCGACAGCGGCTGCGTGGTCCTCGACGGCCTCGAGGTCGGGGCTCGTCACTTCAGCCACCGGCAGGTCGATGCCGTTCTGAATATGTGAGGCGGGAATCCCCAGATCTGCACGCATCTCGCGGGTCGCCTCGTCAACGACTTCGAACAGATCGGGACCGTGATACTCTCGCAACGCCTCGCGGCGCCCGCTGTCAGCCGAATGAAGCTCGGTGGTCAGGATCCAGTTTTCCCCTTCGCGTTCGATGGAACCGGAGAGGTAGTACCTCGACAGCGAGTTTGCGCTGGCGAGCTCCGGACAGTCCATGGCCGTCCTTGTGGCCGGCATCGCGCAGCGCAGTGGCCATGTTAACGGGCAAGGCCACATCCAGGAAAACGTCCTGGCTGACATCGCCCGCGATCAGCAGCGCCGTTGTCTCGCGAATCCAGGGATCGGACTCGGTCAGGGTACTTTCCGGATAGTAGACGACCAATCGTTTACGGAACTCGTTCTTGGGTATGACACGCTCGGTGACCTGGCCGTTCTCGTCCTGGACTTCGATCGTGCGCGTGACCGCGCCGAGTTCCTTGCCCTGGAAGACGACCAGCAGCAGGATTGCGGCCGCCAGGAGATTCGCCGGAATCGCCACTTTCTGGGTACGGCCGAGGGTATCCCGTCCGGGGCGTCCCAGGCTCCAGGCCAGCACGATGATGCTCGGCAACAGGAGGATCAGTGTCAGTCCAACCAGGTTCACCAGATGCGGCGACAAACTCATGCGCTGTTCCAGGAACTCGAAGAACTGGACCAGGCCGAACGCGCCGACGATGTAGCTGATGACGAATTGTGGTACGCGGCGCTCGCGCAGTTCCTGAAACCAATTCATGGAAGTGACTCCGGGCAGTAGTGATCGATTGAAAAATCCCCAGAGTGAGTATAGGTGATCGAACCCGGAATGACAGCCCCTCATTCCAGCCGGTGTCCGACAGACTCCCGGCATCCCCTCGGCTTGCAACGGAGCGTTCGGTGCCGTATGGTGCATTGGATTGTCGATATCCATCTTGACAAGGTAGATACCCTGCGAGTGCGCAATACTGAAGGAGAGTTCGGATGAACCGATGCCCGAAAGCGTGGCGTCCGGCTTCGCGGCTTGTCGTGTTGGTGGGCCTGCTGATTGCCGCCTCGACTGCTCCGGCCGGTGACTTGGACCAGGTATTGGCTGCAGCCACCCAGCGCCTGGTGCTGGCCCAGGCCAGTCAGCAGGCGATCGACCAGGTCGTCGGCGAGACCAGCGAGTTGGAGACCGAATACAAACAACTCATGAAACAGATCGATGGCCTGCAGGTCTACAACGACTACATCCAGCGCCAGATCACCAGCCAGGAAGGCGAGCTGACGCAGTTGGCCGAATCGTTGGATCAGGTCGGAGTCGTCGAGCGGCAGATCATGCCGTTGATGATCCGCATGTTGGATGGAATGGAGCAGTTCGTCCAACTGGACAAGCCCTTCCTGATGGAGGAGCGCATCACCCGCGTCCATCGCCTGCGTGCGCTGATGGAGCGCGCCGATGTGACGCTGGCCGAGAAGTTTCGCCGGCTGACGGAGGCCTTCCAGATCGAGAACGACTTCGGCCGCACGATCGAGGTCTACAAGGACGCTCTGGTGCTCGACGGCGCCAACCTCGAGGTCAACGTGCTGCGGCTGGGCCGTGTCGGGCTATACTACCAGACCAATGATGCGAGCGCGACGGGCCGCTGGGATGATGCCGACAAGCAATGGAAACCGCTGACGGACAGCGCCTCACGCAATCAGGTTCGCCGCGGTATCCGTATCGCCCGCAAACTGGTTGCTCCGGATCTGCTCCTGCTTCCGGTAACGGCTCCGGAGGTGGCGCGATGAAAAAGCTCCTTCTGATTTCCCTGATTTTCAGTTTGTTGCCGGTTCTGGCTTTCGCTCAGGATGAAACTCCCACCAACCTGGACGACCTGCTGCAGCGTGTCGAACAGGGCCGCGCCGCCGACCAGGCATTGCACCGCCAGCGCGAGGCCGAATTCCGCGCCGCCCGCGACAACCAGCAGCAAATGCTGGACGAAGCCCGGCGCACCCTGCGTGCCGCGGAGCAGAAAAGCGAGAAGCTCGAAAATGCCTACAACGAGAACGAATTGCACATCGTCGAAGTGACCGAGCAGCTGGATCGCCGCCTGGGTTCGATGAAGGAGCTCTTCGGTGTGTTACAGCAGGTCGCCGGGGACACGAAGGGCCTGCTGGACAACTCGATCACGAGCGCGCAGTACCCCGACCGCGGCAAGTTCCTACTCGAGTTGAACAGCAAGCTGGGCTCGGCCTCGGCCCTGCCAACGATCGAGGAAATCGAGCACCTCTGGTTCCTGCTGCAACAGGAGATGACCGAGACCGGCAAGATCGTCAAGTTCCCGGCCCGCGTGATCGCCGCCGACGGCACGGAATTGCAGGAGGACGTCGTACGCGTCGGGGCCTTCAATATCATCGCAGCGAACGGTTACCTTCAGTTCACGCCCGAAACCGGCAACCTGTCCGAGCTGAGTCGTCAGCCCCAGGGCCGTTTTACCGATACGACCGCCGATCTGCTGGCCGCCACCAGCGGCACCACCGTCTTTGGTGTCGATCCCACGCGCGGCCAGATCCTGGCCACCTATCTGGACCGTCCGAGCCTGCGCGAACGCGTTGCCCAGGGCGGCATCGTGGGCTACGTGATCATCGGCCTGGGCATCGTCGGACTGCTGCTGGCGTTGGAGCGCCTGGTCAGCCTGACGGTGATCGGTTCCAAGGTTTCCGCGCAGATGAAGAACGACACACCCGACGCGGGCAATCCGCTGGGCCGTGTACTGCTGGCCGCCCAGGACCTGAGTATGGCCGACACCGAAACGCTGGAATTGAAGTTGGGCGAAGCGGTCTTCCGCGAGATGCCCAAGCTGACCCGCTCGCTGCTGTTCATCAAGATCATCAGCGTGGTCGCGCCGTTGCTGGGTCTGCTCGGAACCGTGACCGGCATGATCGTCACCTTCCAGGCAATCACCCTGTTCGGCACCGGTGACCCGAAACTGATGGCCGGCGGTATCTCGACGGCTCTGGTCACCACGGTGCTGGGACTGACCGTCGCCATCCCGATCGTGTTGCTACACACGTTGGTCGCCGGACGCAGCAAGGGAATCGTGCACGTTCTGCAGGAACAGAGTGCGGGCATCGTGGCCGAGCGCTCCAGCGAGCGTTCGTCCGCCAAACGGGAGAAGTAGAGGATGCAGTGGCTGTTCGACGCCTGGGTCGCCATCCGCGACTTCATGGAACTCGGAGGTCCCGTTCTGAACGTGATCGCACTGGTCATCCTGTGGATGTGGGTGCTGATCATCGAGCGAGTCATCTACTTCCGTCAGGCCCACCCGCGAGCTGTTGCGGCCCAGGTCGCGATCTGGCGTCAGCGCAGTGACCACGATTCCTGGATCGCTCGTCAGATCCGGGCCGGCATGGTAGCGCGCCTGAACCGGGGAGCGAATGGCTCGATTCCCATGATCAAGACGCTGGTTGCGCTCTGCCCCCTGTTGGGTCTGGTGGGCACAGTGACCGGCATGATCGAAGTTTTCGATGTGCTCGCGTTGTCGGGCACCGGCAACGCGCGCTCGATGGCGGCCGGCGTCTCGAAGGCCACCATTCCAACCATGGCGGGCATGGTTGGCGCCCTTTCGGGTGTTTTCGCGGCGGCACTGCTGGCGCGGGCGGCGGCCCGCGCGATGAAAGATGCGGACGACCGGCTCGCAACCGACTAGATCCGTTCGCTACGAAGTTCGGAACCGTGTTCGGAATGACGCAAGGAACGAGGAGTTGCAATGCGCAACCGATTCATGGCCTGGCAACAGGACGAAGACGAGCAGGAAATCAACATCACACCAATGCTGGATGTGGTGTTCATCATGCTCATCTTCTTCATCGTCACCGCTTCTTTCGTGAAGGAAGCGGGTATCGACGTGAACAAGCCCGAAGGCCAGACCGCCGTGGCCAAGGAGAAAGCCAACATCCTGATCGCCATCAGTGCCGATGGTTCGATCTGGATCGACCGGCGCCAGGTCGATCCGCGTGCGGTGCGAGCCAATATCGAGCGCCTGCACGCCGAGAACCCGCAGGGTACGGTCGTGATCCAGGCTGACGAGGACGCACGAACCGGTGCCCTGGTTCAGGTCATGGACGCGGCGCGATTGGCGGGCGTCTACGATGTGGCCATTGCGGCGAACGACGGGAACTAGGAGAGGTCGATGGCATGATCGCACGTTACGCACTGGCCATCGTTCTGGGCTCCATCGTCACCCTCGGCGTGGTGTTCCTGATGCAGGTGCTGATCGCCACGCCACAGGCGAAACTGGATGAATCCGGTACACGCCACTTCGTGGATTTCGTGCGCGTGCAGCGCGAAGAGACGGTACAGCGGGCCGAGCGGCGCCGCGACAAGCCCGTCGCTCCGGATGCTCCGCCCCAGGCGACCAGCCAGCCGCGCACCGATGCGGTGGACGATGCCCAGGTTGCCGTTTCGATCCCGGTCGCACCGGTAGACCTTGGTGTGGAGATGTCCGTTTCCGGTCTGGGCCTGGCAGCGGCCGACGGCGACTACCTGCCCATCGTGAAAATCGCTCCGGTCTATCCGACCCGTGCCCTATCACGCGGGATCGAAGGCCATTGCCTGGTCGAGTACACGGTCACGGTGACTGGAACCACCAAGGATGCCGTGGTCATCGAAGCCGACCCACCCGGCATCTTCAACAAGGCATCCATCGCGGCGGCTTTGAAGTTCAAGTATCGCCCCCGCGTCGTCGACGGCGAGCCGATCGAGGTCTACGGGGTGCGCAACCTCTTCCGCTACGAACTGGAGCGTTGAGTGACCGTGCCGCGCTACATCCACCTGCTGCTCTCTACCGCCGTCTGCGTAACGCTGGGTATGGGCCTGACGGCCGACCCGGCCCTTGCCCAGCGCGCCAAG